>NZ_JBHXSG010000001.1:71828-425573 GCF_042714835.1 Streptomyces sp. NPDC058678 | reverse complement strand
CTGGCCGGGCGGGAGGTGCTGGCTCATTTCTGGCTCCCTCGGGATGTGCCGCGGGGGCGCCGCCGCCCCGGGGGCGGGGGCGGGGGGGGGCGCCCGCCCCCTGGGGGGGCGGGCCCCCCCCCCCGACCCATGCCGGGATGTCAGTCATGGGTCGTAGCCTCGTCCGCACACAGGGCATCGACCGTCAGGGAGACAGCACGTGATCACCGGATACGTCATCGGCGAAAGCCTCCGTCCCGGCGCCGTGTTCGAGCCGCGCGGACTGCGGCTCCTCAAGGTCAGCCGGGTCGATCTCGGTTCGAGCGCCACCGACGGACAGCCCCGGCTGTGGACGTTCGTCGAGTGGGAGGGCGACGGCGAGGACATCGCCGCTCTCACGGACGCCTTCGCCGCCGCGCTGGAGCCGGAGAACGGCTGGTACGCCGACTTCACCGCCGGCGACGAGCGCGTGGTCGTCTTCGCCGGGAAGGTCTTCCGCTACCGGCGCGGCGACGAGGCGGGCCGCGCCGAAGCGATCGCGTACGGCCGCTCGGTGGGCACTCCCGAGCATCAGCTCGACTGGGCGGAATGACGCGAACCCCCGGTGATCGAGAGGGACTTCACGACGCCGCCCGCTGCTCGCCCCGTACGTCGTCCGGGTGGGCGAGCCCGAGGTGGTCGCGCAGGGTCGGGCCCTGGTACTCGGTGCGGAACACGCCCTGTTCCTGGAGCAGGGGGACGACCTTGTCGGCGAAGACGTCGAGGCCGGTCGGGGTGATGTGCGGGACGAGGATGAAGCCGTCACTGGCGTCGGACTGGACGAAGTCGTTGATGGTCCTGGCCACGGTGGCCGGGGAGCCCACGAAGTTCTGGCGGTTGCCGGTCTCGATGACCAGGTCGCGGATCGACCAGTTGTGGGCGGCGGCGAGCTCGCGCCACTCGCGGGCGGTGGCCAGCGGATCCCGGTACATGCGCACCTGGGCCCGACCGCGGGCGATGTGGTGCTCGCCGAGGTCCGGGTCGATGTCGGGGAGCGGGCCGTCGGGGTCGTACGAGGACAGGTCCCGGTTCCACACGAACTCCAGGTGCTTGAGGGCGGTGGCGCCGCTGACCTGCTGGCGGCGGACGTCCTTGGCGATCTCCTCGGCGTCCGCGTCGGTGTCACCGAGGACGAAGCTCGCGGCGGGCAGGATCTTGAGTTGGTCGTGGCGGCGGCCGTACCTGGCGAGGCGGTTCTTGACGTCCGTGTAGAAGGCACGGCCCGCGTCGAGGGTGGCGTACCGGCTGAAGATCGCGTCGGCGCCCGCGGCGGCGAACTCGCGTCCCTCCTCCGAGTCGCCGGCCTGGAAGACGACCGGGCGGCCCTGCGGGGAGCGGGGCACGTTGAACTGCCCGTGGATGTCGAAGTGTTGACCGGTGTGGACGAAGGAGCCGGCCTTCGCGTCCCGCAGGAAGGTGCCGGTGCCCTGGTCGGCGAGGATCTCGTCGCCCTGCCAGGAGTCGAAGAGTTCGTTCGCGGTGGCCAGGAACTCCTTGGCGCGGGAGTAGCGCTCTTCCTGCGGGAGGAAGCCGCCGCGGCGGAAGTTCTCGCCGGTGAAGGCGTCCCAGGAGGTGACGACGTTCCAGGCGGAGCGGCCGCCGGAGAGGTGGTCGAGGCTCGCGAACTGCCGGGCGACCTCGTAGGGCTCGTTGAAGGTGGAGTTGATGGTGCCGGTCAGGCCGAGGTGCTCGGTGACGGCGGCGAGCGCGGCGAGGACGGTGAAGGTGTCGGGGCGGCCGACGACGTCCAAGTCGTAGATCTTTCCGCCCTGTTCGCGCAGCCGGAGCCCCTCGGCGAGGAACAGGAAGTCGAACTTGGCGCGCTCGGCGGTCCGCGCGAAGTGGGCGAAGGAGCTGAACTCGATGTGGCTGCCGGCTTCGGGGTCGCTCCAGACGGTGGTGTTGTTGACGCCGGGGAAATGGGCGGCCAGATGGATCTGCTTCAGGGGCTTGCTCATGGGTCTGCGGTCCTTCCGGCTCAGGCTGCGGCGTAGCGGTTGGCGGGGCGGGGCAGGCCCAGCAGTCCGCGCAGGGTGTCGGCCTCGTAGGCGCGGCGGAAGACGTCGCGGCGCTGGAGTTCGGGGACCAGGCCGCGGGTGATCGCCGGGAGGTCGTGGCCGAGGACGGCCGGGCGGAGCCGGAAGCCGGTGAGACCGGCCGACGCCAACTCCAGCAGCAGGTCGGCGAGTTGGGAAGGGGATCCGGTGAAGATGCGGGCGTCGCTGGTGTACGGCTCCCCCGCGAGCGCGTCGAGACGGTCCCGGCGGGCCGCCGCCTCGGCCGGGTCGTCGTCGAGGAAGACCACCAGGTCCCCGAAGACGTGCAGGGACTCGTCGGCGCAGCCGGCCGTCTCCTGCTCGGCCCGGATCTCGGCGACGATCGCCCGGGCCTGGTCGGTGTCGTGCGGGGTGACGTAGCCGATGTCGGCCGCGCGGGCCACCAGCCGGTACGGGACGGTGTCGTGCGCGAGGGCGCTGACCAGCGGCTGGCCCTGCGGCGGGCGGGGCGTGATGGAGGGCCCCTTGACGCTGAAGTGCCGGCCCTGGAAGTCGATGTGGTGGAGCTTGTCGCGGTCGACGAAGCGGCCGGTGGTGACGTCCCGGATCTCCGCGTCGTCCTCCCAGCTGTCCCAGAGGCGGCGCACGACCTCCACGTGGTCGGCGGCCTCGTCGAAGAGGTCGGCCACCAGGTCCCGGGTGTCCGGGCTGTCGTAGGCCTCGATGCGGGGGATGGTGCGGCGGCCGAAGTGCGCGGCCTCGTTCGGGCGGGCGGTGATCTGCACCCTGACTCCCGCGCGGCCGGTGCTCACGTAGTCGAGGGTGGCGATCGCCTTGGAGAGGTGGAACGGCTCCGTGTGCGTGACCACCGCGGTCGGGACCAGACCGATGTGCCGGGACAGCGGGGCGACGCGCGCCGCGATCAGCACGGCGTCCAGGCGGCCGCGCACCTGGTCGGTGCGCTCGTCCGGTTCGAGGAAGTGGGAGGACTGCGGGCCGAGGCCGTCCTCGATGGTCACGAAGTCGAGCAGGCCACGTTCGGCCTCGGCGACCAGGTCGGCCCAGTATCCGGCGGTGAACAGGTCACGGGGCCGGGCAACCGGCTCGCGCCAGGAGGCCGGATGCCAGCCGGTGCCGTCCAGGGCGACGGCAAGGTGCAGGGAGGGTGCGGGAGATGGGGACACGAGTGGGTGCCTTCCTGGAGGTCCGTACGAGATCACCGGCCCGCACACAGGGGGGCACGGCGGCTGGGCGACGGGTCAGGAGCAACAGAGCGCGCCGGCCACGCGCTGGAGATCGATGTGGGGCCGGGAGTGGAGGTGGACGGCGTGGAGTGTGCGGGTCACGGCCGTCACCTCCTTCGTCCGGGCGCGAGAGCGCGCCTCGCGGATCTCGTCGTGAGTCACAACGCCCTCGCCTCGCGGGATGTTCCTGGGCTGCGCACCAGGAGGACGGGCGAGCGGCGGCGCAGGGTGAAGCCGATCGACTCGTACAGGCGGATGGCGGGAGTGTTGTCCGCGGCGGCGTGCAGGAACGGGGTGTCGCCGCGTTCGCGGATGCCCGCGGCGACCGCGCGCACCAGCCGGGTGGCCAGGCCCCGGCCGCGGTGTCGCGGGTCGGT
Source organism: Streptomyces sp. NPDC058678 (assembly GCF_042714835.1). Lineage (NCBI taxonomy): Bacteria > Bacillati > Actinomycetota > Actinomycetes > Kitasatosporales > Streptomycetaceae > Streptomyces > Streptomyces sp. NPDC058678. The sequence goes on along the minus strand of NZ_JBHXSG010000001.1, from coordinate 421,937 downwards.
GCAGACCGCGCTGATCTCCGTCCAGCCGGGCGGCCGGACCCTTTCGCCTGCCATGGCGATCAGCCGTCCCCGCTCCCGGATGCCGAGGTAGGTGCCGAGCGCGACCGTCCGCTTCAGGAACGGGCCCGGTCTGGTGCGGGCGACCAGGTCCAGGATCTCGGGGACGTCGTCGGGCCCGAGCCGTACCGCCTCGGGGGCGGACTCGGCCCGCAGCGCCGTGTCGACGAGCTGGACGCCCACTCCGCCGCCGACCACCTCCCAGCCGTCGGGCACCTTCTCGACCGGCTTGATCCGTACGACGCTCCCCGCGCCGACGAGCGTGTGCAGGTCGGCCCAGGCGGCCGGGTCCTCCGGATCGGCGAGGGCGGCGAAGTCGTAGACGTCGCTCGGGTAGCGGGCGGCTCGGCCGACGCGCTCGGCGAGGTGGGCGTGCGGGCCGTCGAGCGCCGCCCACACGGCGTTGTCGAGGACGGGGGCGTCGGGTGCGGACAGGGCCCCGCCTGCACGGACGTCGGTCTGATGGGCCACGGAGCCGGTGTCCTCTCTTGGTACGACGTGCCTGTGCCGCACGTCAGGTGACGACCGATCAGGAATTGGTCAGGGGCAGGCCGGGCGGGTTCACCTCGGACTTGGCGACGGCCTCGTTGGAGAGGTTCCAGGCGGCGAGCCACTTGGCGTACTGACCGGTCTCGATCAGGTGGTTGATGGCGTCGGCGAGTGGCTTGGCGAGGCCGCTGTCCTTCTTCGCCGTCGCGGCGATCAGGCCCTGGAGCGTTTCACCGGCACCGGAGAACTGGCCTGCGATACGGGTCGCCTGGGGCGTGCCGGAGGTCTTCGCCGCGTGGTAGGCGAGGTTCGGGTTGGGGCCGAAGTAGGCGTCGATCTTGCCGCTGCTCAGCGCCAGATAGATGCTGTTGGTCTCCTGGAAGTACTTGACGGTGAGGGGCTTCTTGCCCTCCTTGGCCAGCTTCGCCTTCCACTCCAGGAGGAGCTTCTCCTGGTTGGTGCCGTTGCCGACGGAGACCGTCTTGCCGGCGAGGCTCTCGTAGTCGCCGTCGAACTTCCAGGTGTTGTCCTTCCTCACCTCGAAGGCGAGATCGTCCTTCCGGTAGGACGCGAACTCGTACTTCTGCTTGCGCTCCTCGGTGTCGGTGACGTTGGAGAAGGCCACGTCGACCTTTCCGCTGTCGAGGCCGATGAACAGGTTCTCCCACGTCGACCGGCGTACCTCGGGCTGGAGTCCGAAGACGGCGGCCACCAGCCGGCCGAGGTCGGGTTCGGAGCCGGTGATCGTCTTCTGGTCGTCTCCCACGAAGCCGAGCGGTGGACTGCCGGAGGGCAGCGTGCCGGATCCGATCACCAGCTTGCCGCTCTTCTTGAGGGCGGCGGGCAGTTCGGCGCTGATGGACTTCACCTCGGAGACCTTCAGGGTGGTCTCCTTGGCGGCGCCGTTGGACAGCCGGCCAACGGTGACCGTGCCGGCGGTGTCGGTCCTGGTCGCGGCGTCGCTGTCGCCCCCGCAGGCGGCGAGCTGGGTGGCGAGGGCGGTGACTGCGGTCGCCGCGGTGATGCCGCGCATCAGGCCGCGTCGGGAGATCTGGGTGGGCATGGCTGTCCTTGTCATTCCGAAGGGTGGTGGTGGAAGTGGCGTGGGGGGAAGCGGTGGTTCCCGGCGTCGGCCGGGTCAGAGCACCTTGCTCAGGAAGTCCCGGGTCCGCTCGTGGCGCGGCTTGTCCAGGACTTCGGAGGGCGGGCCCTGTTCGACGATCCGGCCTTCGTCGATGAAGACGACCCGGTCGGCGATCTCACGGGCGAAGCCGATCTCGTGGGTGACGATCATCAGGGTGGTGCCGCTCCTCGCCAGGTCCTTGATGACGGCGAGGACCTCGCCGACGAGTTCGGGGTCGAGCGCGGAGGTCGGCTCGTCGAAGAGGATGACGCCGGGGCGCAGCGCCAGGGCGCGTGCGATGGCCACGCGCTGCTGCTGGCCGCCCGACAACTGCCGCGGGTAGGCGGCGGCCTTGTCGGCCAGACCGACCCGGTCCAGCAGTTCCCGGGCGAGTGCCTGGGCCTCGGCCTTGCCGAGTTTCCCGGTCGCCACCGGGGCGGCGGCCACGTTGTCCAGCACGGTGAGGTGCGGGAAGAGGTTGAAGTTCTGGAAGACGAAGCCGATGCGGCTGCGCTGGGTCAGGATGGCCCGTTCGCTCAGCTCCTTCAGGCGCTCGCCCTGCCGGCGTACGCCGATCAGCTCGCCGTTGACGCTGACGTGGCCGATCTCCGGCTTCTCCAGGTGGTTGACGACCCGCAGCAGAGTGGACTTGCCGGAGCCGGACGGGCCGAGGATCACGGTGACCTCGCCGGGCCGCACCGTCAGGTCGACCCCGTCCAGGACCCGGTGGGTGCCGTACCACTTGTGCACGTCGTGCACCTCGACGGCGGCGGCGTGGTCGATCGTCCCGGCGGTCATACGGCGGCCTCCCTGCGGATGCGGTCCCGCAGGTCGGTGAGACCGGTCCGCAGCTTCTGCAACGGCGTCGGCGGCAGGGTTCGCGTGGCGCCCCGGGCGTAGTACCGCTCGACGTAGAACTGGATGACGGACACGACGCTGGTGAGGATCAGGTACCAGACGGTGACGACCAGCAGGAGCGGCACGATGTCGCCGGGGTAGGTGGCGCCCATGGTCTGCGCGGTGCCGAACAGGTCGAGCAACGACACGTAGAAGACCAGCGAGGTGGCTTTGATGAGGCCGATGAGCTGGTTGACGTAGTTCGGAGTGATGGACCGCAGCGCCTGTGGGAAGACGATCCTCCTGAACTGGTAGCCCTTGGGCAGGCCGAGCGCGGAGGCCGCCTCGTGCTGGCCCTGGTCGACGGAGAGGATGCCGCCGCGGACGACCTCGGCCGCGTACGCCGCCTCGTTGAGGCTGAGTCCGATGACGGCGACGGCCATGTCGGTGGCGAGCCGTGACTCGTCGAAGGTGAAGAAGGCCGGTCCGAAGGGGACGCCCACGCTGAGCGTCCGGTACAGGGCGCTGAAGTTGTAGAGGAACAGCAGCACCACGATCAGCGGGATCGACCGCAGTGCCCAGACGTAGGTCCAGCTGACGGCGCGGAGCACCGGGCTGCGCGAGAGCCGGGCGAGGGCCAGCAGGATGCCGCCGAGGAGGCCCAACACCGCGCTGTAGGCGGCGACTTCGAGGGTGATGAGGAGCCCGTCGAGGATGGTCGGCCGCAGGAACCAGTAGCCGAACCGGTCCCACTGGTAGAAGGGGTTGGACACCAGGCCGTGGACGAACTGGGCTGCCAGGACCAGGACGACCGCGGTGGCGATCCAGCGTCCGGGTCGCCGCAGTGGCAGAACTCGCTGGGCGGCGAGTGGTCTTGACGGTGTGTCGGCGGGCGGTGGTGCCTCGGCGAGGGACACGGCGGCGCCTGGGGGTTCACTCATGGAGGGCTCCGGCGGGGCGGGGTCGGGACCCCCCGGGACAGCGCGAACGTGGTGCCGCTACGGCGGCCGCTCCGCGGCGGCGGGACGTGGCACACGGGAACGCACGGTGACCGGGGGCTGGGCGGACGACGACGCACCGCGAGGGCGGGCTTCGTCAGGAACGCGGGGGCTGGGGAAGGACGTCAGCCCCGACAGCGGGCACGGCCCGGTGCGGTACACAGTGCGCTGCTCACGCGGAGCAGATCGACGGCCCGGTCGGCGACGAGCTGGTGCGCGTACGGCGGAACGCAGCTCTGGGAGCGGCGCGTGGCCGTCCTGGGAGCTGCGTACATGCCCGTCACCCTGCTCTTCCGGCCCGAAGGGCCCTCGCGCTTACCGAATGTCATTCGGTCCGGTCGTCACCTGGGGCACCCCACCGCGTGCGAGGGTTGCCGGTCAGCAAGCCAGGGCTTGTCGCTGACGCTCATTACCGTTCTGGCAGTCAGTTAAGACAAACGCTCGAACGAATGTCAACGCCGGTCCGCCAGATGGAACGCGCTACGCCCTCTGAGCCGCGTGGGCGGCCCAGTCGAGGATCTGCACGGCCGCTCCGGCGGCCTCCAGGCCCCGGCAGTGGGCGTGGTGCCGTCGGGCGATGCCGTCGAGGTCGAGGTGGATGCCGAAGGCGGGGTGGGCGGCCAGGCGGCGGGCGTAGGCCCACAGGACGGGGTGGTCGGCGACGCGGTGCACCGCGGCGGCGTCCAGGTGGTGACGGTGCACGGTGTCGAGTTGGACCAGTGCGGCCCACAACTCGACGTCGGCCGCGGTGATCTGATCACGAATCAGGTAGTCGCGTCCGACGAGCCAGTGCTCCAGTGAACCCAGCGTCCCCAGCAGCTTGTAGAGCGCCACGTCACGCGCCCCGGTGTCGGGGTCCGCCGCCCCGGCCGCCTGTGCGGCCTGCTCGATGCCCTGCCCGCACAGTCGCTCCACGGCCTCGATCTCCGACTCCGCCCCGCACGGGTACAGCGCCGAACGGCCGCCCCCGAAGTGCCGGGCCAGGTCGCGGGTGATGTCGGGGGCGTGGGTGCTGACGATCCGCCCCGACCAGTCGTCACTGAGCACCGGCCCGGCGGCGGCACCGGTGTATCGGTGCACGCTCGCCTCGTAGAGCGGGCGAAGTGCCAAGTGCCCCCCGTCGGGACAGTCCGGGACCGCGCCCAGAAGCGTCACGGGGCAGACGTCGTCGAGTCCGAGCAGGCTGTGCGTCACGGCGATGCGGAGGCCGTCGGGACACGTGGGCGACAGGTGGAGGCGATAGCGGCGGGGCACGGCGTAGTGCCCGCTGCGCGCGTCCCTGCCGATCCGCCCCCGGAAGGCCGGGGCGGGCTGGGCGGAGGGGACGGTGGCGAGCGGTGTGACGGACATGGTTCTCCCCGGGGTGGGTGCGTGGACGTACGCGCGGCGGAAGCGACGTCGGGCGGCGAGAGGGCGGCCCTCCCCCGCATGCGACGGCTGTGGCGGCCGTCGGGGCGTGGCGGAGGACCGGGCTCAGCCCAGGGGGCTCATCGCGCTGCACACTCGCAGCAGATCGATGTGCCGGCGGGAGGTCAGAAGGGGTGACTGCCCGGAGGTACGGCTCACGTCGGCGGTGACCGGTCCAAGGCGCCCCATGTTTCCCTACCTGTTCACTAGGATTCCCCTCTGGAGTGTCGGACGAGCTCCGGCCGGCGTCAAGGGGGCGTCCACGGGGCGGGCGTCACCCGGCCCCGCGAGGGCGGACGCACCAACCGCTCCGCGTCCTCGCCGCGACCCGGCGACGACGCGACTCGGCCACCCCGTACCGGCGTTGGCCGAGACCCGACCCCGTACGGGCCGTTGCCGAGACCCGATCCCGGCGGGAACGGTTCGACGCAGGGGCTCAGAAAACCGCGAAGGCCGTGACGGGTATCTCCGCCACGGCCTCTGACCTGCTGATCCGCAAGTCGGGACGACAGGATTTGAACCTGCGACCCCTTGACCCCCAGTCAAGTGCGCTACCAAGCTGCGCCACGTCCCGGTGCGCTCTCCACAGCCATCCAGGTGAGGACACCCTGTGAGCACGCAGGTCAACCCTACCTCATGCGTGCGGGTCGCCCCGCGCTACGCGGGTCAGCCGTGGGCCACGGTCTCCTGCTCCACGGCGGTCGCCTCACTCGAGGCGCGAGCCTTGCCGGTCGTACCGCCACGTCGCCGCACCGGCACGAGCAGCGCGGCCAGCGCGGCAGCCAGGCAGAGCAGGGCCAGCAGGGCGAAGGCGTGGGTGTAGCCGGAGGCGTACGGCAGGCCCGAGGACTGGAGGCGGCCGGTGACCAGGACGCTGGTGACGGCGGCGCCGATCGATCCGCCGATGGTGCGGATGTTGGCGTTCATGCCGGTGGCGGCGCCGGTCTGGTCGACGGGGACGCTGCCCACGATGAGGTTGGCCATGGAGGCGAAGGCGAGTCCGATACCGAGCCCGAACACACCTGCCACCAGGGCTACTTGCCACCGCTCGTCGTGCCAGACGGTGAGGATTCCGCAGGCGAGCGCGCCGAGTGCGGCACCGGCCGTCAGGAGGGTCTTGGCGCCCAGGACGGGCTCCAGCCGGCCGCTGAGCACGCCGGAGAGGAACATCGCGACCAGCATCGGCAGCATGAGCAGTCCGGCGGCGGTGACGCTCGCGCCGAAGCCGTACCCGGCCGAGGCGGGCGTCTGCACGAAGCCCGGCAGGAAGGACCAGATCGAGTACATTCCGGCACCGAAGAGGAGCGCAGCGGTGTTGGTGGTCCACACGGCCGGCAGCCGCATGACCCGCAGGTCGATCAGCGGGGTGCGGGAACGGGCCTCGGCGTACAGCCAGAGTGCGAAGAGTGCGACGGCGGCGGCGAACAGGCCGAGCACCCGGGTCGATCCCCAGCCCCACACGGAGGCCTGGCTGAGCGGCAGCAGCAGGGCCACCAGCCAGGCGGACAGCAGCGCGGCGCCGAGCCAGTTGACCTGGCCCTCGGCCCTGTTGGGCGACTCGGGGACATAGCGCAGGGCGATGAGGGTGGCCACGGTGACGATGCCGACCGGGATCCAGAACAGCCACCGGTAGTCGAGCGCGGTCACGATGGGTCCGGCGGCGACCATGCCGACCCCGCCGCCCGCGGCGATCACGGCGGACAGGTTGCTGATGCTGCCGCTCACCTCGGACGGGGCGAACTCGTCCCGGATGATGCCGAAGGAGAGGGGGAACAGGGCACCGCCGACGCCCTGGACGACCCGGGCGACGATCAGTACGCCGATGCTCGGCGCGAGCGCGGCGAGCAGACAGCCGACCGCCACGGTCACCAGGACGGCGACCAGGGTGCGCTTCTTGCCGACCAGGTCGCCGACGCGGCCGAGGATCGGCGTGAAGACCGAGGCGGACAGCAGATAGGCCGTCATCACCCAGGTCGCGGTGGACTGGGAGGTGTGCAGGGCGTGCTGGACGGTCGGCAGGGCCGGTGCGATCAACGACTGCAGCATGGAGAACACGCCGGCACCGGCCGCGAGGACCACGAAGGTGAGACGGGTGGACTTGCGGGGCATGAAAAAGCCTCTCCGAACACAGAACGCGGCCGAAGCCTCTGATCACGGTCGTCCGTACGGACCCGGTGTGCCCTGCGGGCGGCACCGGGACGCGGACGGCCGCGGTGAGCGGTCGCGGAGGGGGTGGTGGGGGCGGACGGTGCCTGTAAGGCAGGGTCCGCCGGACTTGCTGGAGACGTCATGGGCGCGTGCGGCCGCACGCGTCCACGGTGAACGCACCCCGCACTGCTAAAGTGGAGGTACGCCTCCACTCTAGCGGAGGCAACCCTCCGCTTCAACCGAGTCGCCCGCCCGGGAGGCAGCCGTGACCGCCCAGTCGTTCCCCGTCAGCGAGATCGTCGCGTCGAGGCGACCGCACCGCAAGGACGCGGCCCGCAACTACGACGCCCTCCTCGCCGCCGCCCGCGAGGCCTTCGCGGAGCACGGCTCGGAGGCCTCGCTGGAGGACATCGCCCGGCGCGCGGGCGTCGGCATCGGGACGCTGTACCGGAACTTCCCCACTCGCCGCCACCTCTTCGAGAGCGTCTACGCGAACGAGGTCAACGCGCTGTGCCGGGTCGCCGAGGAGGTCGCCGACCGGGAACCCTGGGACGCCCTGACCGCCTGGCTGGACCGGTTCGCCGGCTACATGGTGACCAAGCGGGCCGTGCGGGAGGCCCTCAACGACGAGTCGGAGATCTTCGCCGCCTGCCGCGATTCCCTGTACGCGGCCGGAGGGCCGCTGTTCGTCCGGGCCCAGCAGGCCGGCGAGGCGCGCACGGACATGGACTTCGTCGACCTGCTGCGCATGGTCGCGGGCATCAGCGCGACGACCTTCGACGACGACGCCCAGCGCGACCGGGTCCTGTCCGTCGCCCTCGACGGGGTACGCACCCGGCGCTGAGATCCACGCCCTAGCTTTTTATTGCCTGACTCAAGTAAATTTGGCACCGGTAACACCGGCAGCACCAGCGGCACGCTGCCCGTCAGGCGCAGCCCTCTCCCCCGGGCCCGCCGCAGTCCCAGCGAACGGAGCCACATGCCTCTCCTGGCCCGGCCGGCGGTGGCCACCCTCGCCGCCAAGACGATGCAACGGATGACCCTGCTCGCCGACCGGCGCTCCGGCGGGCGCGGCTCCGCGGCGTCCTCGCACGCCCGCTTCCCCGAGTTCCCGCGCACTGTGCGGGAGTTGACCATCCCGACGGCCATCGCCCCGGCCCGGGTGACGGTGTACCTGCCCGTGGCCCAGGAGGCCGGCCGGGCGGCGCCCCCGGTGCACGTCAACTTCCACGGCGGCGGCTACGTCATGTCGCTCACGGAGCTGGACGACCCGCTGTGCCGCTTCCTCGCAGCGGAGGCGGGGGTCGTGGTGATCAACGTGGACTACGTGGTCGCTCCGCAGCATCCGTTCCCGGCTCCGCCGAGGCAGGCGTACGAGGTCGTCCGCTGGGTCGCCGAGCACGGCGCCGAACACGGCTGGGACGGCAGCCGCCTCACCGTGGGCGGGCAGAGCGCGGGCGGCGGGCTGGCGGCGGCCGTGGCACGCCAGGCACTCGAAGAGGGCGGTCCCTCGATCGCGCTCCAGGTCCTGCACTATCCCCCGCTGGACCTCGCGACCGGTGCCCGTCTGAAGCGCGCCAGTGTCGACCGGCCGATGCTGCGGCCCTGGATGGCCGACGTCTTCGACACGTCGTACGTCCCGGACGTCCGGCTGCGCACCGACCGGCTGGTGTCGCCCGCCCATCCCTCCGACACCGCGGACCTGACGGGCATCGCCCCGGCCCTCGTCGTCACGGCCGAGTACGACCTGCTGCGGGCGGAGGCCGTGAGCTACGCCGACCGGCTGCGGAAGACGGGATCCCTGGTCGGGCACCACGACGTGGCCGGGGCCGACCACGGATACGACGGCTCGGACGACGACAGGGCGCGCGAGACGTACGGACTGATCGCCCGCCACGTACGCGAGGCCGTCCACTCCTGAGGAGACAGAGGTCGCCTGCCGTCCCCTCCGGCAGCGGGCGGCCTCCGGTCCCCGCGCTCCCGTCAGGCGAACGGTGTTTCGGCGTGCTCCAAGACCACAACCGCGCTGCGCTCGCCGGGGTAGTACCCGCCGTCGGTGCCGTCGGCCACCGGCAAACCCTTGAGCGTGGACAGCGTGGCCTCGACGCCCTCGGTGAAGCCCTCCGCCCCACCGAAGGCGGCCCGGTCGACCGCGATGAGCAGAGCGTTCGAGCGGGGCCTGCCGCCCGCCGAGCTCACGGTGAACACCTGTCCGCCGAGGACCAGATGGGCAAGGAATATCACCAACCGCCCTTCCGGGAACGGCCGTTAAGGTCCTGCCATGAGACTGACGGTTCTCGGCGGGTGCGGCGCCTGGCCCACCGCCGCCCAGGCATGCAGCGGCTACCTCGTCGAATACGCGGGATTCCGCCTGCTCGTCGACCCCGGCTACGCCACACTGCCCCGGCTGCTCCTGCACACCACGGTCGACGCGATCGACGCCGTGCTGGTCAGCCACGGCCACCCCGACCACTGCGCCGACCTCAACCCCCTGCTGCGGGCGCGGGGGTTGAGCGACGCGCCTCCCCCGGCCCTGCCGGTCTTCGCACCGCACGGGTCCGTGGACGCCGTGCTGGCCCTCGACAAGCCGAGCATGCTCGCCGAGGCGTACCGTCTGCACGGGTTCCGTCCCGGCGAACGGCTGGAGATCGGCCCGTTCACCGCCGACACCCGGCTGTTGCCGCACTTCGTGCCCAACGCCGGCATCCGGCTGCGTACCCCCGGATCCGTGCTCGTCTACACCGGTGACACCGGCCCCAGCGACGACATTCCGCGCCTCGCCGAAGGCGCGGATCTCTTCTTGTCCGAGGCCACGTACGTCCACCGGGTCCCCTCCCCCACCGACGCGCCGTACCTGCTGACCGCCCGGTTGGCCGGCCAGTACGCCCGGCAGGCGGGCGCCGCCCGGCTGTTGCTCACGCACCTGTGGCCGGGCACGGACCCTTCGGAGGCGGTGAAGGCAGCCGCGGAAGCCTTCGTCGGCCCCTTGGACGTCGCCACGCCGGACCTGGTCATCGACCTCTGACGCCGGACGCCGGCCTGCCGCATCCGCTGCGGTGGGCCGGCGTCCGCCCTCGCCCTGTCGGGCGGCGCGCCGTGCGTCCTCAGTGGGCGCTGATCAGTTCCTTCTCGGCGCTGTTCTTCGGCGTCTGCCCGGCGCTTCGCACCGCGGCGATGCCGATGAAGACCATGGACGACAGTCCGGCGAGGGCAAAGGCGGTGAAGCCCCAGTCGCCGTTGCCCGCGGCGAGGAGCTGGCCGCCGAGCCACGGGCCGAAGACGGCGCCGAAGCGGCCCATGCCGGAGGTCCAGCCGACGGCGGTGGCGCGGTTGTCCGCGTGGGAGCGGATGGAGACCGTCGCGTAGATCATCGTCTGGGCGCTGTTGAGGAAGACGCCCGTGAAGAAGACGACGATCATCGTCAGGCTCATCGGCATGTGGACGCTGAGCAGGAAGACGCCCGCGGCGGTCAGCGCGAACCAGATCGCCGAGATGCGCGGGGCGCCGAAGCGGTCCGCCGCCCGGCCGGCGACCAGCATGCCCACGATGCCGCCGAGGTTGAAGACGACGACGAAGGACAGGGCGGAGCCCAGTTCGTAGCCCTCGGCGCGCATCAGGGTGGGCAGCCAGGTGGCGACGCCGTAGACCAGCAGCAGACCGCCGAAGGAGGCCGACCAGTACAGCAGGGTCTGCGCCCACTCGCCGCCGCGGAACAGGTTCACCAGGTTCGTCCAGCGGTCGGCGGTGGCCGGCTTGCCGGACTTGGCGGCGGGCAGTTCGACGTCGTAGCGGGCGGCCAGTTCACGGGCCTCCTCCCCGCGCCCCTTGGCGACCAGGAAGCTCAGCGACTCGGGCAGGAACCTGGCGAGCACCGGGGCGAACAGCAGCGGCAACACGCAGACCCAGAACGCGGCACGCCAGCCGACCGGGTCCACGAGCCACTTGGCCACGTAGGCGGAGAGGATGCCACCCGCGTGGTGGGCGGTCATCAGCAGGCCGATGACGAGGGCGCCGCGGCCGCGCGGGGCGTAGTCGGAGACCATGCTGATCGCGGTGGGCAGCAGGCCGCCGAGGCCGACACCGGCCAGGGTCCGGCCGAGGCCGAAGACCGCGACGCTGTCCGCCAGGGCGCACACGCCCGAGGCCAGCGAGAAGAGGACGACGCAGGAGACCATCAGCTTCTTGCGTCCGATCCGGTCGGCGATCGTGCCGGCGGTCAGGGCGCCGACCAGCATGCCGAAGGTGGCGTAACTGCCGAGGTCGCCGGCCTGGTCCGGGGTGAGGCCGAAGGTCTTCGTCTCCAGCAGGTGCGGGAGCACCGAGCCGTAGATGAACATGTCCAGGCCGTCGAAGAGGACGGCCAGCCAGCACAGGCCGACGACCAGGAGGGCCAGTCTGCTGCCGCGGGCGGACAGAGGGGAGGGGGAGGAGGACATCCTTGTTTTCCTCTCGTGCGGGCGGGGTGCCCCGACGCCAGATACCCGCGACGATGTTCGTCAACGTTTTTGTCAACAATCTCATCGACAATCAAGACGCGTCGGGGCGGCACGGAGGACCGGGGGTGTTACGCAACCGGCGGTGTGCCGTGCGTGTGGAAGGACTCGATGGTCTTCAGGCCCCAGGCCTGCCCCTTCTTCCGCTCCTCCTCGGTCCAGGTGATCAGCGGCCAGTCGGGGGCCAGCACCAGCCGGGTGAGCGGGTTGCACAGCTCGATGCGGTTGCCACCGGGCTCGTAGACGTAGAGGAAGAACGTCTGCTGGATGGCGTGCTTGTGCGGGCCCGTCTCGATGAACACACCCGCGTCGATCGCCAGGTCGGCCGCGCGCAGGACGTCCTCGCGGGTGTCGGTCGCGAAGGCGATGTGGTGCAGCCGGCCGGCCGAGCCGGTCCAGTCCGAGGTGTAGACGACGTCGTACGACTTGTTCGTGTACGTCAGCCAGCGCGCCGCGATCTTCCCCGTGTCGAGGCGGATCTGCTCGGTGGGCCGGGCACCGAGAACGTGTCGCTGGAACTCGGCGTTGGCGAGCACGTCGGCGGCGAGGAAGTTGACGTGGTCCAGGCGGCGTACGCCCACGCCCCGGTTCGGCTTGGCCTGCGGCTGGTTCTTCAGCGCCGGCCTCAGCTCGTCGGGGGCCCGGTAGTGCTCGCTCTCCCAGTACAGGGCGTGCTCGTGGCCGTCCGGGTCGGTGGTGACGTAGAGCTTGCCCAGGCCCGGTTCGTCCTCGGCCCAGTGGCCGGTGCCGCCCGCCTCCTCGACCGCCTCGACGCGGCGCCGGAGCGCCTCCTCGCTGGAGGTGCGCAGGGCGAGCCGGCCGAGGCCGGGCTGCTCGCGGGCGGTGAGGACCAGGCTGTGGTGCTCGTAGTCGTCGAAGGTCCGCAGGTAGACCGTGTCGCCGTCCTGCCCGTTGACGGTGAGCCCCAGATAGTCGGTGAAGAAGGCGACGCTGGCGTCCAGGTCCGGGGTGAACAGCTGGGCATGGCCGATGTGGGCGATGTCGCCGAGCGGCGGAGTCATCGTTGACCTCCATGGGGTTGCGGGGGGATCGGTGCCGTCCCGGCCGACCGCGGGAAGACGGTGCCGTCGAAGATCTTGCGGGCGGTGCGGACCACGGCGGTGCGGCGGGCGCAGGGCCGGCCCTCGGGAGTGGTGGCGAGGCTGCTCTCGATGTCCAGGAACCCCGTGGGATGTTCCAGGCGCACGCGGTCACCATCGGCGTCGAGCTTCGCGAGCCCGGCCCCCACACTGCCTTCGATCCGCAGGCCGGCGGCCACGCCGGCCGCGCCGAGCACGCCGATCGAGGTGTGGCAGCGCACCGGGATGAAGGTACGGGTGGTGACCGCGCCGCCGTCCCTGGGCGCGGCGAGCAGCGTGAGCTTGGGCACCGTGGCGTTCGAGACGTCACCGAGGCCCATCAGGCGGCCCGCCTCCAGGCGGATCGTGCGCAGCCTGTCGGCGAGTGCCACGTCCTCCTCCAGGTCCTTGGGCGACTCGTAGCCGGTGACCTTGAGCGAGGCGGCCTCGATGAGGACCGTGGGCATGCCGTTGTCCACGCAGGTCACGGGCACGCCGTCGATCTCGTCCCGGACGTTGCCGGTGGGGAGCAGCTTGCCGGCGCCGGGCGGGAACTCGATCACGACCGGCGCGGCCGTCCCCGGTACGCCCGAGATCTGGGCGTCGCCCGTGTAGTCCACGCGGCCGCCGGGGGTCGGGAAGGTCGCCGTGGCGAGGTCACCGGTGTTGACCATGCGGATCCGGACCGAGGTCTCCCGCTCCCCCACCGGGACCAGTCCGCGCTCGACGGCGAACGGGCCGACGCCGGCGAGGATGTTCCCACAGTTCTGACGGTCGCTCACCTCAGGCCGGTCGACGGCGACTTGGAGAAAGAGGTAGTCGACATCCGCTCGCGGATCGGCGGAGGGCGAGACCACGGCCACCTTGCTGGTGAGCGGGTGCGCGCCGCCCAGGCCGTCGATCTGCCGCTCGTCGGGGCTGCCCATGATCCGCAGCAACAGCTCGTCCCGCAGGGCCGGTTCGCCGGGCAGGTCGTCGGCGAGGAAATAGGCACCCTTCGAGGTGCCGCCCCGCATCAGCAGGCAGGGCACCTCCCCGGGCACGGCGGTCACGACCGCTCCCTCTCGTACTCGTCATACGTCCTGTACTCGACACCCAGCCTCTTCAACGTCTCCCGCAACCCGTAGCGGTCCAGGCCGAGTTGGCCATCGACGAAGGCGGCGCGGGCCTTGGCCTCCTTGACCTCGCGGGCCTCGGACGCCTCGACGGTGGCGGGCACGCGCTCGCGGGGTACGACCACCACACCGTCGTCGTCGGCGAGGATCACGTCGCCGGGGCGGATGACCTGACCGTCGATGGCGATCGGCACATTGACCGAACCGCCGGTGGCCTTGACCGTGCCCTGCGAGGAGACCGCCCGCGACCAGGCGGCGAAGCCCATCTCCCGCAGTTCCTGGGTGTCACGGATGCCCGTGTTCATGACGACGCCGCGCACCCCGCGCTTGTGGAGGGCGGTCGCGAACAGCTCCCCGAACAGGCCGTCCGTGCACGGGGAGGTGGTGGTGACGACCAGGATGTCGCCCTCGCCACACTGCTCGACGGCGGCGTGGATCATGAGGTTGTCGCCGGGCCAGCTGAGCACGGTGACCGCGGTGCCCGCCACCCGTACGCCCTGCTGGATCGGGCGGATCCCAGGCCCGAGCAGACCGGTGCGGCCCATGGCCTCGCTGACGGTGGCCACGCCGTACCCCGCCAGCGCGTCGACGTCCTTGACGTCGGCCTTCGGGGGGTTGGTGACGATGACGCCGCTCATGCCAGCTCCTTCGCGATCTGCGGGTAGGGGCGCATGTAGGCCTCGGCCATGGTCTTGTGCGCGAGCCCCAGGTTCGGCCCGGCGTTGCGCTTGAGCTGCACGCCTCGGCGGACGGCGAGGTCGGTGTAGTAGTCCCACAGGTGCTGCTGGGCACCCAGGCACTCCATGGCCTTGCGCTTGGTGTCCCACACCTCGGTGATGTCGAGCAGCACCTCGGGCCTGAAGCCGCTCATCTCGGGCTGGTGCGGTTCGAAGAAGAACACCGGCGGGGCGCCGATGATCTCGCCGGGGCCCGGATAGCCGATGGCCTGGGCGAGGACCCGGGCCTCCAGGGCCATCCGGTTGGCGGCCGGGTGGTCTCCGTTGTACGGGTCCTCGGTCGGGTGGGTGAGGACGACGTCGGGCTGGGTGACGCGGTAGACCTCGACGAGCCGGTCGGTGAGCTCGGGGCTGACGAGCAGCGGGTAGTCACCGGCGTCGAAGAAGCGGACCTCGGCGCCGAGGGTGGCGGCGGCCCGCTCGGCCTCGTCCCGGCGTATCGCCTTGATCTCGTCCAGTTTCCTGCCCTCGCGCCAGGCCTTGGCGGACTCGCCCCGCTCGCCGAAGGTCAGGCAGGCGATGGTGACCTTCTCCCCGCGGGAGGCGGCCAGGGCGATGGCTCCACCGGCTCTCCACACGAAGTCCCCGGCGTGCGCGGTGACGACGAGTGTCGAACGGGCGGTGGTGGCGGGCGCGCCTGGGTGCGTCATTGCTCGAATTCTCCTTGGGGTGACAGGTGGGCGCCCGCCTCGCGCGGCTCAGTCGCGCAGCGCCTCGATCACGCTGGTGAGGTGGGCGCGGACGGCCGTCTCGGCCGCCTGCGGGTCCCTGGCCCTGATCGCCTCGATCAACGCCAGATGCTCGTTCAGGGACTGCTGCGGACGTCCCGGCCTCAGCGCCAACTGGAAACGGTGGCGCACCAGTTGGGCGTTGAGCCGCTCCAGGAGTTCCAGGGCGGTCCGCTGCCCGGAGAACTCCCGGATCCTGGTGTGCAGTTCGTGGTTGAGGTCGGAGTAGGTCACGGGCTCGCCGTCGGCGACGGCCTTGGTCATCGCCGTGCCGAGGTCGGTCAGTTCACCCAGCTGCTCGTCGCTGGCCGCGACGGCCGCCTTCGCCGCGCACAGTCCTTCGAGGACCATGCGGCACTCGGTGATGGCGACCGCTTCGTCCACGGTCACCACCCGGACCCGCGAGCCGCGGTTGCGGATCCGCTCGACGAGTCCCTGGGACTCCAGGTCGATCAGTGCCGCACGGATGCTGGCCCGTGTCACACCGAACTGCTCGGCGAGCTCGTTCTCCACCAGCCGCTGCGCCGGTGCCATCTCGCCGTGCAGAATCGCCTGCCGCAGCTGCGCGAGCGCATGCTGTTTGGCCTGCTCTCCGGTGCTCGGACGGGCTTCTTTCGGCATCGTTGCCCTCCCTGAGTGAGTGCCTGTCGAACCTAAATCTAGCCAAACAAGATTGTCAACAATTTTGTCCGCCGTATTGCAGGCATAGATCTTCCCCAGGAGTGTCCCGCAGGGCTCTTCGCGGTCGGTTCAGCGGGTGGCGCAGCCCAGCCGGTAGCCGAAGACGGGGCGGGCGCGGATGAGAGCGGAGCCCTCCCGGTCCACCTTGCGCCACAGCCAGGACCTGGACCCGGGCCGGCACTTCGGCGATCCGGACGGGTTTCGGGTTTGGTGACGCAGTCCTCCCGCCCCGGGCCGAGGTCGGGGACGAGGCCGTGCAGGGCGTGGCAGCCGGACAGGAAGAGCAGCGGAGGGCGGGTCCGCAGGTGCGGTCCGGCCGTCCCGGGCGAGGCCCCGCAGGACCATTCTTGTGGGGACAGCGCCTCACGGCGCCGGCCCGTCGGTCAGGAGGCGGCGGCCGGGACGTCGAGCCGGTCCTCGGCATGGGCCACGAAGTCGCCGACCATCCGGCGGAAGAGCGTGGCGAGGCGTTCGAGGTCCTCCTCGGACCAGTCGGCCAGGGCCATCTCCACGCCCCGGCGGCTCACCTCACGTATGCGCTCGACCGCGGCCAGGCCGGCGTCCGTGATCTGGACGCGCTGGGCGCGCCGGTCGTCGGGGTCGGCGACCCGGATCACGTACCCGCCCTGCTCCAACTGCCGTAGTTGGCGCGTGACATGGGAGGCCTCCACCGACAGGCGGACCGCCAGCACTCCGGGACGCAGCGGCTCGCTCTCCGCGATGTGTCGCAGGATGGCCACGGCGGCCCGGTCCAATGCCAGTCCTGCCACGGCCATCAGCCGCTCGTGCTGCCGGGCGCGGCCGGCCAGGTGCGTGACACGGGTGAGGACGCGCTCGATCTCCGCCACGTTCACGGAGACGGGTGCTGCGGGGGACGGCTGTGCGGGCATGACATCACCTCAGGGTCGTTGCCTTACTTAAGCAATATTCAAAAGGTTGCTTGACTTAAGTAATACGCCCGTGCTTGCCTAAGTCAAGCAAGACACCCCGAACGGGGGTCGCCCCCAGCGGAGGCGGCCCCCTCGCGCCGAACCTGTGGGGACAGGCGCGGTGCGGTCGTCGGGCCGGCAGGCGGAACACTCCCCCGTCCACTGCCGGCCCGGCGACGGAAACCGACCTCCGGTCCCGGCCGCCGCCTCGGCCGGCGGGGACCTGGTGGTCCGCACCGCGGCGACAGCACCGGACGGGAAGCCCACACGATGATCGACAACCTGCAACGCCTGCCGACCGCCCGTCCCCACGCCGTGGACGCCGGACTCGCCGCCGCCCTCTTCGCCTGCTCCCTGCCGGGCAGCCTGGTCACCCTCCCGGGGCACGACCCGGGCGTGCCGTGGTGGCCCGGCGTCCTGCTCACCGGGGTCGCCTGCGCCGCGCTGCTGTGGCGCCGCTGCCGGCCCCGTACGACGACGGCGGTGACGATCGTCTGCGCGACGGCCGTCTCGGCGCTCGGCTACATCCTCACGGTCCTGCTGCTGGGTCCTTTGATGGTCGCGCTGCACTCGCTGGCCGTCCGCACCGACCGCAGGACCGCGAACACCTTCGCCTGCACCGGCATAGTCCTCCTGGTCGGCGCCACCCTGGCCGTCGGTCCCGGCGACGAACCGCTGGTCCTCAAGCTGCTCGGCCCCGCGGCCTGGCTGCTGCTGCCCACCTCCCTGGGCACCGTGACCCGGCTGCGCGGCGCCTACCTGGAAGCCGTGCAGGCACGCGCCGAGCACGCGGAACGCACACGGGAGGAGGAGGCGCGACGACGCGTCGCCGAGGAGCGCATGCGCATCGCCCGGGACCTGCACGACGTCGTCGCCCACCATCTCGTCCTGGCGAACCTGCAGGCGGGCGCGGTCGTCCGGATGCTGCCCGTGCGGCCCGAGGAGGCGGAGAGGATCGCCGACGAGCTGTCCGGCACCACCTTCTCCGCGCTGCGCGAACTCAAGTCCACCGTCGGCCTGTTGCGACACCAGGCGGACCGTACGGCCCCCTCTGTCGACACCGGGGATCCGGCGGCCCGCCCCACCGACGACGAGGGCCGCGGGACCCGCACGACCGACGCCGACAAGCCGCCCGAGCCCACCCCCGGCCTCGCCGAGCTCCCGGACCTCGTCTCCTCCTTCCTCCACGCCGGCCTCACGGTCACCCTCGCCACCGACGGCGATCCGCGACCCGTGTCCGTCGGCGCCGCCCTCACGGTGTACCGGATCGTGCAGGAGGCCCTGACCAACGTCACCAAGCACGCCGTCACCGGCGCGGCCGACGTGCGGCTCGCCTACACCCACGACCGCCTGGTCGTCACGGTCGTCAACGCCGACGGTGCGAGACGACCCAACTCACCTTCCCCAGGCGGCGGTTACGGCCTCATCGGCATGCGCGAGCGCGCCCACTCGGTCGGCGGGCGCATCCGCATGGGACACCGCCCGCAGGGTGGCTTCGAAGTCGTCGCCGAGCTGCCCGTGCAGTCGTACCGGCTGGAGGAACCAGCGGCCGGCTGAAGCCGCTCCCCGCCCGTGGCGCTCGCCACACCCCCCTTCCGCTTGCTTAAGTCAATCAATTGAGATTAACTTGAGTGAGTCAAGCAATACCGACAGCCGAACCCCCTGCTCTGACCGGAGGCCTTGCCATGTCCGACGCCCTTGCCCGACCCGCCGCAGCGGGGTCGTCCGCCCCGCCGAGGTCGAACGCCGTCGTGGCGGTGCTGGCCTTCGCCGGAATCGTCGTCGCGCTGATGCAGACCCTGGTCATCCCGATCGTCCCGGAACTGCCCAAGCTCCTCGACGCCTCGGCGTCCAACACCGCCTGGGCCGTCACCGCCACCCTGCTCGCCGCCGCCGTCGCCACCCCCGTCGTCGGCCGCCTCGGCGACATGTACGGCAAGCGCCGCATGCTGCTCGTCAGCATCGTCCTGCTGATCGCCGGCTCCGTCGTCTGCGCGCTCAGCGACTCCGTCGTCCCGATGATCGCCGGACGCGCCCTGCAGGGCCTGGCCGCCGGCGTCATCCCCCTCGGCATCAGCATCATGCGCGACGTCCTGCCCGCCGAACGGCTCGCAGGATCCACCGCCATGATGAGCGCCTCCCTCGGCGTCGGCGGCGCCCTCGGCCTGCCCTCGGCGGCCTTCATCGCCGACAGGTGGGACTGGCACCTCCTGTTCTGGACCTCCGCCGCCCTCGGCGCCGTCGCCTTCATGCTGGTGCTGCTGATCGTGCCGGAGTCCAAGGTGCGGGCCGGCGGACGCTTCGACCTGGTCGGCGCGCTGGGCCTGTCGGCCGGACTGGTGACCCTGCTGCTGGCCGTCTCCAAGGGCGGCGACTGGGGATGGACGTCCGTCACCACGCTCGGCCTGGGCATCGCCTCCGTCGTGATCCTGCTCGCCTGGGGCTTCTACGAGCTGCGCAGCAGCCGGCCGCTGGTCGACCTGCGCACCACCGCCCGCCCCCAGGTGCTGTTCACCAACCTCGCCTCCGTCGCGCTCGGCTTCTCGATGTTCGCCATGTCCCTGGTCCTGCCGCAGCTGCTCCAGCTGCCCGAGGCCACCGGCTACGGCCTCGGCAAGTCCATGCTCACCGTCGGCCTGGTACTGGCCCCGCAGGGCCTGGTCATGATGGCCATGTCCGCCGTGTCCGCGGCCATCACCAAGGCCAAGGGCCCCAAGCTCACGCTGATGATCGGCGCACTGATCGTGGCCTCCGGCTACAGCCTCAACATGGTCCTCATGTCCGAGGTCTGGCACCTCGTCCTGGTCTCCTGCGTCATCGGCGGCGGCATCGGCTTCACCTACGGAGCGATGCCCGCCCTCATCATGGGCGCCGTCGACCCCACCCAGACCGGCGCCGCCAACAGCCTCAACACCCTCATGCGGTCCCTGGGCACCAGCTTCGCCAGCGCCATCGCCGGCGTCATCCTCGCCCAGATGACCACCGACTTCGGCGGCTACGCCCTCCCCTCGGAGAACGGCTTCAAGGTGGTCATGGCCCTCGGCGCCGGAGCAGCCCTCCTCGCCTTCCTCATCGCCACCTTCATCCCCAGGCACCGCGCCCCGCGGACCGCACCCGGCGCCGACGGCCCGGCCGAGACCACGGAGGCCGCCGCGGCCAAGGTGTGACCGCACGCCCTACGACGACCGAGGCGGCCGCCACCCGGACGACGGGGGCGGCCGCCTCTGATGTCACCCGGCTGTTCGACGTGGTCAGCGGGTCCGCCAGGTGGAGGTCGAGGGCGGGCCGACGCTGACGGTCGGGCCCGGTGACATGGCCGTACCGCGCGGGCGACCGTACGACGTGGACGGTGCACGAGACCCTGCGGAAGGCGTACGCGGTCAACCTGTGAGCGGCGGGGCCGTGGTGCCGCGGATCTCCAGCGTCGGGGTGGCCAGGTGGAGCCGCCCCGCTCCCTCGGCTCCCTCGAAGCGGTCGAGGAGGCAGCGGGCGGCGCGGCGGCCGACTTCATGGCCGGCGTTGTCGACGGTGGTGAGCCACAGGTGGCGCAGCCGGGAGATGCTCGTGTCGTCGTAGCCGGTGACGGACAGGTCGTACGGGACGCGCAGGCCCAGTTCCGCGGCGGCCGAGAGCACGCCGACGGCGGTGATGTCGTTGACGGCGACGACGGCGGTGGGCCGCCCCGGTCGGCCGAGCAGCCGTACGGCGGCCCGGAAGCCGCCCTCCTCCGTCAGGTCGCCGGTCTCGACGAGTGCCCGGTCGGCGAGGCCGTGGGCGCACATGACCGCCTCGAAGCTGCGGCGGCGCAGCTCACCGACGGCTCCGTAGCCCGCGATGTGCGCGATGCGGCGGTGACCGAGGCCGATGAGGTGCTCGGTGACCAGCCGGGCGCCCTGCTCGTCGTCGCCCGCGACCACGTCGACGCCGGGCGGGACGGGCTCGCGGGCGCCCGCGACGACGACCGGTATCCGCTCGGCGACGGTGCCGAGCGCGGCCGGGTCGGGCAGGGTGCCGACGACGACAAGGCCGTCGGCCTGGAGGTCCAGGAAGGGCCGGGCCAGGTCCTGGCCGGTGCGGCGGTTGAGGCGGGCGTCGCCCAGCAGCATGTGCAGGCCGTGCTCGTGCAGGAGCGGGTTCAGGCCGTCGAGGAGGTCGACGAACCACGGGTTGCGCAGGTCGTTGAGGAGCACGCCGACGGTGCGGCTGCGCTGCTCGCTGAGGCTGCGGGCGGCTGCGTTGGGGCGGTAGCCGAGCTCCCGCACCGCTCGCAGTACGGCCTCCCGCTTCTCCGGGCGGACCTGGTCGGAGCCGCGCAGTACGAGCGAGACCAGCGACTTGGAGACGCCGGCCTTCTCGGCCACGTCCCGGATCGTCGGCTGTCTCATGCTCTGGACCGTTCCATGCGGCGCGCCACCTTGTCAAAGGGGTTGACACCTGTAGAAAGCCCGCTCAGGGTGGCTTGGACAGTTCGTGGACCGGTCCAAAGAGGTGCTCATGGTCGATACGCTCGGTGTCGCCGTCGTCGGATTCGGCTGGATGGGCCGGGTGCACACCCAGGCGTACGCCCGTGTCCTGCACCACTACCCGAAGCTCGGCCTCCGGCCGGAGCTGGTGACGGTCGCCGACGAAGTGCCGGGGCGGGCCGAGGAGGCCGCCGAACAGTTCGGGTTCACCACGGCCGTCCGGGACTGGCGCGAGGTGGCCGCCGACCCGCGGGTGCGGGCCGTGAGCATCACCGCGCCGAACTTCCTGCACCGGGAGATCGGCGTCGCGATGGCCGAGGCCGGCAAGCACGTCTGGATCGAGAAGCCGGTCGGTCTGACCGTGGCGGACGCCCGTGCGGTCGCCGACGCCGTCGCGACGGCGGGTGTGCAGGGCACGGTCGGCTTCAACTACCGCAACGCGCCCGCCGTCGAGTCGGCCCGGCGGCTGATCGGCAGCGGCGGGATCGGCACGGTCACCCATGTCCGCGTCCGCCTGTTCAGCGACTACGCGGCCCATCCCGAGGGCGCGTTGACCTGGCGGTACGAGCGGGAGCGGGGCGGCAGCGGAGTGCTCGGCGACCTGGCCTCGCACGGCGTGGACCTGGCCCGGTACCTGCTCGGCGACATCGCTTCCCTGACCGCCGACACCGCGGTCTTCGTCCCGGAGCGGTCCCGCCCCACCGGCGCCACGGCCGGTCACAGCCGTGCGTCCGGCGGCGAGCTCGGCCCGGTCGAGAACGAGGACTACGTGAGCTGCCTGCTGCGATTCGCCTCCGGCGCCCGCGGTGTTCTCGAGGCCTGCCGGGTCTCGGTCGGTGAGCAGAACGCGTACGGCTTCGAGGTGCACGGCACCAAGGGCGCGGTGTTCTGGGACTTCCGCCGGATGAACGAACTCGGCGTCAGCCGTGGCGACCGCTACCAGGACCAGCCGGTCAGCACGGTGTACATCGGCCCCGGCGAGGGCGAGTACGGGGCCTTCCAGCCCGGCTCCGCCAACGCCATGGGCTACGACGACCTCAAGGTGATCGAGGCGTACCGTTTCCTCCGCTCGATCGCCGAGGGCACCCCGCACGGGGCCACGCTCACGGACGCCGTGCACAGCGCCGCCGCACTGGACGCGATGGTGCGGTCGGCCGAGAGCGGCGCCTGGGTGGACGTACACCGGGGAGGGTGACGGTAGGACCACCCCCGATCCGGCTCCCAGGCCCAGGGACGGCGCGCCCCCGGGACGGCAGGCTTCAAGGTGTCGGCACACACGCCGACGCCGAGCCGCCCACCGACACTCGGGGGAACCCATGAACGAGACCTTCGCCAGGCGCCTGACCGGCCTCGCGGGCATCTCCGCCGCGGCCGCGCTCATCGTCGAAGTACCGCTGTACTTCGTCTACTCGGGTCCGCCGCCGGACGCGAACGTCCTGTCCCGGCTGCTGATCGGGATCGTCGCGCTCGCGCTCGTGGTCGTGTTCGTGACGGCCTTCCGCGAACTGGTCCGGCGGGTGAGCCCCGCCCACGAGTGGGTCGGCTCGATGGCCTCCGCCACGGGGCTGGTCTACGCGACGATCACCCTGGTCTCCATGGGTCTCGAGGCGGGCGCGGTCATCGCCGCCGACCGTCCGATCGATCCGACCGTCGACGTCAGCGGCACGTACATCCTCTACGGGTCGATCTCCCGCGTCATGCTGGCGCTGTTCCTGATCTCGTTCGGGTACGCCGTCTCCCGCACCCGGCTGCTGCCGCGCTGGACCGGCCGGTCGGCGTACGTCCTCGCGGGGATCAACCTGGCCTTCGTGCCGTCCCTGTTCTTCGGGAACACGCCGGCGAACTTCTACGCGGCGAACGGCTGGGGCACGACCGCGCTGATGGGGGCCGTCCTCAGCTACTGGCTGCTGGCCGTGGGCATCTCCGTCCACCGCAGCGCCGGACGGGTCACGCCGAGCGAATCGCCCGCGCTGCCGCACTGACGCTCCCGTTCGCAGAGCCCGCCCCAGGCCACCGGTTCAGCCGGCCGTCGCCTGGGGCGGCATGTTGTACGGCGTGACCACCTGGATCGCCGACGGCAGCGTGGGCCCCGCCGGCGGCAGGGCGCCGTGGGCGCGCATCACGAGGTGGCAGACCTCGCGCAGGTCCTGGCGCAGGTCGTGGTGGAGCACGGCGGACAGGCGGTGGTCGCGCAGCAGCCGGGTGTTGTCGTGGTCGAGGTCGTGGGCGACGAACACCGCGCACGGGCGGTCCAGGTCGTCGAAGGCGCGCAGGGTCGCGATGTTGCCGCCGCCGATCGAGTAGACCGCCCGGATGTCCGGGTCGCGTTCCAGGGCGGCCCGGACGAGGTCGTACTGGGTGGCGTCCAGGCCCTGTCCCTCGGCGATCTCGACCAGGGTGCGGTCGGGGTGGAGGGCGCGCATGGCACTGCGGAAGCCCATCTCGCGCTCCTCCTCGTTGCGGAAGAAGCCGCTGCTGAGGCTGGTGAGCACATTGCCGGGGCGGTCCCCGAGCCACTGGCCCATGAGGTACGCGGCGGTCGCGCCGGCCGCCCGGTTGTCGCTGCCGACGTAGGCGAGGCGGGCGGTGGCGGGCAGGTCGGTGACCAGGGTGACGACCGGTATGCCGGCCTCCGCGAGCCGGCCCACGGCCGCGGTCACCTCGGGGACGTCCGGGGCCTTGAGCACCACGCCCTGTGAGCCGCGCCGGGCGATCCGGTCCAGGGTGCGGGTGAGCTCCTGGATCGGGCCGGTCTCACGGAAGTGGAAGCGCGAGCGCACGACCGCCGGGTGCAGGGAGGGCAGCTCGGCCTCCAGGGCGGCGCGGACGGCGGTGGAGAACCGCTCCGGGGCCTGCATCACGATGTCGATCATGAAGGTGCGGCCGACCAGCCGGACCTGGGTGCGCTGCCGGTCGAGGTCGGCGATGGCCTGCCGCACCTCCCGCGCGGTGCTCTCGCGCACGCCGCCCCGCCCGTTGAGGACCCGGTCGACGGTGGCTTCGCTCAGGCCCGCCTGACGTGCGATCTCCCGGACC
Source organism: Streptomyces sp. NPDC058678 (assembly GCF_042714835.1). NCBI lineage: Bacteria > Bacillati > Actinomycetota > Actinomycetes > Kitasatosporales > Streptomycetaceae > Streptomyces > Streptomyces sp. NPDC058678. Next base: position 397,617 of record NZ_JBHXSG010000001.1, on the reverse strand, counting down.
GGGAAGGGGTGGCCCACCTGAGGCTCCTTGAGGGGTTTTTGATGGCTCGCTGCCGGTTGTTCGAGGGGTTTGTACTGACAAGAATGACAGGGCGAGTCACCCCTGTCATCGAGAGGACGACGATGTCCTTCACCTCCGTGCAACGCCGTGCCTGGCTGTCCGAGCAGGACTGCGACCTGGCCGGTCTGCGCGCGCTCGTCGAGCGCTCGACGGACCTCTCCGGCTACCCGTACGCCGTTTCGGTGGAGCGCGGCGTCCTGATCTACGACAGTGCGCGGCTGCGCGCCGCCGACCGGCGCGAGGTCCAGGCCGAACTGGTCCGCGCCCTCGCCGACGGGCCCGGCATCGTGGTCCTCCGGGGCGCCTTCCCGGATCCGGCGGTGGTCGACCGGCTCTCCGCCGTGTTCGACGCGCTGATCGCCGAGCAGCACGCCTCCGGTGCGACGGCCGGCGACCACTTCGCCACGCCGGGCGCCAACGACCGGGTGTGGAACGCCCTGGAGAAGGCGGCCCGGTACGACCCGGAGGCATTCGCCGACTACTACGCCAACGACCTCCTCGCGCTGGTCTCGGCCGCTTGGCTCGGTCCGGGCTACCAGGTGACCTCGCAGGTCAACGTGGTCAACCCGGGCGGCGCGGCGCAGACGGCGCACCGCGACTACCACCTGGGCTTCCTGTCCAACGAGGTGGCGGCCGCCTACCCGGCGCACGTGCACCGCCTCTCCCCCGTGCTCACCCTGCAGGGCGCGGTCGCGCACTGCGACATGCCGGTCGAGTCCGGGCCGACGATGTACCTGCCGTACTCGCAGACCTACGAACCGGGCTATCTGGCGTGGCGCCTGCCCGAGTTCCGGGCGTACTTCGAGGAGCGGCACGTCCAGCTCCCGCTGGCCAAGGGCGACGCGGCCTTCTTCAACCCGGCGCTGTTCCACGCCGCCGGGACCAACCGCTCCGCGGACATCCGGCGCACGGCGAACCTCCTCCAGGTGTCCTCGGCGTTCGGCCGGGCGATGGAGACGGTGGACCGCGAGGCCGTCGCGAACGCCGTGTTCCCCGTACTGCTCGAGCGCCGGGCCCAGGGAGCGGACGAGGAGTGGCTGGACAACGTGATCGCGGCGAGCGCGGAGGGATACGCCTTCCCCACCAACCTCGACAGCGATCCGCCGGTCGCGGGCCTGGCCCCGCCGTCGCAGGCGGACACGGTACGGCGGGCGGTGCGCGAGGCGTGGACGCCCGAGGCGCTGCGGGACGAACTGCGGGCCGGCGCCGAGCGCCGCACGAGCTGAAAGGGCAGGTAAATCATGGGACTTCTCGACGACAAGGTCGTCCTGGTCAACGGGGGCAGCCAGGGGGTGGGCGCCGCCATCGCGCGGGCCGCCGTCCGGGAGGGCGCGGTGGTGGCCGTCACCGGCCGCCGCCCGGAGCCCGGCGAGGCCCTGGTGGCGGAGCTGGCCGCCGCGGGAGGCAAGGCGATGTTCGTACGGGCCGATCTGGCGGACGCCGAGCAGGCCAGGGCTTCCGTGACACAGGTCGTCGCGGCGTACGGCCGGGTCGACTGTCTGGTGAACTCGGCCGGTCTCACGTCCAGGGGCACTCTCCTCGACACCACACCCGAACTGTTCGACCAGCACATCGCCATCAACCTCAAGGCGCCCTTCTTCGCCATGCAGGCCGCCGTCGCCGACATGGTGGGCAGGAAGGCGCCCGGCACGGTCGTCAACATCATCACGTCCTCGGCGCACGGCGGGCAGCCGTTCCTCGCGCCGTACGTCGCCGCGAAGGCCGGGCTGATCGGCCTGACCCGCAACGCGGCACACGCGCACCGCTTCGACCGGGTCCGCATCAACGGGCTGAACATCGGCTGGACCGCGACCGAGGGCGAGGACACGACGCAGAAGACCTTCCACGGCGCCGGCGACGACTGGCGCGAGCAGGCCGCGGCGCGGCTGCCGATGGGCAAACTGGGCCAGCCGGACGAAATCGCCGACTTTGTGGTCTTCCTCCTGTCGGACCGGTCCGGAGTGGTCACCGGCTCGGTGATCGACTGGGACCAGAACGTACTGGGCGGACTTGACTGACCGTCTCCACCTCGCCTTCTCCACCCTCGTCTTCTCCACCCTCGTCTTCTCCACCCCCGCCTTCGCCTCGCCCGCTCGTAGCCATAGCCGCTCGCAGCCCCACCCGCTCGTAAGACCCCCGCATCCCAAGGAGCAAGTCCCCCATGCGTATCGGAATCCTCGGCCTCGGCCGCATCGGCGCCTTCCACGCCGAGACCCTCTCCGGACTCGACGCGGTCACCTCGCTCGTCGTCGCCGACCCGTTCGCCGACGCCGCCAAGGCCGCCGCCGAGCGGTTCGGCGCCGAGGTCGCGGACTCCCCCGAGGCCGTACTGGCCGCCGGCGTGGACGGCATCGTCATCGCGGCGGCGACCGACGCCCACCCCGCGCTGATCCGCGCCGCCGTGGAGGCGGGCGTGCCCGTGTTCTGCGAGAAGCCCGTCGCCCGCACCATGCGGGAGGGCGTCGAGGTCCTCAAGTCCGTCCAGGGCAGCGCCGTGCCGATCCAGATCGGCTACAACCGGCGCTTCGACGCCGGGTTCGTCGCCGCGCGGGCCGCCGTGCAGAGCGGTGAGCTGGGCAAGCTGCACACCGTACGGTCGACCACGCTGGACCCGGCGCCGCCGCCGGCCGCGTACATCGCCGCCTCCGGGGGCATCTTCCGCGACTGCTCGGTGCACGACTTCGACATCATCCGCTGGGTGACCGGCCGCGAGGTGACCGAGGTGTACGCGGTCGGCGGCAACCGGGGCGCCGACTTCATCAAGGCGGCGGGGGACGCCGACACCACGGGCGCGATCCTCACGCTGGACGACGGCACCATCGCGGTCGTCTCCAACTCCCGGCACAATGCCCGCGGTTACGACGTCCGCATGGAGATCCACGGCTTCACCGACTCCATCGCCGTCGGCCTGGAGGACAAGCTGCCGCTGCGCTCGGTCGAGCCCGGTGTGACGTTCCCGGCCGGCACCCCGCACGACTTCTTCATGGACCGCTTCACCGAGGCCTACCGCGCCGAACTCACCGCGTTCACCGAGGTCGTGGCCGGCACCCGCACCTCCCCGTGCACGATCGAGGACGCCCTGGAGGCGGGCTGGATCGCCGATGCGTGCACACTGTCGCTGGGCGAGCACCGTCCCGTGACGATCGAGGAGGTACGGCAGGCATGAGCGAACCGGGCCGGGAACCACTACGCATCGGAGTACTGGGCGCGGCACGCATCACCGAACGCTCCCTGGTGGACCCGGCCCGGGCGACCGGCCACCGCCTCGTCGCGGTGGCCGCCCGCGACCGCTCCCGCGCCGAGGCCTTCGCCGCGGCGCACGGCGTGGAGCGGGTGGCGGGCTCGTACGCCGACCTGATCGCCGACCCCGAGGTCGAGGCCGTCTACAACCCGCTCGCGAACGGCCTGCACGGGCCGTGGAACCTCGCCGCCCTCGCGGCGGGCAAGCACGTCCTGACGGAGAAGCCGTCGGCGAGCAACGCCGAGGAGGCCGCCGAGGTGCGGGAGGCGGCGGCGAAGTCCGGGGCCGTCTTCATGGAGGGCTTCCACTACCTCTTCCACCCGGTGACTCGGCGTCTGCACGAGATCCTGCAAAGCGGTGAACTCGGTGAACTGCGGCGGGTGGAGACGCTCGTCGCCATCCCCGCCCCGGAAGACTCCGACCCGCGCTGGTCGCTGCCGCTGGCCGGCGGAGCGGTGATGGACCTGGGCTGCTACAGCCTCCACGCGGCGCGGATGCTCGCGCCCTGGGCGGGCGGCGAGCCGCGCCTCGTCTCCGCGCGGGCCGGGGAGCGCGCGGCTGCGCACGGCGTCGACGAGTGGCTGGACGCCGAACTGGAGTACCCGGGCGGCGCCGTCGCGTCGGCCCGCTGCCACATGGCGTACGCCGAACTGGAGATGAGCTGCCGGATCGTCGGCACCCGCGGTGAGGCGAGCGCACCGAACTTCGTGCTGCCGCACGTGGACGACCGGGTCGTGGTGCGTACGCCGGAAGGCGAGCGGACGGAACGGCTCGGGACGCGGTCGTCGTACACGTATCAGCTGGAGGCGTTCGCGGACCGGGTGCGGGGCGGCGCACCGGTACCGCCGGACACGGACGACGCGGTGGCGACGATGACTCTGATCGACGCGTGTTATCGGGCGGCGGGGTTCGAGCCGCGCCCCCGCATGACGGCCGGGGGCTGATGTCCGGGGGTGTGCGCCAGCCCGCGGACACGGCGGGCCGGCGTCGCCACCTCCACGGCTTCGGTCACCGGTACAGCGCGGGCTTCTCCACGAGTTCCACCCGCACCCGGCCGCCGTCCTCCAGCGCCCGCACGCCCGCCTCGCAGACCGCCGCCGCGGCATAACCGTCCCAGACGCTCGGGCCGACGGTCTCGCCGCGGCGGGTGGCGTCGACCCAGGTCTGGATCTCGCGGTCGTAGGCGTCGGCGAAGCGCACGGTGTAGTCCTGGTCGATGGTGCCGCCCCAGCGGCCGGCCATGTTGGTGACCATGGCGTGTCCGTCGCCGACGCGGGCGGTGCCTCGTTCGCAGACCACCTCGGCCTGGACCTGGTAGCCGAAGCCGCAGTTGACGAAGATCTCGACGTCGGACACCGCGCCGCCGTCCGTCTCGAACACGACGAACTGCGGGTCCTGGAGGGCGTCCGGCGCGCTCGCGGACGGAGTGGGGCGCAGCACCGTGACGGCCGTGATCTCGTGGCCGAGCAGCCAGCGGGTCACGTCCGTCTCGTGTGCCACGGAGTCGCTGATGAGCATGCCGCTGGTGAAGCCGGGCGGGCTGGCGACGTTGCGATGCCGGTTGTGCAGCATGAGCGGGCGGCCCAACTGACCTGTCTTCAGAAGGGCCTTGAGCCTGACGTACTCGGCGTCGTAGCGCCGCATGAAGCCGACCTGGACCAGTCGCCGGCCCAGACTTTGCTCGGCCTCCAGCACCCGCAGCGCGGAGGCCGCGTCGGGGGTGAGCGGCTTCTCGCACAGCACCGGCAGGCCGTGCTCGAAGGCGGTCAGCAGGGCGGCCTCGTGGGCGGGGCCCGGGGAGGCGATCAGGACGGCGTCGACGTCGGCCGCCGCCATCGCGGAGGCCGGGTCGGTGTACGCGGTGCAGCCGTCGACGCGGGCCGCAACCGTCTTGGCGCGCTCCGCGTCGACGTCGACCACGGCGGTCACCCGGGCTCCGCTGGTGACCTGTTGGATACGGCGGACATGGTCGGCGCCCATCCGGCCGGTGCCGATGACGACGACGCCGAGTTCCTCGCTCGTGCCACGGGGTGTCATGGTCGTCCCTTCAGGCGCCACAGAACCTCAGGAACTTGCGGGTGCGTACCGCGACCGGCAGCGGCCGGTCCGGCTCGCAGGGGCAGCCGGCCTCGGCGACCTCGTCCGGGAAGCGTCCCCAGGGCACCTGTACCGGGTCGTCGGGGAAGCACACACCCCAGGAGTCGGGGTGGCCGTGCCGGCCCGGAGGCCGTCGGGCCGAGTGGCCACCTCAGGACTTCCCCTCGCCGGTGGCCGCCACGGACGCTTTGAGATCCTCCGCTTCCGGGAGTTCCTCGACGTCGACGCCTCGTACCTGGGACAACTCATGCTTGAGGGCGGCGAGTTCGGAGCCGCCCGCCATGTGGTTGGTGAGTTCTTCGAGGCTGACCTGGTCGCGGGAGGCGGACAGCTCCATGGTGCCGAGGCGCAGCACGCTGAAGTGGTCGCCGACCATGTAGGCGTGGTGGGGGTTGTGGGTGATGAAGATGACGCCGAGGCCACGGTCGCGGGCGGCGGCGATGTACTTCAGGACCACGCCGGACTGCTTGACGCCGAGGGCGGCGGTCGGCTCGTCGAGGATGAGGACGCGCGCGCCGAAGTAGACCGCGCGGGCGATGGCGACGCACTGGCGCTGGCCGCCGGAGAGGGTGCCGATGGGCTGTTCCAGATCGTGCAGGACGATGCCCATGTTGCGCAGTTCCTCGTCGGCGGTCTTCTTCATCCGCTCGATGTCGAGGCGACGCACGGGCCAGGGACCCTTGGTCATCTCGGAGCCGAGGAAGAAGTTGCGCCACACCGGCATCAGGGGGACGGTCGCCAGGTCCTGGTAGACGGTGGCGATGCCCTTGTCGAGGGCCTCGCGCGGAGTGGAGAAGCGCACCGGGGTGCCGTCGACGAGGAAGTCGCCCTCGGTGTGCTGGTGCAGCCCGGAGATGATCTTGATGAGGGTGGACTTGCCGGCGCCGTTGTCGCCCAGCACGCAGGTGACGCGGCCCGGATGGACCTGGAGGTCGACGCCGTGCAGGGCACGGACGTTGCCGTACGACTTGCCCGCACCGCGCAGTTCGACGATCGCGGCGTCCGTGTCCGGGGCGGCGTCGCTGTCGGGAAGGACGGCGCCGTGGGTGCCGGATTCGTTGGTTGTCATGTGGGTCACCTCCGGGTCGCCGACTGGCGGACCCACAGATTGATCAGGACGGCGCCGAGGAGCATCACGCCGAGGAAAGCCTTGAACCAGTCGGGGTTCCAGCCGGCGAAGACGATGCCCTGGTTCACCATGCCGAACATGAAGGCACCGAAGACCGGGCCGATCGCCGAGCCGTAGCCGCCGGTCAGCAGACAGCCGCCGATGACCGCCGCGGCGATGTAGATGAGCTCCTGGCCGACGCCCTCGCCGGACTGGACGGTGTTGAAGGTGAACAGCTGGTGCATGCCGACGAACCAGGCGCCGAGGCCGACCAGCATGAACAGGGAGATCTTGGTGAAGGTCACCGGCACACCGACGGCGCGCGCGGACTCCTTGTTGCCGCCGACCGCGAAGATCCAGTTGCCGTACTTGGTGCGCAGCAGGACCCAGGTGGCGATGGCCGCGAAGACCAGCCAGTAGAAGACCGTGATCTTCACCTGGACGCCGCCGATGTCGAAGGACGAGGCGAAGATCTTCTTGGCCTGGTCGAAGCCTGCCATGTCGCTGATGTCGTCGGTGGCCACGTTGGTGGTCACGAGCTTGGTGACCGCGAGGTTGGCGCCCTGGAGGATCAGGAAGGTGCCGAGGGTGACCAGGAAGCTGGGCAGTCCGGTCTTGACCACCATCCAGCCGTTGAAGAAGCCGACCGCCAGCGACACGATCAGCGCGGCGAACACACCGACCCAGACGTTCAGCGTCAGTTGGTAGCTGAGCATGCTCGCGGTGAGCGCCGAGGTGAGCACCGCGACGCCGGACGACAGGTCGAACTCGCCGCCGATCATCAGCAGCGCGACCGGCAGGGCCATGATCCCGATGGTCGACGACTGGTAGAGGATCGTGGACATCGAGCTGCCGTCACGCACCGGGGGTGCCGCGATCAGGAAGAACACGTACACCGCGGCGGCACCGAGAAAGACACCCACCTCGGGACGGGCCAACAGCCTGAACACCAGCGGCCGTTGAGAGGAACGGCCGTCGGTCTTCTGCGGGCCGGAGGCCGGCGGTGTGGTCACCGCCGGCTCGGCATGCTGGGTCATACTCATCACCTGGTGCCCTTCGCGGCGAACGAGGCCACGGCGTCGACGTTGGACTTGTCCACGAAGGCCGGCCCGGTCAGCACCGGCTGTTCACCGCCACCCATGTAGTTGCCGTTGTTCTTGTAGAGCCACAGGGAGTCGATCGCCAGGTAGCCCTGGAGGTACGGCTGCTGGTCGACCGCGAACTCGATCGTGCCCTGGTCGATGGCACTGGTCAGCTGCTTGTTCAGGTCGAAGGTGGCGATCTTCGCCTTGCTGCCGGCCTCGGACACCGACTGCGTCGCGGTCAGCGCGAAGGGGGCGCCGAGGGTGACGATCTGGTCGATGGAGGAGTCCTGCTTGAGCTTGGCGGTGATCGTCGACTTCACCGACGGCATGTCGGTGCCGTTGACGAACAGCGTCTGCAGCTTGCCGGAGAAGGTCTTCTCCACGCCGTCGCAGCGCTGGGTCAGGCCGATGTTGCCCTGCTCCTGGACGACACAGACGGCGTTCTTGACGCCGGTCGTGTTCAGCTTGTTGCCGAGCGCCTCACCGGCGACGGTCTCGTCCTGGCCGAAGAACTCCATCAGGCCGAGCTTCTTCCATTCGCTCACACCGGAGTTGAGACCGACCACCGGAATGTTCGCGGCCTTCGCCTTGCCCACGACGTCCTTGAGGGCGTCCGGCTTGGCGAGGGTGATGGCGATGCCGTCGACCTTCTGGTCGATCGCGTTCTGGACCAGGTTGGCCTGGTTGCCCGCGTTCGGGTCGGCGGAGTAGATGAGCTTGATGTTGTCCTTGGCGGCCGCGGCCTCGGCACCCTTGCGGACGATGTCCCAGAAGGTGTCGCCGGGCGACTGGTGGGTCACCAGCGCGACCGTCATCCGAGGAGTGGTGGCCTTGCCCGCGGAGGCACCGGCCTCGCTCTCCTCGGCCTTCTTGCCGCCAGAGCTGCTGGAGCAGCCTGCGAGGGTCAGGGCCGCAGCCGCGGCGACGGCCACCACCGGGGTCATTCTGCGGGAGCGGAAGCGAGAAGAGCGGTCCATCTTTCCTGCACCTCACTGTGCTACTGGCGAAAGCCATCACGGGGTTTCAGGGCCCGGACCTCGGAAGATCCGGGTCGTTGTGCTGCGAGAACGCGGCAGTTGCGCTGGGACGGGATCCAATCCCTTGCCACGCCCGCTGTCAATACTTTGTTAAGACATCATTTCACAAGCAGGTCCGAATGTAAGTACAAACCATTGACAGCGCGACCCCCCGCGGCCTACACCTGGGGGCGGCAGGTCCCACGGGACCCGTCTCCCCCCGCACAGCTCGAGGAGGTCGCACATGGCCGGATCAGCCAATTTCTTCGACCTGATCACTATGGGCCGAATCGGAGTGGATCTCTACCCCCAGCAGTCCGGCGTGCCGCTGGCACGCGTGGAAAGCTTCGAGAAGTTCCTCGGGGGTTCGGCCGCGAACGTGGCGGTCGCCGCCGCCCGGCTCGGCCGCTCCACCGCGGTGATCACCCGCACCGGCGCCGATCCGTTCGGAGTCTATCTCCACGAGCAGCTCAGGGAGTTCGGGGTCGACGACCGCTGGGTGACACCGGTGGACCGGCTCCCCACGCCGGTGACGTTCTGCGAACTCTTCCCGCCGGACGACTTCCCCCTGTACTTCTACCGCCGTCCGAGCGCCCCGGACCTGGCCGTGCACACCGACGAGTTGGACTACTTCGCCATCCGCGCCGCCCGGATCTTCTGGATCACCGGCACCGGCCTCAGTGAGGAGCCGAGCCGGTCGGCGACGCTCGCCGCCCTGAAGTCCCGGGACAAGTCGGGAACGACGGTGTTCGACCTCGACTGGCGCCCCGCGCTGTGGAGCGACACGGCGTGGCGGGATCCGGAAGAAGCCCGGCCCTACTACGCCGAAGCACTCCGGCACGCGACCGTCGCCGTCGGCAACCTCGACGAGTGCGAGGTCGCCACGGGTGTGCGCGAACCGCAGGCGTGTGCCGAGGCGCTGCTGGCGGCGGGCGTGGAGCTGGCCGTGGTGAAGCAAGGGATGAAGGGTGTCCTCGCCGTGCACCGCGACGGGACGACGGCCCAGGTCCCGCCCGTCCCGGTCGAGGTGGTCAACGGTCTCGGCGCGGGCGACGCGTTCGGCGGGGCCCTGTGCCACGGCCTGCTCTCGGGCTGGGAGCTGGAGCGCACCATGCGGTACGCCAACGCGGCCGGCGCCCACGTGGCCTCCCGCCTCGCCTGCTCCTCCGCGATGCCGACCGGGGCCGAGGTCGAGACCTTGCTCGCGGGGGCCGCGGAGCCGAGTACGACCGCCTGAGACGGGGCCTGCCCGCACTGCCGCCGTTCCGCCCCCTACCCCGCCGCCTGCCCCGCCGCCCTTTCCAGTGAGGCCCCGATGACCCACCCCACGAGCGTCCGCCTGACCGTCGCCCAGGCGCTGGTGCGGTTCCTGGCCGCGCAGTACACCGAGCGGGACGGCGTACGGCACCGGCTGATCGCCGGTACCTGGGGCATCTTCGGCCACGGCAACGTGGCGGGGATCGGCCAGGCGCTCCTGGAGGCGGGTGTGGACGCGATGCCGTACCACCAGGGCCGCAACGAGCAGGCCATGGTGCACGCGGCCGTGGGCCACGCCCGCCAACTCAACCGGCTGTCCGCGCAGGCGGTCACCACGTCGATCGGCCCGGGCGCCACGAACCTCGTCACCGGCGCGGCCCTCGCCACGATCAACCGGCTGCCGGTCCTGCTCCTGCCCGGCGACTACTTCGCCGCCCGCCCCGCCGAGCCGCTGCTCCAGCAGTTGGAGCACCCATCCGAGGCCGACGTGTCCGTCAACGACACCCTGCGCCCGGTGTCGAGGTACTTCGACCGCGTCACCCGCCCCGAGGCCCTGATCCCCTCCGCGCTGAACGCCGTACGGGTCCTCGCGGACCCGGTGGAGACGGGCGCCGTCACCCTCGCCCTGCCGCAGGACGTCCAAGCGCAGGCCTCCGACTGGCCGGCCGAGTTCTTCGCCGAGCGCGTGTGGCGGGTACGGCGTCCCGCGCCCGACCCGGCCGAGCTGGCCGAGGCCGTGCGCGCCGTCCGGGCCGCCTCCCGCCCCCTGATCGTCGCGGGCGGCGGGGTGCACCACAGCGAGGCCGAGGGCGTCCTGAAGGCGCTGGTGGACGCCACCGGCATCCCGGTCGCCTCGACGCAGGCCGGCAAGGGCTCCCTGCTCCACGATCACGCCGCCGACCTGGGCGGCATCGGTCACACCGGCACGGCGGCCTGCGACGACATCGCCCGCACCGCGGACCTGGTGATCGGCGTGGGCACGCGGTACTCCGACTTCACGACCGCCTCCGGCACGCTCTTCCAGAACCCGGACGTCCGGTTCGTCAACCTGAACATCACCGCGTTCGACGCCCACAAGCAGGCGGCACGGACCCTGGTCTGCGATGCCCGGACAGGGCTGCAGGCGCTGGCCGCCGCCCTCGAAGGCCACCGTGTGGACCCGGCGTACGAGAGCGAGTACCGCACCGGCAGGGACCGCTGGGAGCAGGTCGTCGAGGCCGCCTTCCGCGCCGACGACCAGGACGCCGTACCGACCCAGACCCAGCTGCTCGGCGCGCTGGACGCGGTCGTGGGCGACGAGGACGTGGTGATCAACGCGGCGGGCTCGCTCCCGGGCGACCTGCACAAGCTGTGGCGGGCCCGCGGCCCGCGCCAGTACCACGTCGAGTACGGCTACTCCTGCATGGGCTACGAGATCCCGGCCGCGATCGGTGTCCAGCACGCCAAGCCGGACACGCCCGTGTGGGCGCTGGTCGGCGACGGCACCTACCTGATGATGCCGACCGAGATCGTCACGGCCGTCCAGGAGGGCCTGCCGATCAACCTGGTCCTCGTCCAGAACCACGGCTACGCCTCCATCGGCGGCCTGTCCGAGGCGGTGGGCGGCGAGCGCTTCGGCACCCCCTACCGCTTCCGGGCCTGGGGGTCCCCCCGGACGAAGTCTGAGGGAGGCGCCTTCACCGGCGCCCCGCTCCCCGTCGACCTCGCGGCCAACGCGGCGAGCCTCGGCATGGACGTACTGCGCGCCAAGACGGTACGGGAGCTGCGCGAGGCACTGGCGACGGCCCGCGCCTCGGACCGGCCGACCTGTGTGTACGTCGAGACCGACCCGGCGCCGACCGCTCCCGCGGCCGAGGCCTGGTGGGACGTGCCGGTGGCCGAGGTGGCCTCCCGCGAGGCGGCCGTACGAGCGCGGCAGGAGTACGACCGCCAGGTCGCCGCCCGCCGCCACCACCTCTGACCCCCCGCTCCCGACCCTCCGAGGGAGGTACGTCCATGGCGAACACCGGCGGCTACCCACGTGCCGCGACCACCCCCACGCTGAGCTCCCTGGACTTCGCCCTGGACCGGAGCAGTCCGGTGCCGCTGTACTACCAGCTCGCCCAGCAGCTGGAGGCGGCCATCGAGCACGGCGTGCTCGCCCCGGGCAACCTGCTCGGCAACGAGATCGACCTGTCGGTGCGCCTCGGGCTGTCCCGGCCTACGGTCCGCCAGGCCATTCAGTCCCTGGTCGACAAGGGCCTCCTGGTGCGGCGGCGGGGGGTCGGCACGCAGGTGGTGCACAGCCAGGTCAAGCGCCCGCTCGAGCTCAGCAGCCTGTACGACGACCTGGAGGCGGCCGGGCAGGGACCGGCCACCCGGGTCGTGCGCAACGAGAGCGTCCCGGCGCCCGCCGACGTCGCGGCCGCCCTCGGTGTCGCGGAGGGCAGCCAGGTGACCGTCCTGGAACGGCTGCGCTCCACCCACGGCCAGCCCGTGGCCTTCCTGTGCAACCACCTCCCCACCGGCCTGCTCGACCTGGACACGCCCAGGCTCGAGTCGACCGGCCTGTACCGGATGATGCGCTCCGCCGGCATCACCCTGCACAGCGCCCGCCAGACCATCGGTGCCCGCTCCGCCACCGTCGAGGAGGCCGCCCTCCTCGACGAGCAGGAGGGCGCCGCACTGCTGACCATGCAGCGCACGGCGTACGACGACACGGGCCGGCCGGTCGAGTACGGCACGCACATCTACCGCGCCTCCCGGTACGCGTTCGACTTCCAGCTGCTGGTCAGACCCTGAACCGGCGGGGCCGGTCTCGTCGGCGGTCACGCCTGCGGGGAACTGCTCGACCACGGCGTGCGACGGCCGACGTCAATGGACCTCGTCCAGCCGCCTCCGCTGCTCCCCCGTCAGCTCCAGCTCCACCGCCGCCAGGTTCTCCTCCAGCTGGGCCACCGACGAGACCGCGACCAGGGGAAGGATCGGCAGTTCGCCGCCCATCTGCCAGGCCAGGACGACCTGGTTGACGGTCGCGCCGGTTTCCCTGGCCACCTCGTGCAGGGCCGCGAGGCGGGCCGGGGTGCCCGGGTGGTCGTAACCCGGCAGGAGAGGTCGGTCGGGGTGCGCGTACGTGCCCTTCAGGAGGGGTGAGTAGGCGACCAGGGTCAGGGCGGGCTCGGCCCTCAGGTAGCCGAACAGGTCCGGTCCCGCCGCGCCCAGCGTGCCGTCGGGGAAGAGGTCTCCGGGTATGTCGGTGCGGGGCCTCAGGTAGCTGTGTTCGTACTGGAGCACCTCGTAGCCGGGCAGTCCGGCGGCGGCCGCCAGGGCGCGGGCCCGTTCCACCCGCCAGATGGCGTGGTTGCTGACGCCGAGCAGGCCGACCGTGCCCTCCGCGACCAGTGAGGCGAAGCCTTCGACCGTCTCCTCGAGCGGGACGGTGTGGTCCTCGATGTGGGCGTAGAGCAGGTCCAGTTTCTCGACGCCCAGGCGCTCGCGGCTGCGCTCCGCCGCCTCGCGGATCACCTTCGCCGACAGGCCCTCCGCGTTGTCGACGTAGCTCGTGCCGGGGGCGAGGGGGCGGGCGCCGAGCTTGGTGGCGATGAGGACCTCGTCGCCGATGCCGCGGCTGCGCCGCCAGCGGCCCAGCAGTTCCTCGCTCTGTCCGCCCTGGCCGCCGTCGAACCAGAAGGCGTAGTTGTCGGACGTGTCGACGAAGTTCCCGCCGGCCTCGACGTAGCGGTCGAGTACGGCGAAGGAGGTCTCCTCGTCGGTCCGGGAGCCGAACAGCATCGCACCGAGGGCGAGCACGCTCACCTCTCGGCGGTTGTCCGGGTCGCTGCCGATGGCGCGGTACTTCATGACGTTCCTCCCGTTCGCGCCCTCATTCGGGGCACGAACGGGAGTTTTCATCTTCGAGTGCTCTTCAAGTCAAGTGTGTACGCCGGGAATTGGTGACAGGAGGCGGTGCCTGCCCTCCGCTTCGCTCAGCGTGCGAACGGCCCCTCCAGCGCCGCCCACTGCAGCAGCATGATCGTCTTCGCGTCGGCGATCTCCCCGGTGCGGATCATCTCCAGGGCCCGCCGGAAGGGCAGTTCGAGGATCTCGATGTCCTCGCCCTCGTCGTCCAGGCCGCCCCCTTCGTGGGTGCGGGTCGAGGGGCCGTAGGCGGCGGCGTAGAAGCTGACGCGTTCGGTGACCGAGCCGGGGCTCATGTAGACGTCGAAGACGTGCTGGACCTCGCCGATGGTGTGGCCGGTCTCCTCGACGACCTCCCGGCGTACGGCGATCTCCGGGTGCTCGTCCTCGTCGTCGAGCAGGCCGCCCGGGGTCTCGACCAGCAGGCCGTCGGGGTGCCCGTTGACGTACACCGGGAACCGGAACTGGCGGGTGAGCAGCACGGTTTCGCGTTCGGCGTCGTACAGCAGCATGGTGGCCCCGTTGCCGCGGTCGTGCGTCTCGCGCTCCTGGGTGCTCCAGGTGCCGTCGGCGTGCTGGAAGTCGAAGACGGTGGTGCGCTCGACGTACCAGTGGCTGGACAGGAGGGTCACGTCCCGCACCTTGACCCGCGGGTTTCCGGTGAGGTCCCGGCCGGTGCGGTCGAGTCCGGTGCGGCCCCGGCGGTCGGGGGTGTCGATACCGGCGGTCATCGGATACCCGCCGCGGACGAGGGAGAGTGCAAGTTGGTCATGCTCGCTTCTACCATCCGGCGGCGCCGGGACGTTCCGCAACGCCGGTCGCCGAAACACGCGATCATCACACCGGCCGGACCGTAGGCTCAACGGCGTTGACATGCAGGGACTTTGACGTCGGCCGTGCCGCGACACGGGCCGGAGGGGTGGGTACATGACGGGCGACGGGCTGATCCGGCCGCTGCCGGAGTTACTGAGGGCGCACGCCGAGAAGTGGCCGTTACGGGTGGCGTACGCCGACGACGTGCGGGGCGTCACCTACGCCGAGTTGGAGCGGCGCACCGGCCGGCTGGCCGGGTATCTCGCCCGGGTGGGTGTGCGGCGCGGGGACCGGGTCGCTATCTGTCTGGGCAACTGCGTGGAGATGGTCGAGAGCGTGCTCGCCACCGTGCGGGCGGGGGCGGTGGGCGTGCCCCTGAACCCGCGGTCCTCCGACGCCGAACTGGCCCACTTCCTCGAGGACAGCGGGGCTTCGGTCGTCGTCACCGACTCCGCGCACCTGGCCCGGCTGCACCCCGCGGGTCCCGGGCACCGCCGTCCGCGCGTCCTGCTCACCGGCACGGGACCGGTCCCGGCGGACGCCCCCGACGGCACGGTCCTCTTCGGGGACGCGGCCGAGTCCGACGACCGCGAACCGCCCCGGGACGACCTCGGACTCGACGAGCCGGCCTGGATGCTCTACACCTCCGGCACCACCCATCGCCCCAAGGGCGTACTGTCCACGCAGCGCGCCGCCCTGTGGTCGGTGGCGGCCTGTTACGCCCCGATCTTCGGGCTCTCGTCCGAGGACCGGCTGCTGTGGCCGCTCCCGCTGTTCCACAGCTTCGGCCACTCGCTGGCGATCCTGGGGGTCACCGCCGTCGGCGCGAGTGCCCGGATCACCGGTGAACTCCTGCCGCCCGGCGGCCTGTTGCGGGAGCTCCGCACACCCCACGAAGCCCTCGGCGGCCCCTACACCGTCCTTGCCGGTGTGCCCGCCGTCTACCACCAGCTGGTGGCGTCGGCGGGCGAGGACGCGACGCCCGTACCGGGTCTGCGGACGTGTGTCGTGGCGGGCGCCCCGAGCGCGCCGGCCCTGCGCCGGGCGGTGGAGGACCTCCTGGGGGCGCCGCTGCTCGACGCGTACGGCAGCACCGAGACCTGCGGCATGATCGCGGTGAACCGGCCGGACGGGCCGCGGGTCGACGGGTCCTGCGGGCCGCCGGTCCCCGGAATGGACGTACGGCTCGTCGATCCGGGCTCCGGCAACGATGTCACGGACGGCGACGAGGGCGAGATCTGGGTGCGCGGGCCCAGTCTCATGACCGGCTACCACCACCGGGCCGAGGCGACGGAGGCCGCGCTGCGGGACGGCTGGTACCGCACCGGTGACCTCGGCCGGCGCGTCGCACACGGCCATCTCACCCTCACCGGCCGGGTCAGCGAGCTGATCATCCGCGGCGGCGAGAACATCCACCCCACGGAGATCGAGCAGGCCCTGCTGCACTGTCCCGGCGTGCGGGACGCGGTGGTGGTGGGCAGGGACCACGACGTACTCGGCGAGGTCCCGGTGGCCTACGTCGTCCCGGGCCCGGAGGGGTTCGACCCCCGCCAGGTGCTGGCCGCGTGCCGCGCCCGGCTGGCCGAGTACAAACTGCCCGTGGAGATCCGCGAGATCGCGGCCGTCCCGCGTACGGCGTCCGGCAAGATCGCCCGCCACGCCCTCCTGCCGGACCTGTCCCGGCCGGTGTCCGACGTCCGCCCGGCCCTCCCCGCCCCGACGGCGGCCGACGGAGCCCTGCGCCGGCGGCTGCTGACGCTGCCCCCGGAGGGGCGGGAACGCGCGCTGCGCGAGGCGGTGCTCGCGGAGACGGCGGCGGTCTGCGGCGGCGGACCGTACGAACGGCCCGACGGGCGTACCCCCTCCGCCGATCCGGACGCCGACAGCCCCTTCACCGACCTCGGGCTGACCTCCGCGGGCGCCCTCACGCTGATCGAACGGCTCGGCGGGGCGACCGGACTGCGGCTCCCCTCGACGCTGGTCTTCGACCACCCCACCCCGGCCGCGCTCGCCCGGCACGTGCACGGCACGCTCTTCACGCCGGTGTCCGCCACCGCGCCTCCCCCTGCCGGGGAGGCGAGCCCGGACGATCCGGTGGTGATCGTCGCCATGGGCTGCCGTTACCCCGGCGACGTCCACTCCCCCGAGGACCTCTGGCGGCTGGTGTCGGAGGGCGGGGACGCCGTCTCCGGCTTCCCCACCGACCGCGGCTGGGACCTGGCCGCCCTGTACGACCCCGATCCCGACCGGGTCGGCACCTCGTACGCCCGCAGCGGCGGCTTCCTGCACCGGGCCGCGGAGTTCGACGCGGGCCTGTTCGGGATCTCGCCACGCGAGGCGCTGTCGATGGACCCGCAGCAGCGGCTGCTCCTGGAGACCTCGTGGGAGGTCTGGGAACGCGCGGGGATCACCCCGGCCACCTTGTGCGAGAGCGACACGGGCGTCTTCGTCGGCGTGATGTACGGCGACTACTCCGCCCGCTTCGGCCGGCACGAACTGGAGGCCCATCTCGGCCTGGGTTCGGCCGGCAGCGTGGCCTCCGGCCGGATCTCCTACGTGTACGGCCTGCACGGTCCGTCGATCACGATCGACACCGCGTGCTCCTCCTCACTGGTGGCGCTGCACTGGGCGGCGCAGGCACTGCGCTCCGGCGAGTGTTCCCTGGCCCTGGCCGGCGGGGTCACGGTGATGGCGACGCCGAAGCCGTTCACCGCCTTCAGCCGCCAGCGCGGCCTGTCGCCCGACGGCCGCTGCAAGTCCTTCTCGGCCTCGGCGGACGGCACCGCCTGGGGCGAGGGAGCGGGACTGGTCCTGCTGGAGCGGCTGTCCGACGCCCGGCGCAACGGTCACCCGGTACTGGCCGTGCTGCGCGGCTCCGCCGTCAACTCGGACGGCGCGTCCAACGGTCTCACGGCCCCGAGCGGCCAAGCCCAACAGCGGCTCATTACACGGGCGTTGGCCGACGCCGGGCTCCGCGCGGACGACGTGGACGCGGTGGAGGCGCACGGCACGGGCACCACGCTCGGCGACCCCCTGGAGGCGCAGGCCCTGCTGGCCACCTACGGCCAGGGGCGCGCCGAGGACCGGCCGCCGCTGTGGCTGGGCTCGGTGAAGTCCAACCTCGGGCACACCCAGGCGGCCGCCGGCGTCGCCGGGGTCATCAAGATGGTGCAGGCCATGCGGCACGAGGAACTCCCGCGCACCCTGCACGCGCAGACACCCACCCCGCACGTGGACTGGTCGGCGGGCCGGGTGGAACTGCTGACCGAGGCCCGCCCGTGGCCCGCGAGGGACACCGGGCCGCGCCGGGCCGGCGTGTCGGCCTTCGGCATCGGCGGCACCAACGCGCACGTCATCCTGGAAGAGCCTCCGCAGCCGACCGATACGCATCCGACCGATACGCAGCGGCCCTGCACCGGATCGAGCACCGCCGAGGTGCCGGTGCCCTGGCTGCTCTCCGGCGCCGACGAAGGCGCCCTGCGGGCCCAGGCCGGCCGTCTGGCGGCCCACTTGGCGGCCCGGCCCACTCTCTCGTCTGTCGACGTCGGCCACTCCCTGGCCGTGTCGAGGGCACCGCTCGCCCACCGCGCGATGGTGCCGGCCGACGACCGCACCCGGATGCAGGCCGCGCTGAACGCGCTCGCCGACGGCACGGGCGGCGCGGAGCGAGCCGTCGCGGATCCCGGTGTCCGTACGGCCTTCCTGTTCACCGGCCAGGGAGCTCAACGCACGCGTATGGGCGCGGAGTTGCGTGCCGCGTTCCCCGCCTTCGACTCGGCCTTCGACGAGGTCTGCCGGGCACTGGACGGCCGTCTCGACCGACCGCTGGACGTGGTGCTGTCCGCCGGGCCGGGTACGCCGGAGGCCGCGCTGCTCGACCGTACGGACTTCACCCAGGCCGGCCTGTTCGCCTTCGAGGTGGCACTGTTCCGGCTGCTGGAGTCCTGGGGCGTGCGCGCCGACTTCCTGGCCGGGCACTCCGTCGGGGAACTGGCGGCGGCCCATGCCGCCGGAGTGCTGGACCTGGCTGACGCGGCGGAACTCGTCGCGGCTCGGGGCCGGTTGATGCACGCCCTGCCCACGGGTGGCGCGATGGTGGCGCTGCACGCGACGGAGGACGAAGTCCTCGCCGCACTCCCCGAGTTCGGCGACCGGGTGGCGATCGCCTCCGTCAACGGGCCGCGCTCCGTGGTGATCTCGGGCGTACGGGACGCGGTGCTCGCGGTCGCGGCCGGCTTCGAGGAGCGTGGCCGCAGGACCGTACGCCTGCGGGTCGGCCATGCCTTCCACTCGCCACTGGTGGAACCCATGCTCGACGACTTCCGCCGCGTCGCCGAGGGGCTGGTCTTCCGGCCGCCGCGGATCCCGGTGGTCTCGGCCGTGTCGGGCCGCCCGGCCGAGGCCGGGGAGCTGTGTTCGCCGGAGTACTGGGTACGGCACGCCCGCCTGCCGGTGCGGTTCGCCGACGCCGTGCGGTGGCTCGGCGACAACGAGGTGTCGGCGTTCCTGGAGATCGGCCCCGGACCCGCGCTCACCGCCGCGGCCGAGGACTGCCTGACCGGTCAGGACGACAGGGGCCGGGCCCCGATGTGCGCCGGCGCCACGCGGGGCGGCGAGCCCGAGCCGCGGACGCTGCTGTCCGCCATGGCCCGCCTCCATGTGCGCGGGGCGCACGTCGACTGGCCCGCGGTGTTCGCGGGGACCGGTGCGCGGCGGGTGGACCTGCCGACGTACGCCTTCCAGCGGCAGCGGTACTGGCTGGACGCGCCGCGCACCCCCGGCGCCGCCGCGGACCCGCACGGACACCCGCTGCTGGGTCCGGCGTTCGCCGTGCCGGACACCGACCGGACGGTGTTCGCCGGTCTGCTCTCCGCCACGACCCACCCGTGGCTCGCCGACCATGTGATCGGCGGGACGGTCCTGGTCCCCGCCACGGCGTTCGTGGAGCTGGCCGTACGGGCGGGCGACGAGGTCGGCTGCGGCACGCTCGACGAACTCGTGGTCCTGGCCCCACTCCCCCTGCCCGCGGCCACGGGCGTACGCGTCCAGGTCGTCGTGGGCGCGGCCGACGAGTCCGGCCGACGCCCGGTCGACGTCTACGCCCGGCCCGTCACAGATGACGCCGAGCCTGCCGCGGAGGACGCCGAGCCTGCCTGGACCCGGCACGCCACCGGGGCGCTCAGCGGAACCGAGACCGCTCAGCCGGAGACGGACCTCGCCGTGTGGCCGCCCCAGGGCGCGACCGAGATCGACCTCGCCGACGCATACGACGGCCTCGCGGACCGCGGTCTCGCCTACGGCCCGGCCTTCCGTGGCGTACAGGCACTTTGGCGGCGGGACGGCGACCTTTTCGCGGAAGTCCATCTGACCGGACCGGAGTTGGCAACCGCCGACCGGTTCGCCATCCATCCGGCGCTGCTGGACGCGGCACTGCACGCCCCGCTGCTCGCGGGCTCCGCACCCGAGTCCGACGCGATCCGGGTGCCGTTCGCGTGGAACGGCGTACGCCTGTACGCGGCAGGGGCGTCGACGGTGCGCGTACGGGTCGCCCCGGGCGGCACGGACACGGTCTCGGTGACCCTCGCCGACCCGACGGGGCGCCCGGTCGCGCGGGTGGACTCCCTGGCCACCCGGGAACTGCCGGCCGACACGGCCGGACAGGCGGCCGAGGTGGTGCGACGCGCCCTGCTGCACCCCGGCTGGACCGCCGTCGAGCTGCCCGAGGGCGAGCGGCATCGCGTACACACCGGACGCTGGGCGCTCGCGGGCCCGGACGAGCTGGGCCTCGGCGGACTGCTTTCCGGCCTCGTGGACACCGAAGCGCCCGAACCGGACACCGTCGTGGCCACGGCGGTCGGCCCGGCGACCGATGCCGGCCCGCTGCCCGCCGTGCACCTGCTGACCGGCAGAGTGCTCCGCACGCTGCAGAACTGGCAGGACGACCCACGGACGGCGGGCTCCCCTCTGGTGGTGGTGACGCGGGACGCGACCGCGCCGGAGCCGGATCTGGCCGGGGCGGCCGTGTGGGGGCTGGTACGTGCGGCCCAGGCGGAGCTGCCCGGGCGGGTCGTCCTCCTCGACGTGGACGGTCGGCCCGAGTCGCTACGGCTGCTCCCCGCGGCAGTGGCCACCGGTGAGCCCCAACTGTCGATACGAAAAGGACAGTTGTCGGTGCCGCGACTCGCCGCCCTCGGCGAACTCCCCGCCGGACGCGGCACCTTCGACCCGGACGGCACGGTCCTGATCACCGGCGGTACCGGCGCGCTGGGTGCGGAACTCGCCCGCCATCTCGTCACCTCGTACGGCGTACGACACCTGCTGCTGACCGGGCGCCAGGGGCCTCAGGCGCCGAACGCCGCCGAACTACGGGGTGTGCTGAAGGAGTTGGGTGCCGAGGTGCGGATCGTGGCCTGTGACGCGGGCGACCGCGCCGCGCTGGCCGAGGTGGTGAAGGGCTGCGCGCCCGCGCTGACCGCCGTGGTGCACGCCGCCGGTGTGCTGGACGACGGCGTCCTGGCGGCTCAGACTCCCGAGCGGATGGCCGCGGTGCTCCGGCCGAAGGCGGACGCGGCCTGGCATCTGCACGAGGTGACCCGGGATCTGGACCTGTCGGCGTTCGTCCTGTTCTCCTCGGTGTCCGGACTGCTCGGCCGCGCCGGTCAGGGCACCTACGCGGCGGCGAACTCCTTCCTGGACGCCCTGGCCCGGCACCGCGATCGACTGGGACTGCCCGCCGTGTCCTTGGCGTGGGGCCCCTGGGAGCACGACGGCGGCATGGCCGGCGCGGGTGCCCCGAACGGAAGGGCCCGTGACGTGCTGCGCGCGCTGTCCGTGGAGCAGGGCCTGGCCCTGTTCGACGCGGCGCTCGGCGCGGGCGAGCCCGTGCTGGCGCCGATCCTGCTGGACCGCGGTGCCCTCCGGTCCTCCCGAGGGCCCCTGCCGCCGCTCCTGCACGGACTGCTGGCGTCGCGCAGGCCCTCCGCCGAAACCGGGAACGCCGACACCGGCTCCGCACCGGGTACGGAGCAGTCCTGGCGGCCGGGAGCCTGGCGCACGCTGCTGGCCGAGCTGCCCGCCGCCCAACGGGAGGCGGAACTGGCGAAGTTGATGAGCGCCGACGTGGCGGTGGTGCTCGGATATCCGGACCCGGACGCGCTCCCGCCCGGCAGGTCCTTCGCCGAACTCGGCTTCGACTCGCTGATGGCGGTCCAGGTCCGCAACCGGCTGAGCATGGCGCTGCGGCTCAGACTCTCCGCCGCCGTGGTGTTCGAGCACCCGACGCCCCAGGGCCTGGCCCGTCACGTACTGGGCCTGCTGGACGACCTGCCCGAGACCGCGCCGGAACCACGACCCACATCGGCGGACGACCGACCCGCGCAGACACTCTCCTCGCTCTACCGGCGGGTCTGCGAGGCCGGTCAGGTGGTCGCCGCGATGCACATGCTCGTCACGGCCTCCTGGGCGGTCCCGACCTTCGCGCAGGCCGACAGCGGGGAGCACGCACTGCCGCCGCTGCTGCGCGCCAAAGGCTCCGAGGGTTCGGAAAGCTCCGCGGGCGCGGCGGGCTCCGGCGAACGTCCGGTGCTCGTCTTCTTCACCGGGTACCACCCGCCCTTCGCCGCCCCCGGCGGGGAGTTCGCCCGGTTCCACGCCCACTTCCGGGGCGAGCTGGACGTCCTCGAACTCCCGCACCCCGGCATCGGGGCGGGCAGTGCCGTGCCGGCCGACCGGGACACGCTCGCCAGGACCCATGCGGAGACGGTGCTGCGGCACGTCGGCGACCGGCCCTTCGCCGTCGTGGGGATGTGCACCGGGGGCGCCGTCGCCCATGCCGTGACCCGGCGGCTCGAGGACATGGGGCGGGCCCCCGTCGGCCAGGTCCTGCTCGACACGTACCTGATCAACCACCGCAACAGCGACAAGGACTGGCTGCTGTCCCTGCCGGCCGTCATCGCGCCGCGCCTGGGCGGGAACCAGTTCACGGGTGACGAGGACAGGGGTGTGGCGGCACTGGGCGCGTACACCCGCATGTTCCTCGACTGGGACCCGGAACCGGTCGGCGCCCCGACCCTGCTGGTACGGGCCACACAACCGACCCCCGAGATGGCGGCGGGCGCGGACCCGGACGAGTGGCGGACGTCCTGGCCGCTGCCGCACGCCCAGGTCGACGTACCCGGCGACCACTTCTCGTTCATGCAGGAACACACCTCGACCACGGCGGCGGCCGTCCGGACCTGGCTCGACTCCCTCGGCCGCAGGGACGTTCCGTCGGCGCCGACCGCAGAAGGAGCACAGTGAACCCCATCGGTGAGGAGACGACGGTCGAGGAGTTCGACGTGGTCGTCGTGGGCGGCGGCCCGGCCGGGGCGACCGCCGCGTCGGCCGTCGCCCTGCGCGGCCACCGCGTCCTCCTCCTAGAGCAGCAGACGTTCCCCCGGTACCAGATCGGCGAGTCGCTGCTCCCGTCCACCGTGCACGGGGTGTGCCGCATCCTGGGCGTGGAGGAGGAGGTCGCGCGGGCGGGCTTCAAGCCGAAGCGCGGCGGAACCTTCCGGTGGGGCCGGAACCCGGAGCCGTGGCAGTTCTCCTTCGCGCTGTCTCCCCGGCTGGCCGACCCGACCTCGTTCGCCTTCCAGGTCGAGCGGTCCCGGTTCGACGCGAT
Source organism: Streptomyces sp. NPDC058678 (assembly GCF_042714835.1). Lineage (NCBI taxonomy): Bacteria > Bacillati > Actinomycetota > Actinomycetes > Kitasatosporales > Streptomycetaceae > Streptomyces > Streptomyces sp. NPDC058678. The sequence continues at coordinate 374,381 of NZ_JBHXSG010000001.1, read as the reverse complement.
CCTCCTGGACAACGCCCGCCGGGTCGGCGTGGACGTACGGGAAGGCTGCCGCGTCAAGAACGTGCTCGCCGACGAGGAAAGGGTCCGGGGCGTCCACTGGACCGGCCCGTCCGGCGAGATCCGCGAGGTCCGGGCCCGCTACGTCGTGGACGCCTCCGGCAACGGCAGCAGGATCCACGGCGAGGTCGGCGGCGGGCGGACGTACTCCGAGTTCTTCCGGAACATCGCGGTGTTCGGCTACTTCGCCGGAGGCGCGCGACTTCCGGCGCCCGACGACGGCAACATCTTCTGCGCCGCCTTCGACGAGGGCTGGCTCTGGTACATCCCCCTCCGGGACGACCTCACGAGCGTCGGAGCGGTGGTCAGCCGGGAGAGCGCCGCCGCGATCCAGCGGGACCCGGTGACGGCCTGGCGCGGGCTGATCGACTCGTGCCCGGAGGTCCGTGACCTCCTGCGCGGCGTCCCCCGAGCCACCGAGGTGCCGTACGACCAGGTGCGGGTCCGCAAGGACTGGTCGTACTGGAAGTCCCGGCTGTGGCGGCCCGGCATGGTGCTGGTCGGCGACGCGGCGTGCTTCGTCGACCCGGTCCTGTCCTCCGGAGTGCACCTCGCCACGTACGGCGCCCTGCTCGCGGCCCGGTCCATCAACGGCGGCCTCGCCGGGGTGCTGGACGAGGGCCGCCTCTTCGACGAGTTCCAGGCCCGCTACCGGCACGAGTACGGCCTGTTCCACGAGTTCCTGGTCTCCTTCTACGACATGCACCAGGACGAGCGGTCGTACTTCTGGAAGGCCCGCAAGGTCACCCATGTCGACACGACGGAAGTCGAGGCCTTCGTCGACCTGGTGGGCGGACTGGCGTCCGGCGACGCGTCCCTCGGGCTGTCCGGGCAGGCGGGTGCCCGGCTGACGGCCGCCGCCACGGAACTCGACGAGGCAGTGGGCCGGCTGCCGGACTCCGACGGCCTGCGCAACCCGCTCTTCGAGGCCGCCACGATCCGCCAGGTGTTCCAGGAGGGCGCGGTACTGCAGGAACGAGGCGTCTTCGGCGGCCCGTTGGAGGACGAGACCCCACTGCGCCCGGGCGGCCTCGTGGCCTCGGACGACGGCCTCACCTGGGTGGCCGAGTGACGGCTTCTGCGCCAGAGGGACAGCGGGCACGGAGTCAGCGGGCACGGAGTCAGCGGGCACGGAGTCAGCGGGCACGGAGATTGCCAGCCGCGCGGCCCTGTGAGGGACGACGGACCGGCGAGGGGCGAGGGGCGATGGCCCGGGAGATAACCGCCCTCCTCGGCACCCGGGGGGGGCCGGCCGCGGGCGCCTGTACGCCCTCGGCCGGCCCCGGCGCTCGTGTTCACAGCAGGTCGGCCCCGGCGGGGCTGTCGTCGAGGAAACCGCCCGACTGGTGCTGCCACAGCGTCGCGTAGGCGCCCTCCGACGCGAGCAGTTCCTGGTGTGTTCCCTGCTCGACGATCCGCCCCCGGTCGAGGACGATGAGCTGGTCCATGCCGGCGACCGTGCTCAGCCGGTGCGCGACCACCAGCGCCGTGCGCCCCTCCATGAGCCGCCACAGCGCCTCCTGGACGAGAAGCTCGCTCTCGGAGTCCAGCGCGCTGGTCGCCTCGTCGAGCAGCAGGATCGGCGCGTCACGCAGGATCGCCCGGGCGAGGGCGACCCGCTGGCGCTGCCCGCCGGACAACTTGATGCCGCGCTCGCCCACCATCGTGTCGAAGCCGTGCGGCAGCACGTCGGCGAACTCGGTGACGTGCGCGGCCTCGGCGGCCCGGCGGATCTCGGCGTCGGTGGCGTCCGGACGGGCGAACGCGATGTTGTCCCGCAGCGTGCGGTGGAACATCGCCGGGTCCTGCGGCACGTACGCGATCAGGCTGCGCAGGTCGGACTGGCGCAGCCTGCTGATGTCCTGACCCCCGATCAGGATCCGGCCGGCGTCGATGTCCGTCATCCGCAGCAACAGCCGGGAGAGCGTGGTCTTGCCTCCGCCGGACCGGCCGACGAGACCGATCTTCGTCCCGCTGGGCACGGTCAGGTCGAGACCGTCGAAGAGCGTCTCCGCTCCGGCGTGCGCGAACGTCACCTTGTCGAAGCGGACGTCGGCGGCCCCGGGCAGCAGCGGCTCCGGCGCGACCGGGTCGAGGACGGTCGGCGGGGTCAGCAGCAGTTCGGTGAACTGGGCGGCCTCCGTCATCGCGCTCTCCAGCCGACGGTAGATCTGGTTGAACTCGAACATGATCCGCGTCGCGTTGGTGTAGTACGTGAAGGCGACCACGACCGCCTCCACCCCGTGCCCGCCCCCGCCGAGCGTGACCGCGAGCAGCAGGCCCAGCACGTTGGTCAGCACGGACAACGGCGCGACCAGCGTGTCGATGCGCAGGTTGCCGTAGTCCCACGACCGCAGCGAGAGCCGCCGTGACTCCGCGACGCGGGAGCGGTGTTCCGCGGCCTCGCGTTCCTCGGCGGCGAACGCCCGGACCGTGTCCATGTTCATCAGGCTGTCGGCTACGTGACCCGACACCCGGGCGATCGCCGCCTCGCGCTGTGCGACGAGCACCTGGCGGCGCCGGATGAGCGGCACCACGCACAGCGCCGTCACCGCGATCATCACCAGCAGCCCGACGACGAGGAGCGGTTCGTAGCGCCACAGGATCACCGCGCCGAACAGCAGCGGCACGAAGTTGCCCACCACGTTGAACGTCAGCGTGTCGACGAACTGCTCGAAGCGGGAGGCGAAGCTCAGCACCCGCTTGGTCAGCGAGCCGGCGAAGTTGTCGTGGAAGAACGCGGCGTCCTTGGCGAACAGCTCGTCCATGCCGATCACGTACAGGTTCTCGATGCCGAGGGCGTCGAGCCGGTTCAGGCAGTGCAGGCCGACGCGCCACAGCGCCTCCGCGAGCAGCATGACCCCGGCGAACCCGAGGACGTAGGGCAGCGCCGTGCCGACGGTGCTGCCGTCGTCGTCGGCGATACGGCCGACGAGCTTCGCGACGACCAGCGGCGCGATGTAGTAGAGGCCGATGTTGCCCAGCGCGGGCAGCAGTGTCCCGGGCACCGTCAGCCACCGGAGCCTGGCCAGTTCCCGTCCGTAAAAACGAAGCGCGAGGAGCACCGGGCCCTTGCCCGGCGGGACCTCGCGCGATGCAGGCGTTTCCATCCCCATCCCGTGTTGTCGTACGGCGGCCCGCCAGGTGCTCCGGCGGGCAGGTGCCGTGGTCGGTGTCCGCGCGTGACTTCGGTTTCGCGTGAGTGCCTCCGCTCTGGGGTCCTCAGGGTGGACACGAAGAGTGGTGGCTACGTCACTGTGCGAGTACGAGGGGACCGGGAACGGAGTGTCCCGCGACGGCGTGCGCGGCGTCCAAGCATTTTTCCCGGCCGGCGGCAAGCGCTGCGCCTCGGTCGTTTCCCGTGCGCACCGCGACACCCTCGAAGCCGGAAACGACCCACACGAAAAAGGGCCCTCCCAGGCTTTCGCCTGCGAAGACCCTTCATCCTGTCGGGACGACAGGATTTGAACCTGCGACCCCTTGACCCCCAGTCAAGTGCGCTACCAAGCTGCGCCACGTCCCGGTGCGCTTCCCGCGGTGAACCGCGTGATCGCGCGAAAAGCACTTTACCCCACGTCGCAGGCCTCGCCGAAGGCGGGGAGGGGCGGGGTGAGGAGGGGTGGGGGTGAAGGCGGCGTGCGCGGGGGGCGCGGGACAATCGGCGTATGGGCAGTGCATCCTCAGGACGACAGGCCGAAGCGCGGGACCGGGACGACGAGGGGCGGGCGCGCAACGCGCGGCCCCGGGACGGGCTCGGCCGGCCGCTGCCGTACGGCGCGGACGGTGTGGAGCGGCAGCCCGAGGGGGTCGTCCGCACCCCGGACGAGAGCGTCGCCGAGGCCCAGGAGCTGCTGGACGCGGGGAAGCCGTTCCACGCGCACGAGGTGTTCGAGGACGCCTGGAAGTCGGGGCCCGCGGAGGAGCGCGGCCTGTGGCGCGGGCTCGCCCAGCTCGCCGTGGGGCTCACGCATGCCGCCCGGGGCAATGTCACGGGCGGCGCCCGGCTGCTGCGGCGCGGCGGCGCGGCCGTGGAGGAGTGGGCGGCGGCCGCGGGGCGGGAACGGCCGTACGGAATGGACCTGCCCGGGATCGTGGGCTGGGCGCGGCAGCTGGCCGAGCACGTGGAGAGGGACCTCGCGACCATCGACGCCGGGGCGCGGGCGCCGCGGCTGCGGGGAGAAGCGGCCTCCTAGAAGCCGGACCGGCCGGGCCACGCCGGGGCGGGCCGCCGGGGGTACGGGCCGCAGCACCCCTGTCGCCGTCGGTTGCGACCTCCTAGGAGCCGGACCGGCCGGGGCACGCCGGGCCGGGCGCCGCGGGTGCGGGCCGCACCCGTGTCACCGTCGGCGCGGGTCTGCTCGTCCTCCGCCGACCGGCCGGGCGGCGGCAGCCGTGCCCGCGAGTGCCGCCGGGGCGGCCGGTGCGGGACCAGTTCGGCCGAGAGACGTCGCAGGTGGGGAGCGGTGCTCCCGGGCCCGGTGGGTGGCCTACGCACGGCTCGATCCGGCTGCGCCGGCACCGTCCGCCGCCTGGGCGGCGGACGCCTCGGGCACCCGTGTGGACGCGGTGCACGCGTTGTCAGTGCCGTGCGGCAGACTCGGGGCGTGCGAAAGATTCATGTCATCGGTATCGGCGCGGGCGACCCCGAGCAGCTGACCCTGCAGGCGGTCAGGGCGCTGCGGAGTACGGACGTGTTCTTCGTCCTGGACAAGGGCGAGGTGAAGAACGACCTGGTGCAGCTCCGCCGGGACATGCTCGACACGCACATACCCGAGGGGACGTACAGGGTCGTCGAGGCACGCGACCCGGAGCGGGACCGGGCAGCGGGCGGGGCCGCCTACTCCCCCGCCGTCGGGGACTGGCGCAGTGCCCGCGCGGAGATCTACGCACGGCTGATCGCCGAGGAGCTGGGCGAGGACGAGAGCGGCGCGTTCCTGGTGTGGGGGGACCCCGCGCTGTACGACAGCACGATCGGGATCCTGGACGAGATCCTCGAGCAGGGCGCGGTGGCCTTCGAGTACGACGTCGTGCCGGGGATCAGCAGTGTCTCGGCGCTCGTCGCCCGGCACCGGACCGGTCTGAACCGGGTCGCCCGTCCCGTCCAGATCACGACCGGCCGACGGCTCGCCGAGGGCTTCCCCGACGGCGTGGACGACGTGGTCGTGATGCTCGACGCCCACCAGACGTTCCGGCGGTACGCCGACCAGGACATCGACATCTACTGGGGCGCCTACATCGGCACGCCGGACGAGATCCTCGCCGCCGGCCCGATCGCGGAGGCCGCGCCCCGGATCGAGCGGCTGCGCGCGGAGGCCCGCGAGCGCAAGGGCTGGATCATGGACACGTATCTGCTGCGCCGCAATCGGCGGGAGTGAGGCACGGGTCGCTCTGGCACTCGTGCGGCTCGTCCGCATGCGGGAGCAATCCACCATGGTGCCGCAGCAGCAGTGGAGGGAGCCGGCCCGGAGCACCGCATGAAAAGCGGAGGCGGGCCGGGAGGGGTGGTTGCCATACTCGCGGCATGTCCCCCGCGCCCGTCCGCTTCCACGATCCCGGCAGCACGGCATCCGCCTTCAGCACGTCGGTGCTGGTCCGCTGCCCGCGCTGTGATCGGATCGCCCACTTCGAGCGCCGGACGCCCGCCGAATCCCGTCTGGTCTGCCGGTCCTGCGGCCTGTCCAAGGCCACGGCCCGGTGCGCCCGGCCGGCCCTGTGGCTGCAGGCCGAGACCAGGCACGGCGAGATCTGGGCGTACAACCTCGAACACCTCGACCTGCTCCGCCGGTTCGTGGCCGCGACGCTGCGGGAGCGGGCGCCCTGGTACGAACACGGCCGGAAGATGACCTACGTCGCCCGCCTGCCCGCCTGGATCAAGAGCGCCGGGAACCGCGACGAGGTGTTGCGCGCCATCGACCGCCTCCGTGCCTCCGTCGTCACCGCGGACTGAGGCCGAGCCACTCCAGGACCGTCGCCACATCGGGCACCGCCGTCACGCCCTCCGGCAGCGGCGGGCGTCCTACGACCACGACGGGCAACGCCAGTTCCCGCGCGGCCGTCAGCTTGGCGGCCGTCGCCTCTCCACCACTGTCCTTGGTCACCAGTACGTCGACGCAGTGGTCGTACAGCAGCGCGGACTCGTCGGCCACGGTGAAGGGGCCGCGGGCCAGCAGGACTTCGGTGTGCGGTGGCATCGGCGGTTCGGGCAGCTCCACGGACCGTACGACGAAGTGCAGGTCCGTCAGATGCGCGAAGGCGGCGAGGCCCAGGCGTCCGGTGGTCAGGAACACCCGTCGGCCGAGCCGCGGCAGCAGGTCCGCGGCCGCGCTCAACGACGCAACCGGGTGCCAGCGGTCCTCGGGGCCGGGACGCCAGGCCGGGCGGCGCAGCACCACCGCCGCGACCCCGGTCGCCGCCGCGGCCGCCGCCGCGTTCTCGGTGATCTTGGCGGCGAAGGGATGTGTGGCGTCGACCAGCGCGTCCACACGCCCCTCCCGCAGCCAGTCGGCAAGTCCGTCCGCCCCGCCGAAGCCGCCGATCCGTACGTCCCCGGCGATCACGCCCGGCCGGGCCACGCGTCCGGCGAGCGAGGTGGTGACACGGAGACCGCGGCGGGCCGCGAGCACGGCGGCCAGCTCCCGGGCCTCGGCGGTACCGCCGAGGATGAGGACGTGCGAGGGCATGGCGCCGAGCCTACGAGGTGCCGGACGGATGACGACACGCCGGGTACGGCCGACTTCCCGGGCATGGATGGCTATCGTCCGGACATGGAATCCGCGCGTGCCGTACTGATCGACATCGACGGGGTCCTCACCGTGTCGTGGCAGCCGCTGCCGGGGGCGGTCGAGGCGTTGCGGGAGGTCCGGGAGGCCGGTCTCCCGGTGGCCCTGGTCACCAACACGACCTCCCGGACACGGGCGTCGATCGCCGCGACGCTGGCGGACGCGGGCTTCGAGGTGACCGCCGGGGACATCCTGACCGCTCCGGCCGTCACGGCCGCGTATCTCGCCGAGCAGTGGCCCGGCGCGCGGTGTGTCCTGCTCAACAGCGGTGACATCCGGGAGGATCTGGAAGGCGTCACCCTCGTCGACGATGGTGAGGAGGGGGGCAGGGGCGACGGCGACGCCGTTCCGGATGTCGTGGTCGTCGGCGGGGCCGGCCCCGAGTTCGACTACGCGGCGCTCGACCGGGCCTTCGGCCACCTGCAGCGCGGTGCCCGGCTGGTGGCGATGCACCGCAACCTGTACTGGCGTACCGACGCCGGACTGCGGCTCGACTCCGGGGCCTTCCTGGTCGGCCTGGAGCAGGCGGCGCGGGTCGAGGCCGTGGTGACGGGCAAGCCGTCGGCGGCGTTCTTCGCGGCGGCGCTGGCACACCTCGGGGCCGGTGCGCAGGACGCGGTGATGGTCGGCGACGACATCGAGTCCGACGTCCTGGCGGCGCAGCGCGCCGGTGTCACCGGGGTGCTGGTGAAGACCGGCAAGTACCTCCCGGAGACCCATGAGGGGGCGAGCGGCACGCCCGACCATGTGATCGAGTCTTTCGCGGACCTGCCCGCCCTGCTGGGGCTAGCGAAGCAGCAGTTGTAGGCCGCCCAGGACCGTCGCCCCGATCACCAGTTGCTCGAACAATCGCTGGTTGATCCTGTTCACAGCCCATTTGCCGATGAACGCGCCGGGCACGACGAACACCACGAGCGCGGCGTCGAGGAGCAGCGAGCGGCCGTCGATCAGGCCGAGTCCGACGCTGAAGGGCACCTTGGAAACGTTGACGATCAGGAAGAAGAAGGCGGAGGTGCCGAGGAAGCCGAGCTTGCGGAAGCCGGCGGAGAGCAGGTACATCGACATCACCGGGCCGCCCGCGTTGGCGACCATGGTGGTGAATCCGCCGAGGACGCCGTAGGAGCGGGCCTTGACGCGGCCGGACCGGGTCGCGACCGAGTCCGGTTCCTCCTCGGTGTCGGCCGTGCGGCGCCGCCACACCGTCACCCCGGCCATCAGCAGCAGGATCGCCCCGATCGACGTCCGTACGATTTCGTCGTCCGCCCACACCAGGAACAGCGTGCCGGCGACCACACCGACCGCGACCGCCGGGAACAGTCGCCAAAGCGTGGGCCAGTGGGCGTGGCGTCGGTAGGTGAGCACGGCGAGCACGTCCCCGGCGATCAGGATCGGCAGCAGCACGCCGGTGGAGGCGCGGGCGGGCAGTACCGCGGCGAAGATCGCCAGGCTGACCGTGTTGGCCCCGCTCACGGCGGTCTTCGAGAAGCCGACGAGCAGGGCGGCGGAGGCGAGGGCGGCGAATTCCCAGCCGGTGATGTGCCAGAGGCTCATGGTGTTCATGCGGACACCGATGCTATGTGCAGGTAACCGGTGGCGTAAGGAGCGTCTCGCCAGATGGCCGGTGTTGCCGGCCGCGTTTCCCGCCTGGCTGGACCGGTACCACTGCCACCGACCTCACACCGGAGTCAGCGGTCGACACCAGCCAACCGCGTCATCAACCTGCGGTCGGCTCACCTAGTGCCGCTCCACCAGCACCGCGCTCCCCTGCCCCACGCCCACGCACATCGTCGCCAGGCCCCGCGCCGCCCCCGTCCGCCGCATCCGGTGCAGCAGTGTCGTGAGGATGCGGGCGCCCGAGCAGCCGAGGGGGTGGCCGAGGGCGATCGCCCCGCCGCTGGGGTTGACCAGGTCCGGGTCGATGCCGAGCTGGTCGACGCAGGCCAGGGCCTGTGCGGCGAACGCCTCGTTGAACTCGGCCTCCTCCAGGTCGGCGACGCTCCAGTCGGCGCGGGCCAGCGCCTTGCGGGTGGCGGGGACCGGGCCGATGCCCATCACGTCGGGATGGACTCCGGCGGAGGCGCCGGCGACGTAGCGGCCGAGCGGCTCCAGGCCGAGTTCGTTCAGTGCCTCCTCGCTGACCAGGAGCAGTCCGGCGGCGCCGTCGTTCATCGGCGAGGCGTTGCCCGCGGTGACCGTGCCGCCCTCCCGGAAGACGGGCTTGAGGCGCGCCAGCTTCTCCGGTGAGGTGTCCTCGCGGATGCACTCGTCGGTGTCGACGACGACGCCGTCGGGGCGCTCCACCGCCAGCAGCTCGTCGTCGAAGTGGCCGTTCTTGCGGGCGTCCGCGGCCAGTCGGTGGCTGCGCAGCGCGAAGGCGTCCTGCCGCTCGCGGGTCACGCCGTACCGTTCGGCGACCTCCTCCGCGGTCTCGCCCATGGAGAGCAGGCCGTGGAGGTCCTTCATCGCCGGGTTGACCAGGCGCCAGCCGAGCCGGGTGTCGACGGTCTCGATCCGGTGCGGCAGGGCTTCGTCCGGGCGGGGCAGCACGAAGGGGGCGCGGCTCATCGACTCGGAGCCGCCGGCGAGCACGATGTCGGCCTCGCCGGCGGCGATGGTGCGGGCCGCGGTGGTGACGGCTTCGAGGCCCGAGGCGCACAGCCGGTTGACCGTGGCGCCGGGCACGGTCTCGGGCAGGCCGGCGAGCAGCGCGGCCATGCGGGCGACGTTCCGGTTGTCCTCGCCGGCCTGGTTGGCGGCGCCCCAGTAGACGTCGTCGATGCGTGCGGGGTCGAGCGCGGGGACGTCGGCGACGAGGGCGCGGATCACGCTCGCGGCGAGGTCGTCGGGGCGTACGGCGGACAGGGCGCCGCGCAGCCTGCCGATGGGGGTGCGGCGGGCGGCCGCGAAGTGGACGGGACGCACGAGGGGGGCTCCTGGGCGACGTCTTCGGCATCGGACATGTAATTAGCGCTGCTAGTTTTTGACTATAGGCCCGGCTGTTTCCCCTGGGAAGACGCCCGGCACCCGCCGGTGGGGCGGCCGTCTTCGCGGTGTTTGCGCTGGTGCATGCTGGGCACCCGCGCCGCCATGGAGTGGTTGCGCAGTGCGGCCTGCGTGGGTGAGGACCCCGAGTTGTTCTTTCCCGTGGGCACGTCCGGACCGGCGCTGCGGGACATCGCGGCCGCCAAGCGCGTGTGTGCCCGCTGCCCGGTGACCGTCCAGTGTCTGACGTTCGCGTTGGACGACGGGCGGACCTCGGGCGTGTGGGGCGGAACCTGCGAGGAGGAGCGCGACGCACTGCTCCGTACGACCAGAGACGACGCCGCAAGGAGAAGCACCGTATGACTGTCGTGAAGAGCACGATTCCCGAATCCGCCCGTCAGGTCACCGGGGACGCACTGCAGAGCACGCTGGTGGATCTTCTCGGGCTCTCCCTCATCGGGAAGCAGGCGCACTGGAACGTGGTCGGCCCGCGGTTCCGTTCGATCCACCTCCAGCTCGACGAAGTGGTCACGGCCGCACGAGAGTTCGCCGACACCGTCGCGGAGCGCTCCTCGGCGCTCGGCCTGCCGCCCGACGGCCGGCCGGAGACGATCGCGTCCGCGTTCACGCTGCCCGGCCCCAAGGACGGCTGGGTCCGTGACTCGGAGGTCGTCGAGGTGATGGTCGAGTCCCTGGAGGCGGCCATCGGACGGCTGCGCGAGCGCATCGAGGCGACCGAGAAGGCCGATCCGGTCACCCAGGACCTGCTGATCACGGTCACCGCCGAACTGGAGAAGCAGCGCTGGATGTTCGACGCGGAGAACTGGCCGAAGGAAGACTGACCGGCACCCGGACGCACCCGTACGACGCCGATCGGTACCCGACGCACACGCACGAAGGGGCACTTGATGACCGACGCCCTCGAACTCGACGCTCTGTGGCAGGACTTCCACCGCGTGGTGAACATGACCTCGCAGGAGCTGGCCGCGTGGCTGCGGGTCAGCGACGCGGACGAGAACGCGGAGCCGCTGCCTGAGCACGCGGGCACCCCCACGGGGCAGCATGTCCTCGCGATTCTGCAGAAACGGCGCACGGATCTCACCGACGACGACATCAGCGTGATGTACGAGGTCGTCGACACCGTCACCGATGAGACGGACCTGGAGAACGAGCCCGCGGCCGAGGACGCGGCCTCCACGGCCCGCCGGCAGCGTCTGATGACGATCGGCCACGACCCGCTCAGGCCGTGACCGGACGGTCCACAGCTCCGAACCGGCCTTGCCCGCCGCCGCGTTGACGCGGCGGCGCCTGGCCGAACAGGTGGCCGAAGACCGCCTCTGCCACACGTCATGATCGTGCCAGACTGCTCGAACGACCCGCCGAAGAATCCAGCGGGCCTCGTCGAGCAGAGGAGTACAGCGTGACCGAGCCGGCCGTCCAGCGGACCGACGCGAACCGGACCGGCACGAACCGGATCGACACCACCAGACCGCATCCGGCCCGGGTCTACGACTGGTTCCTCGGCGGCAAGGACAACTACCCGGTCGACGAGGAACTCGGCCGACAGATCACCTCGATCGACACCGGAGCCCCGCGGGCGGCGCGCGCCAACCGCCGGTTCATGCAGCGTGCCACGCGTCGGCTCGCCCGGGAGGCGGGAATCCGCCAGTTCCTCGACATCGGCACCGGCATACCCACCGAGCCCAACCTCCATCAGATCGCCCAGTCCGTCGCCCCGGACGCCCGGGTCGTCTACGTCGACAACGACCCGATCGTCCTGGCCCACGCCGAGGCTTTACTCCGCGGCACACCCGAGGGCGTGACGGAGTACCTCCAGGCGGACGCGCGCGATCCGCGGAGCATTCTCGAACAGACCCGCCGCGTCCTCGACTTCGACCGGCCCATCGCCCTGTCCCTGATCGCCCTGCTGCACTTCGTCGCGGACGAGGACGGCGCCTACGAGCTGGTGGACACCCTGGTCGAGGCCCTCGCGCCGGGCAGTTGCCTGGTGCTGTCGGCGATGACCGCGGACTTCGAGCCGGAGAACGTACGGCGGGGCATCGCCACGTATGCGGCGGGCGGGGTGACGCTGGTGGCCCGGTCGCAAGCCGAAATAGGCGGCTTCTTCAAGGGACTCGAGGTGATGGACCCGGGGATCGTGTCGGTCGCCGACTGGCATCCGGAGCTCGCCGCGACGGGTGAGAAGCCCGACGGGGAAGGGCCCGTGTCGCTGTACGGGGCCGTCGGACTCAAGCTCTGACGCCCTGGTCTTCGCATCCGCGACGCCCCCGGCCGCACCGGCTGGTCCCCTTCACGTGGGAAACACCGCCCGCACCTCCCAGCCGTGACCGGCGCGCGGCCCCGCGTGCAGGTCACCGCCCAGCGCCGTCACTCGCTCCTTCAGCCCGACGAGGCCGAAGCCACCGCCGTGCGCGGCGTCCGGGAGTTGGCTGCCGCCGCGGCCGTCGTCGGTGACCGAGACCTCCAGCCGACGCCCCTCGTGGCGCAGCCGGACGGTGATCCGGGTGGCGTCGCCCGCGTGGCGTCGTACGTTGGTCAGTGACTCCTGGACGACGCGGAAGGCGGCCGCCTGCACCTCGTGCGGGAGGTCGTCGCGGACGGTGGGGTCGCACAGCAGGGTGACCTGTTGGAGGGGACCGGCGAAGCCGTCGGTGAGACCGGCGATGCCCGCGAGGTCGCCCACCGGTCGGCGGTCGGCCGGTTCGGTGCCGGTGTCGCGCAGCACGCCGACCGTGCGGCGCATGGACGCCAGCGCCTCGGTCGCGGCGCGCTCTATTCCGGCGAGGACCGGGTCGAGGTCGTCCTGACGGGCGTCGGCCATCATGCGGGCCACCTGGGTCTGGACGAGGATCCCGGTGACGTGGTGGGCGACGAAGTCGTGCAGGTCGGCCGCGATGGCGAGGCGTTCCGAGCGGCGGGTCTCGCTGACGGCCACGGTCCGGCGGTAGTCCATGGACCGCAGATAGGCCGCGAACCCGGCGGCGAGGCCGATCAGGACCAGCCCGACCAGCATGAACCCCTGCATGGTGCCCGGCGTGCTGCGCAGGGCTCGCACCGGCAGCGCCAGGACGGCACCGCCGACGAGCACGCCGCACACCACGGCCGAGCGGCGCGGACAGTGCCGGACCGCGATGAACAACAGGCACAGCAGAATCGTCAGCTCGCCCGGGCCGAACAGAGCCCCCGGGTACTGCACCGAGGCGACCGTGTAGAAGCCGGAGACCACGGCCGGCACGGCGGTGCGCACCTGCGGGGTCAGCCAAGCGGGGCGCCGGTCGGCGGGCCACAGCACGGCGGCGCCACCGGCCAGCAGGACGGCCGCGGCCGGCCAGGGACCGACGTCCTGGCCGACGGAGTAGGCCAGGTCGACGGCGGCCGCACTGACGAGGGCGCCGACACCGAAGCCCCGGGCCAGGCCCCGGAGAGAAACGGACTTCATGCTGCTCACCGTATGCGGCACGGACGGCGGCGGGATCGGCCGAACGACCGAGGCGGCACCCCGCGAACCCTGACCTTATGGCCGAGGCGCGCGCCCGGACGCACGGGCGAGGGTGGAGCCACTTCCCGTGGTCACCTCGGCCTCAGGCGTCAGAGTCATCAGGAGTACGTGATGCAGCGCAAGTTCCTCGTCGGTGCGGTCGGCGGTGCGGCCGCCGTCGCCGCCCTCTTCGGTGTCGGCACCCATCTGCTGTCCGGAACCAAGTCGACCACCGGGCTCGACGGACAGTCCACGGAGTCGGTCGGCGGTCACAGGGCACTGGCGGCCAACGTCGTCGCGGGCCGCACCGAGAGCAAGTACCACCCGCTCCCCTGGGTCGGGGCGAAGGTCTCCGGCGTCACCTGCCCCACCGGGCTCAAGGCCGTGGTCGGGGCCTCCGTCACCTGCACCGGCAAGAAGAGTGACGGGAAGCCCGTCGACATCCCGGTCACCGTGGTGAAGGCCACGGCCGATTCCGTCACCTGGAAGTTCGAGCGCTAGAAAAGGGCCACGCCACATCATGAGCATCGTTCTGGCCGGTCAAGGCCTCGTGAAGAAGTACGGCTCGACCACCGCCCTGTCCGGCGTGGACGTCGAGGTCGGCGAGCGCGACTCGCTGGCGATCATGGGCCCGTCGGGGTCCGGCAAGTCCACGCTGCTGCACATCCTGGCCGGGATCGTCCGCCCGGACGGCGGCCAGGTGCTGTTGCGCGGCGAGCGAAGCGAGATGGGGGTCCCCCCGGCCGAAGGCTGGGGGCGGATCGACAAGCTGGGCGAGAACCGGCTCAGCGCCCTGCGCCGCAAGCGCTTCGGGTTCGTCTTCCAGTTCGGCCAGCTGCTGCCGGAGCTGCCCGCGGAGGAGAACGTGGCCCTGCCGCTGATGCTGGAGGGCACGCCCCGCGCGCGGGCCGTCGAGCAGGCCCGGCGTTGGTTCGCCCCGCTCGGTCTCGACGGGCTGGAGAGGCGCCGGCCCGGCCAGCTGTCCGGCGGCCAGGCCCAGCGGGTGGCGATCGCCCGCGCCCTGGTCGTCGAACCGGACGTGGTCTTCGCGGACGAACCGACCGGCGCGCTGGACCAGACCACCAGTACCGAGGTCGTCCGGCTGCTGACCTCGGTCACCCGCGACCAGGGCGCCGCCTTGGTCATGGTCACGCACGACGCGGATGTCGCCGCCCACTGCGACCGCATCCTCCAGGTCCGGGACGGCCGGATCAGCAACCACGACCAGTACACGGCCGCCTGATCCCCTCGCGCCGAGAACCTCCGGAGATGCCGATGCGTTCCCCCGTCCTGCCCCTGACCTGGCATCTGGCCCGGTCCGCCGGCCGCCGCGGCCTGCAGAGCCAGCTGCTGGCGGCCGGGGCCGCCGCCGTCGGCTCGTTCGTCATGCTGGTGATGATCGCCGCCGGCGTCGGCGCGGGCACCCGCGCCGACCACACCACATGGCGTACACCCGCCGCCGTACCGGCGAAGCAGGCCACCGCCGTCCAGGCGCTCGCCACGACGTACGTCCGCCACGAACCCGTGACCGTCGTCTCGCTGGCCCGCCTGCCCGGCCGCGGGAGCACCCCGGCCCCACCCGGCCTGGGCACCTTCCCCAGGACGGGCGAGGTGTTCGTCTCCCCCGCCCTGGCGGAGCTGCTGCGCAGGCTCCCCGCGAACCAACTGGCCGACCGCCTCCCGAGGGTGAAGTCGTACGGCACGATCGGCGCCGCCGGTCTCGCCTCGCCCGACGAGCTGGTCGCCGTGGTGGGCCGTGCGCCGAGCGATCCGGCGGTGTCCGAGGCGGCCAAGGGCGGCACCCTGTGGTTCGACGACGGCCAGGGCGCGCGTGCCGAGATCTCCGGGTTCGACGGTACGCAGAAGCTTCTGGTCACCAGCTCGGACAAGGGTGCGGTGCTGCTGGGCCTGGTGCTGCTGGCGATGCCCGTGATCGTGCTGTCCTCGGCGGCCGGGCGGCTCGGCGCGGCCCGGCGCGAGCAACGGCTGGCAGCGCTGCGTCTGGCGGGGGCAACACCCCGGCAGATCCTCACGATGACCGCGGTCGAGGCGGCGGCCGTCGGCGCGGCCGGAGCCCTGACGGGCGCGCTCGCGTACGTGGCACTGCTGCCGGTCCTGGCCGAAGTGCCCTACGGCGTCGGCGGCTGGTACACCGGTCAGCTGTGGGTGGGTCTGCCGTGGTGCGCGGCCGTGGTGGCCGGCGTCACCGTGCTCCTCACCGTCAGCGCGGTGTCGATGCTGCGCCAGGTGGCGACCGCGCCGCTGGGCGTCGCCCAGGAGGCGAATCCGCGCCGCACCCGCTGGATCCGGTTGGCCCTGTTCGCGGCGGCCCTGATCTACATCTGGCAGTCCGCGAGCGGCGGTGAGATGTCGTCCCGGCAGGCGCTCGTCCTGCTGGGGCTGTTCTACGGCACCTTCTGGCTGTTCGGCCCGTGGGTGGTGGACCGGCTGGGCCGGATCGCGGGCCGCTTCGCCCGCCGCCCGGCGACCCTGCTGGCCGCGCGGCGGCTCAGCGACGACCCGCGCGGCGCCTGGCGCACCGTCAGCGGGCTGGTGCTCGCCGGGTTCGTGGCCGGGTTCTTCTCCGTGAGCCAGCTGGGCGGCCTGTACGGCCTGGACTACCGGGAGCAGGTCGCCGTGACCAGCCCGAGCGCCGCCGCCGCCCGGCACGCCGCCACCGAGGCCCGCACGCTGCTCGACCGCGCGGGCATCACCGCGACGGTCACCACCGGCGGCGCCGACGACTCGGAGAACCTGCTGGGCGGCGGCCCGGGGGTGATCGCCCGTGTCCCGGGCGGTACGGAGCGGATCGACGCCGCTGTCACCGCTCTCACCCCCGTCGCGACGGGCACGCCCCCGTACACCGAGGACTACGCGACGGCGTACGACCGCACCGCCGTCGACCGCCTCTCCGCCGTCAGCACCGCCACCCTGGCCCTGAGCTTCGCCGTGGCGACCGCCTCGGCCGGCCTCACCGCGGCGGCGAACGTCCTGGACCGGCGGCGCGTCTACGGCCTGCTGCGGCTGGCCGGCACCCCGCTGCGGGTGCTGAACCGGGCCCGGGTGCGCGAGACGGTCCTCCCCCTGGTCGTCCTGGCCGGCGGCACCACCGCGACGGGCGTGTACGGCTCCTACAAGCTCAACAAGGCGGCCGACCTCACGATCAACGCCACCGGCGCCCTGCAACTGGCCGCCTGTGTGGTCATCGGCGCGCTGGCGATGTTCGCCGCCATCGCCGGCAGCAGACCACTGCTGCGGAAGGTGACGGCCGATCCGGCCCAGAGCGCGGACTGATGAACACGGGGGAGGTCCGCCGCACCTGTCGGCGGGCCTTTCTCCCACCCACCCCTGAGGCATGATCGAGCCATGACGAGCCCCACCCCGCCCGGCGCCCCCATCCGTGTCCTCATCGCCGACGACCAGGAGATGGTCCGTACCGGCTTCCGCTTCTTCCTGGACGCGCAGCCCGACATCACGGTGGTCGCCATGGCCGCCGACGGCGCGGAGGCGGTCGCCCTGGCCCGGAAGGTGCGGCCGGACGTGTGCCTGCTGGACATCCGGATGCCGAAGCTGGACGGGCTGGAGGCCACCCGGATGCTGGCGGGGCCCGAGGTGGCCGACCCGATGCGGGTGGTCGTGGTGACCACCTTCGACCTCGACGAGTACGTGTACGGGGCGCTGCGCGGCGGCGCGTGCGGGTTCCTGCTCAAGGACTCGGGGCCGACCCTCCTGGCGGAGGCGGTCCGCGCGGCCGCGGCCGGTGACTCCCTGGTCTCCCCGTCGGTCACCGTTCGTCTCCTGCGGCATGTCACCGAGACCCCGCAGGCGAACGCCCCGAGCCGCCCCGCGTTCCCGTCCGAGCCCCTCACCGACCGCGAACTCGACGTGGTCCGCCTGGTCGCCCTCGGCCGCACCAACGCCGAGATCGCCGCCGAGCTGTACGTCTCCCTGTCCACGGTCAAGACGCATCTGTCCAGCGTCCAGCTCAAGCTGGCGGCACGGAACCGGGTGGAGATCGCGGCCTGGGCGTGGCAGAACGGCCAGGTACGGACCGGATCCTGACCGGCGCTCAGCCCTCCGAGCGGATGAGCCCGGTCAGGTACCGCCACAGCGACGACCGGCGCTTGGCGGCCTGGTCCGGTACGTCCGTCGCGGGAGCCTCGGCGTCCTGGGGCGCCGGCACGTACCGTACGGCCGACGCGGCGAGTTCGTAGCGCACCGGCAGCGAGCGCAGCCCTCGCATGAACGGCGAGGAGCGCCAGGGCAGTTGGTCGGCCGGGAGGGCGAGTTCCAGGTGCCCGAAGCGTTCGAAGAGGCGGCTGACTCCCGCCGACGCGATCGTCGAGGCCAGTTCGCGGGAGGGACACTGGCGAGGCCCCGCGCCCCACGACAGGTGCGCGCGGCTGCTGATGGTGGAGGAACCCGGTGTCATCTGCCCGGCGAAGAGGGGGTCGGCGTGCGCGGCGGCCGACGAGACCCACACGGGGTCGCCTGCGTGGATGGTGTAGTTCCCGAGCCGGGTGTCCTTGGCCGCGAACCGCGGCACGAAGTTGACCAACGGCGGCTTGCGCATGACCACCCGGTTCATGGTCTCGCGGACCATCCCGGCGGACAGGGCGCTGCGCACTCCGCCCTCGCGCTCCCCGGAGATCACCTCGACCACGGTGTTGGAGATGAGGATGCCGACGTGGTCGGAGGTCATGCCGAGCAGCATGAACAGTTCCCTGGCCAGCTCGTCGACCGAGAGGTCCGGGTGGGCGGCCAGCAGGTGGGAGGGGAAGTCGTCGCCGGGCTGCTCGATCTTGGCGGCGGCCAGCTCCGAGAGCGTCTTCAGGAGCCGCTCCAGGGCGGGTTCCGCGTCCGGGCCGGCGTCCAGCACCCGCCACATGTCCATCAGGGCGTCGTCGCCCTGCGAGCCGGGGAAACCGAGCAGGTGGCTCGCCGCCATCAGGGGGAGCGGGCGGGAGAACTGGGCCGACAGGTCGGCCATACCCGTGCGGCCGCCCTGTGCGAGCAGGGTGATCAGCTCGTCGGCGTAGACCGTGACGGCCGCTTTGAGCCGCTTGGCCTGCGGGTTCCTCGGGTCCTGGAACGGCCGGAGTGCGGCGTCCCACGCGGCGCGCAGTGCGGGGTAGCCCGGGCCGCCCTGGATCAGTATGTGGTTGACCTCGAGGGAGGGACCGAGCGGCCAGTCGGCCGGCACCCTGCCCTCCGACCGGGCCCGCCACTTCTCCAGGCCCTTCGGCCAGCCGGTGTCGTCCTGCAGCACCTCGAGCGCCTCGCGGTAGCCCAGCACGAGCCAGGCGGGCACGCCCAGCAGGTCGACCGGCGCGACCGGCCCGTGCCGCTGTCGCAGCCGTTCGTAGACGAGCCCGGGACGCGTCTCGTAGTCCCGGGTCAGCAGGGGCTCCGGGTCCAGGGCTTCCAGCCGCGCGCCGCCCGGCGTCGGCTCCCCTTCGTCGACCACATGGAACTCCATCGTTCTGCCGTCCCCTTCGACACCGCCTGTAGCGGTCTGCAGCCTGTGCGTGGTTGCGGATCTCGGAGACCGTACCTCAGGCACCCCCCGAGTCCCACCCCCGGGGTACCAGCCGGTAACGACAAGCGCGCCGCCCCGCGGCGGCCCCGGCGGGCGGGCCGGGCGGGGCGTTCGCGTCGTCCGGCCGGTCACCCGAACAGGCCGGTGCGGTGGTGTGCCCAGGGGGCCGGTGGTGCGCTGGGGGCACGTCCGCGTCCTCAGGAGGCACAGGCATGACCGCTCGTCCGTCCCGTACTGTCCGGCTCCTCTCCTCGGCCCTGGCGGCGGGCGCACTGCTGACCGTCGCGGCCTGTTCGGACGAGGACGGCGGTTCGGCGGCCTCCGACGTCGCCGCGTCGCCCGTGGCCGAGCGGTCGCGTGCCGCCTCGCCGTTGGCCGCGAAGTCGCCGACCGTCTCGCCGGCCGGCCGTCTCACCGCGGCCGGGGCCCGGGCCGCGCTGGTCACCGAGGCCGACCTGGAGGACGACTGGGCGCAGGTGAGCGACAAGGAGGCCGCGTCGTGGCGCGAGAGTCTGCTCGTCGGCAAGGTCGACGTCGCGGAGTTCCTGACCGCCAAGTCCGACGCCGCCGACTGCCAGAAGCTGCTCGACACCCTCTACAGCGACGACCTGCTGGGCAAGCCGTCCGGGGCGGGCGCGCTGAGGGGCTTCGAACAGGGTGACTCCCGCCTTCTCCAGCAGGTCGCCGCCTACGACAAGGTGGCCCTCGACGAGTCCCTGGCCTGGCTGAAGACCCTGCCCACCGAGTGCGACCAGTTCACGGCGACCGATGACACGGGCGACGAGCGCACGGTCCAGGTGACCGAGACCTCCGTGCCGAACGTGGGCGACGCCCGGCAGGGACTGCACATCACCGTCCAGGGCACGGCCGCCGACGCGCCCGCCACCCTCACCCTGGACGTCGCCGTCGTACGGGTGGGCACCGACGCGATCACCGTCACCGCCGGCGGTCTCGCCGGGGGCGAGGACGACTCGGTCGAGCGGGCGGTCCAGCAGGGCACCGCGCGGCTGAAGGACGTCCAGGCGGGCCGTACGCCCTCCCCGGACCCCGGCGGGATCGACTGATCCCTGGAGGCCCGTCCCCTTCCGCACCGCGTTTCCGCTCGGCCGTTTCCGGGACAAGCTGATCATCGGACGGCACAATGGCGGCGACGGACGCGGGCGCGAGAAGGAGCA
Source organism: Streptomyces sp. NPDC058678 (assembly GCF_042714835.1). Classification (NCBI taxonomy): domain Bacteria; kingdom Bacillati; phylum Actinomycetota; class Actinomycetes; order Kitasatosporales; family Streptomycetaceae; genus Streptomyces; species Streptomyces sp. NPDC058678. The sequence continues at coordinate 354,350 of NZ_JBHXSG010000001.1, read as the reverse complement.
GTGACGTGAGCGAGAGCGACACCCCGTCAGGCCGATCGGCGAGGCTCAACACCGGTGTGGCGCACAACGCACGCGTGTGGAACTACTGGATCGGCGGCAAGGACAACTACGAGGTCGACCAGCAGGTCGGCGAGCACGTCGCCAAGATGTTCCCGATCATCCGGGACATCGCCCGCGCCGACCGCTGGTTCCTCGGCCGGGCGGTCCGGTTCCTCACCGCCGAGCAGGGAGTCCGTCAGTTCCTCGACATCGGCACCGGGCTGCCGACGGTGGAGAACACCCACGAGATCGCCCAGCGGATCGCGCCCGAGTCGCGGATCGTGTACGTCGACAACGACCCCATCGTGCTGGTGCACGCCCGCACCCTGCTCACCAGCACCTCCGGCGGCGTCACGGACTACATCGACGCCGACGTCCACGACCCGGACGCCATCCTCGAACGGGCCGCACGGACCCTCGACTTCGGCAAGCCGGTCGCGGTGATGATGCTGGGCATCCTCAACTTCGTCCTCGACACCGGGGAGGCGCGGGACATCGCGCGCCGCGTCATGGCCGAGCTGCCCTCCGGCAGTTACCTGGCGCTGACGCATCCCACCTTCGACGCCGACCTCGGCGGCGAGGGACAGATCCCGGCCATGAAGTTCTGGAACGAGAACGCGACACCGCCGATCTGCGCCCGCAGCCGCGAGGACATCGCCGCCTTCTTCGAGGGACTGGAGCTGCTGGAGCCGGGGCTGGTGTCGTGCTCGCAGTGGCGTGCCGAGCCCGGCTCCCCCCTCGTGGTACCGCAGTTCGGCGCGGTGGCCGTGAAACCCTGACGCTGACGCCGCCGCCGATCCGGCCGAGCTCGTCGTGGAGGACAGATGACCACCCTTGCCGATCCCGTCCCCGGCGGACGTCCCGGAGAGGCCGAACGGGCCGCCGCGCTCGCCGACGAGCTGGCCGGGCGGGGTGTGCACGGCATCGTCCTCTCCTACGTCGACACCGCGGGCGTCACCCGGGTCAAGACCGTCCCGACGGCGCGGCTGGCGGCGGCGGTGACCTGGGGCGTCGGCATGTCGCCGGTGTTCGACACCTTCCTCGCCGACGACTCGATCGTCGCCACCGACGTGCTGGGCTCGCCGGACGGTGATCTGCGGCTGTATCCCGACCTCGACCACCTGGTGGCGCTGGTCGGGCAGCCCGGCTGGGCGTGGGCGCCGGTGGACCGGATCACGCAGGAGGGCGAGCCCCATCCGGGGTGCGGCCGCACCGTGCTGCGGCGGATCGTCCGGGAGGCCGCCGAGCGCCACGGCCTCGCCTTCAAGGCGGGCATCGAGGTGGAGTGGGCCGTCGGTCAAGGGCCGTCGGCCGACGGGGACTTCGTGCCCGCGACGACGGGACCGGCGTACAGCGCCACCCGGCAGGTCGAGCTCAGCGACTACACCGCCGACCTGTTGGCCGCGTTCGCCGCGCAGGGCGTGGAGGTCGAGCAGCTGCATCCCGAGTACGCGGCCGGCCAGTTCGAGGTGTCGGTGGGCGCGCTCGACCCGGTGGCGGCGGCCGACCGCAGCGTGCTGGTCCGGCAGACGATCCGCGCGGTGGCGGGGCGCCACGGCCTCGTCGTCTCCTTCGCCCCGGCGGTCTTCGCCCAGGGCGTCGGCAACGGCGGCCACGTCCACCTGTCCGCCTGGCGCGACGGCGTGAACCTGCACTCCGGGGGCGGTGGCCGGTACGGCATGACGGCCGAGGCCGAGTCCTTCGCGGCGGGCATCCTGGCCCGTCTCCCCGCGCTCACGGCGCTGACCGCGCCGAGTCCCGCGAGCCGGCTGCGGCTCCAACCGTCCCAGTGGGCCGGGGTGTTCACCGCCTGGGGCCGGGAGACCCGCGAGGCGGCGCTGCGGGTGGTCACGGGGACCGCGGGGGTCCGCGACCGGGCCGCGAACCTTGAGGTCAAGCCGGTCGACCTGGCCGCCAACCCCTATCTCGCGCTGGCCTGCCTGATCGCTGCCGGTCTGGACGGCCTGACCTCGTCCGCGCCGCTGCCCGAGGAGATCACCGGGGATCCGGCCCGGCTGGACGCCGGGAAGGCGGCGGCCCGGGGCGTACGACGGCTGCCGACCTCCCTGTCCGAGGCCGTCGAGGCGTTCCGCGCCGACGAGTTGCTGCGGGCCGCCCTGGGCCCCGTCCTCGCCGACGCGGTGATCGCCGTACGCCTCGGGGAGGTCGCGGCCGTCGCCGGGCTGGACGACGAGGGCGTGGCGGCGGCGTACCGCTGGAAGTACTGACATGGGCGCGGGACCCGTGCACGAGACACTCGCCGCAGTGCGGCTGGTGGACCACCACTGCCACGGGGTGGTCGCCGCCGACCTCGACCGGGCGGGCTTCGAGTCTCTGCTCACCGAGGGCGGGGTCTGGCCCGGGATCTCGCCGTTCGACAGTCCGGTCGGTGTGGCCGTCCGCCGCCACTGCGCTCCTCTCCTGGACCTGCCGCGCCACGCGGCCCCCGAGGAGTACGTGGCGCGGCGGGCCGAACTGGGTGCGCGCGAGGTGAACCGCCGGTTCCTCGCGGCCGCGGGCACCGAGGTGTTCTGCGTCGACACCGGGTTCACCCCGGACCGCCTCACCGCGCCGCGGGAGCTGGCCGAGGCGGCGGGCGGGACGGCGTACGAGGTGGTACGGCTGGAGGCCGTGGCCGAAGCGGTGGCGGCGGGCGGGGTGGAACCGGACGAGTACGCCGAAGCGTTCCGCGCGGCCGCTCTGGAGGCCGTCTCGCGGCCGGGCGTGGTGGCGGTGAAGTCGGTCGCCGCCTACCGCACCGGCTTCGACCTGGACCCGGTGAGGCCCTCGGACACGGAGGTCACCGCAGCGGCCCGGCGCTGGCTCGCCGACGGCGGCGGCCGACTGGCCGATCCGGTCCTCGTACGGCAGCTGCTGTGGACCGCCGTGGATCTGCGGCTGCCCCTCCAGCTGCACACGGGCTTCGGCGACGCGGACATCCGGCTGCACCGGGTGGACCCCACCCACCTGACGGACTGGCTGCACCTGACCGCCGGCGCGATCCCCGTCCTCCTGCTGCACTGCTGGCCCTACCAGCGGCAGGCGGCCTACCTGGCGGCCGTGTTCGAACGGGTGTACCTCGATGTGGGGCTCACCCTGCACTACGTCGGCCCCGCCCGGGCCGGGGCGGTTCTGGCGGAGGCGACGGAGATCACGCCGTTCCGCAAACTGCTGTACAGCTCGGACGCGTACGGTGTGGCCGAGTTCTACCATCTCGGCGCGCTGGCCTTCCGGCACGGCCTGGCCGGCCTGCTCCAGGAGCGGGTGGACGCCGACGAGCTGAGCCTGCCGGACGCGCTGCGGATCGCGGCGTGGGCGGGCGGCGACAACGCGCGCCGCCTCTACGGACTTCCCCCGACCGACCCCGATCCCCCTCGTCCCAGTCCCCACCGCGACTGAGCGTTCGCGAATCCCGGAAAGTATGATCAAGCAATGTCTGACATGACCGATACCACGCCCGGCTGGCTCACTTCCGACGAGCTCGAGATGGCGCGCGCCCGGATGCCGATCCTCTACGTCGAGGCCGTGCCCGTGCGCGTCGACGACAGCGGCGAAGTCACCAGCGTCGGCCTGCTGCTGCGCATCGGGTCCGACGGAACGGTCAGCCGGACTCTGGTCTCCGGCCGCGTCCTGCACCACGAACGGGTCCGCGACGCCCTGCTGCGTCACCTGGAGAAGGACCTCGGCCCGATGGCGCTGCCCCGGATCCCGTCCTCCCTGCAGCCCTTCACCGTGGCCGAGTACTTCCCCACGCACGGCGTCACGCCGTACCACGACCCCCGTCAGCACGCCGTGTCCCTCGCCTACGTCGTCCCGGTCAGCGGCGACTGCCGCCCCCGGCAGGACGCCCTCGACCTGGTCTGGTTCAGCCCGCAGGACGCCCTGTCGCCCGCGATGCAGAGCGAGATGCCGGGCGGGCACGGCGTGCTGCTCAAGCAGGCGCTGGCGCACGTGGGCTGCTCGGTCTGAGCGGTCCGGCGGCGGCCGGGCCGGTCGTCGTCGTCGTCGTCGGTGCGGGGATCGCCGGTTCGTCGATCGCGTACCACCCTGGCCCGCCGCGAGCCCCCGTGACCCTGGTCGACCGGGGGCCGGCCCCGGCCACGGGTGTGACCGGTGGGTCCTTCGCGCGGATCGGCGGGTGCGGAGGCGGCCGGCCGGGCGGCGCGCGCGATCTGCGGGGGCCGTCCTGGCCGGCCACCGGCGCCTCGCGTCCGAGCTGCCGGAGGCCGCCGCCGAACCGCGCCGGTGCCGGTTGGTGCGCGGCGCGGGCCGACGCGCACAGTCACTCCGCGCTGCACGGGCCGCCGCGCGAGGTCACTCCGGGTCTTCGGGCCTGCGCTGGGTCGTGCCGGGCTCGCCCGTGTCCCGCCGCCACTCGACGACCAGTTCGTCCTTCGTACCGAAGCGGACCAGGTGGCGGCCTACGACGTCTTCGAGGAGGTCGAGGTGTTCGGCCTCCGTCTCCACGGCGAGCAGCAGGGCGCCGTCGACCGCGGTGAGCGAGCCGGTTCCGTTCTGGAAGATCAGTCGGCCCTCGCCGGTCTCCTCGTCCCAGTGGGTCTCGCTGCGCCGGCTCAGGTGGGAGGCGAGTTGTTTGGCGTAGCGGTGCGGTCGGTCGGTGACGACGCGGGCTTCGGAACGGGGCATGGCGTACTCCGGGGATGGCGGTGTGGTGCGGCGAACGTCTCGATGGTGCCGCAGTGGCGCGCGGAACAAGCACCTTCGTGCGTGAGAGCCGGGTTCACGTGCCCTTCAGCGTGAGCGGCAGCGAACTGATGCCGCTGAGGAAGTTGGAGTAGACCGGCCGTGCCGGGCCCGTCTGCTCCCACTGCGCCACCAGGTCGCGCAGGCCTTCGAGGACGGCACCGATCTCGGCCCGGGCCAGGTAGGCGCCGAGGCAGAAGTGCGGGCCGTAGGCGAAGGTGACGTGCTTGTTGGGCGTACGGTCCAGCCGCAGCCGGCCGGGGTCGCCGAAGACGCGCTCGTCGTGGTTGGCGGAGGCGTTCCACACGGTGACGATGTCCCCGGCCCCGACGTCCCGCCCGCCGACGACGGTGTCAATGGTCGCGGTGCGCCCGGAGTGCAGGGCGGGGGTCGTCCAGCGGAGCATCTCCTCGACGGCGGTGTCGATGCGGGCGTCTCCGCGTCTGAGCGCCTCCCACTGGTCACAGTGGTCCAGGAGGGCGAGGACGGCACCCACCATGGACAGGCGGGCCGTCTCGTCGCCGCCGAGGAGCAGGCTGTAGCAGTTGAGCATGATCTCGTCGTCGTCCAGCGGCAGCCCGTCCACCCGGCTGCTCGCCAGCAGCGCGATGACGTCGGCGTGCGGGCCCTCGCGCCGCTCGCGGGCGAGGTTCGCGAAGTAGAGCAGGATCTCGCTCTTGGCGATCCACGCGTCGGCCGCCGTGCTGTCGGCGTGGTGCGAGCCCAGCGCCGAGGACGTCAGACTCAGGACGTGGGCCCGGTCGCTGTCGGGCACGCCGAGCAGGTCGCAGATCGCGCCGAGCGGGATGCCCGCGGCCACGTCGGCGGCGAAGTCGCAGCTGCCCTTGTCGATCGCGTCCCGCAGCAGCCGCTCCACCGTGCTCCGCACGCTCGCGACGATCGGCTCCAGGGCACGTGGTGTGAACGCGGACATCAGCAGTCGGCGCAGCCCGGCGTGGCGCTCGCCGTCGGTGATCGCGAGCATGCGGCCGGCCGCGGAGTCGCCGCCGGCGAGCAGGGTCTCCAGGACGTTGCCGCCCTCGGAGGTGAAGCGGGTGCTGTCCCGGTACACGGCGGTGACGTCGGCGTGCCGGGTCACCACCCAGAAGCCGGGCGCCGAGCCGGTCGCCGGGTTCCAGTGGACCGGCTCGTGCTCCCGCAGGTGGCGCCATACGGCGGACAGGTCGCTCTCGGCGTGCAGCCGCGGGTCGGCCAGGTCGAGCGTGTCGAGCTCCTCCGGGGCGATCGTCCGCCGCGTGCTCATCTTCTCGTCTCCCCGTGGTCCGTCACTCACCCATGGCCCGGATCAGGCTCTGGGGACGCATGTCGGTCCAGTGCTCCTCGACGTACGCCAGGCAGTCCTGGCGGCTCGCGCGGCCGTGGACGACGGTCCATCCGGCCGGGACCTCGGCGAAGGCCGGCCACAGCGAGTGCTGGCCCTCGTCGTTGACCAGGACGTGGTGCTCGAGGGTGTCGTCGTCGAACGGGTTGATGGTCATGCGGAGTTGCTCCTGTCGGGTGCGGAGGTGGGGGTGCGTAGTGCTCGGTCGAGGGCGGGTCCGATCCGGTCCAGCGCCGCGGGCCGGGTCAGTTCGCCGTGGGCGCAGGGAACGTCGTGGTTGTCGACGCGGCCCGAGACGTACGGCCGCCAGGTGCGGTGCCGTTCCGGGTGGGCGTCGGGATCCTGTGCGGCGGCGAAGAACAGCAGGTCGCCGCGGTACGAGGCGGGGGTGAACTCCTCCAGCAGACGGCGGTTGTTCGCCGTCACTTCGACGAGAGCCGCGAGTTCGTCGTCGTCCAGGCTGCCCGGCAGGTCGGGCACGGCGCGCACCAGCTCGGCGAACCGGGCATCGGTCAGCTCGTCCGGTGACGGCGGCACCTCCCGCCCCAGGATGGTGAGCAGGCCGCGCAGCACGGCCGGCCGGCCGGTGGGACGCGGTTCCCGTCCGGTCCACGCGCCGGGGAAGGAGTCGAGCATCGCGAGCAGGGCGACCCGCTCCCCCTGCGCCTGGAGTGCCGTGGCGACGCCGTGGGCGACGAGACCGCCCATGGAGTAGCCCAGGAGGTGGTAGGGGCCGCGCGGCTGGACCTCTCGGATCCGTGCCGTGTGGTCGGCGACGGCCTCGGCCAGGGTGTCCGAACGCTCGGCTCCCGGGACCAGTCCGCGGGACTGGAGTCCGTACAGTGGCCGGTCCGCGTCGAGGTGGCGGGTGAGTCCGGCGAAGCCCCAGGCCAGTCCGGAGGCCGGCGGGAGGCAGAAGAGCGGTTCTCGGTCACCGTGGGTGCGCAGCGGGAGTACGACGTCCAGCGCGGCCGCGGCCCCGGATGTCGCGGTGCTGCCGGTCAACCGTCGGGTCAGGGCCGCCACGGTCGGCGTCTCGAAGACCGCCCGCGCGGGCAGCCCGGTGCCGAACTCCGTACGGATCCTGGTGGTCAGCCGGGGAGTCAGCAGGGAGTGCCCACCGAGGTCGAAGAAGCTGTCGTGGACGCCGACTTGGAGAGGATCGAGGCCGAGGACGTCCGCGAAGAGCGCCCGCAGCCGCCGCTCCCGCTCGGTGCGCGGGGTGCCGCCCGCCACGGGGGCCGGTGTCCCGGGAGCGGGCAGGGCCTTGCGGTCCAGCTTGCCGCTGACGGTGAGCGGCAGTCCGTCCAGGACGACGACCGCGGCGGGCACCATGTGGGCGGGCAGCGTCCGGGCGAGGTGGGCTCGCAGCAGGGCGGGCTGGGCGGCCGTCACGGCGTAGCCGACGAGCTGCTTCTCGCCGCGTCGGTCCTCGTGCACGGCGGCCGCCGCCTTCGTCACGTCCGGGTGCGCCGCCAACGCGGTCTCGATCTCGCCGAGTTCGACGCGGAAGCCGCGGATCTTCACCTGGTGGTCGGCCCGGCCGAGGAACCGCAGCTGTCCGTCGAAGCCGCGCACCGCGAGATCGCCGGTCCGGTACATCCGCTCCCCCGGGCCCCCGAACGGGTCGGGCACGAACCGCTCCCCGGTCGGTCCGGGCCGGCCCAGATAGCCGCGGGCCGGTCCGCCGCCCGCCAGGTACACCTCTCCCGGCACGCCGTCGGGCACGGGTTGCAGGGCCTGGTCGAGGAGGTGGAGGCGGTTGCGGGCGAGGGGGCGTCCGAGGGGCGGCGGGCCTTCCTTGCCGGACGCGTCGATGTCCGACTGCCAGGCGGTCGCGTAGACGGTGGCCTCGGTGGGCCCGTAGAAATTGATGATCCGGGCTCCGGGGAAGGCGGCTTCGAGGTCGGCGAGGAGCTGCTCGGGGATCGGTTCGCCGCCCAGTGCCACGACCCGGGGCGAGATGCCCGGGCGGTCGGCGACCACGGTGGCCATGACCGAGGGCACTCCGCTGATCAGGCTCGCGTCCCGGCCCTCTCCCGCGGTGAGTGCCAGCAGGTTCTCGACGATGTCGATCCGGCCGCCGCACAGCAACGGTGAGAAGATCTCGAACACCGACACGTCGAAGTTGAGCGAGGTGGAGAACAGCACCTTGGCCAGTCGCTCGGGGCCGAGCGTGGTGTGCGTCCACTCGACGAACTCGACGATGCTCCCGTGGGTTTCCGCCACACCCTTGGGGCGGCCGGTGGAGCCGGAGGTGTAGGTGACGCAGGCGAGGTTGCCGGGGAAGACCCTGGGTGCGGGCACCGGGTCTTGATGGTCCGTCGCATCCGGAAGGCACACCGTGGTCCCCTCGGGCAGCACCGCCGCCGTCTCCTGGGTGGCGAGGACGACGACCGGCCGGGCGTCCTCGACGAGATACGCGAGGCGGTCGGGCGGATAGGCGGGATCCAGCGGCAGATAGGCGCCACCGGTCTTCAGGACGCCGAGGACCGCGGCGACCAGGTCGGCGGTGCGCGGCAGCGCGATGCCGACGACCCGCTCGGGTCCGGCGCCGAGTGCCAGGAGCCGACGGGCCAACCGGTCGGCTCTCTCGTCCAGTTCGCGGTACGACAGGGTCTCGCCCTGGCACTTCACGGCCTCGGCGTCCGGGGTGGCCGCGACCTGGGCCGCCCACAGGCCGGTGAGTGTGCCGGTCGTCGGGAGGGCGGCTTCCCGGTGGCGTTCGGGGCGGGAGCCCAACCCGATGCGGCCCAGCGGGAGTTCCGGGTTGGCCGCCATGGCCTGGAGGATCCGTACGAGGCGGTCGAGCGTGGCGTCGGCCCAGTCGGCGTGGAAGAGGTCGGGCCGGTGGGCCAGTCGGAAACGCGGCCGGGGTCCCGGGAGCGCCACGAGGGTCACGGGATAGTGGGTGGCGTCCCGGCCGCCCGTTCCGGCGACCCGCATCCCCTCGCCGGGGTCCGTCTCCTGCTCGTCCGTCGGATAGTTCTCGAACACGACGAGCGTGTCGAAGAGTTCGGGGACGCCGGCCGCCCGCTGAATGTCGGCGAGGCCCAGGTGATGGTGGTCGAGGAGACGGACGTATCCGTCTTGGACCCGGCGCAGCAGCTCACTCGGCGGTTCGTCGGGGCGCAGCCGGATCCGGGTGGGGATGGTGTTGATGAACAGGCCGACCATGGACTCGACGCCGGGCAGCTCGGCCGGGCGGCCGGAGACGGTGGCGCCGAAGACGACGTCGTCGCGTCCCGTCGTACGGCTGAGCAGGATCGCCCAGGCGGCCTGGACGAGGGTGTTGACGGTGACGCCGAGCCGGTGGGCAACGGCGGTCAGAGCCGTGCCGGTTTCGGTCGACAACTCGGTTCGGGCCTGGGCGAGTTCGCCCGAGCCTCGGCTGTCGAAGGCGTGCGGCGCCAGGCGGGTCGGTTCCGTCACTCCGGCCAGCGCGTCCCGCCAGGCGGCTTCGGCGGCCGTACGGTCCCGGCGGCCGAGCCAGTCCAGAAAGGTGCGGTAGGGCGGGGCGGGCGGGAGTGCGGTGGGGGCGCCGCCCGCCTCGTACAGGGCGAGGAGTTCGCGCAGGAGGACGGAGACCGACCAGCCGTCGAGCAGGATGTGGTGGTGGGTGATCAGGAGGCGGTGCCGCTCTTCCCCGATGCGGGCCAGGGTGCAGCGCAGCAGTGGCGGGGTGGCCGGGTCGAAGCCGCGGTGGAGATCCTCGTCCAGCAGGCGGGCCCACTCCGCGTCGGTGTCCGGGCCGGGCCCGGTGAGGTCGGTCTCGGTCCACGGGAGCGTGGCCCGGCGGGGCACGACCTGTACCGGCTGGCCGCCGCGGCGGCGCCGGAAGGCCGCGCGGAGGGTCGGGTGGCGGTCCAGCAGGGCCTGGGCGGCGGCCCGCAGCCGGGCGGCGTCCACGACGCCGTCGAGGTCGAAGACCAGTTGGACCAGGTACACGTCCCGGGCGTCCCGCTCGTGTTCGTACCCGGCGTGGAAGAGCAGGCCTTCCTGGAGCGGGGTCAGGGGCAGGACGTCGACCGGCGCGGGCTGGGTGACCATGGGGTTTTCTCACCGTCTCCTTGGGGTGGTGCTAGCCGTCGAGGCCGGCGGCGAGTTCGTCGAGTTCGTCCTGGGACAGGTCCGTCAGGGGCGCGGCTCCGTCCGCCCGTACGACGAGCGCGGTGAGCGCCGCGAACCAGCTGTCGGCCAGGGCGCGCACTTCCGGCTCGGTCAGGACGCCGTCGGGCCACGTCCAGTCGGCGACCAGACGGGGGCCGGTGTCCAGGTCGTGGACGACCGCGTTGAGGTCGAGGGTGTGGGCGGTACCGAGGCCGGGCTCGGTCCCACTGCCGAGCGACCCGGACTCCGGGGCGAAGGCCCACTCGGCGGCATGGCCGGGGGCGGCGAAACGGCCCAGGTAGTTGAAGCCGATCGCGGGAGCCGGGTGCTCGCTGAGGCCGGGGGCGGTGTCGGGATTGAGGTGGCGCAGGAGCCCGAAGCCGATCCCACGGTCGGGCAGTTCGCGCAGCCGCTGCCCGACGCGCCGGGCAGCGGTCTCGGCGGCGGGTCCGGCGGCCAGGGCGTCAGAGAGGTCGAGACCCGTCAGGTCGAGGTGGACCGGGTAGAGCGAGGTGAACCAGCCGACCGTGCGGGACAGGTCCAGTCCGGGTGTCAGCTCCTCACGGCCGTGTCCCTCGACGTCGACCAGAACGTGCTCGGTGCCCTGCCGGTCGGCGACGGCGAGAGCGAGGCCGGTGAGCAGAACCTCCTGCGTGCCGGTGCCGAAGGTGGACGGGACGGTGGTCAGCAGCGGTCCCGTCGTCCCGGCCGGCAGGGTGAGGCGGAGCGAGCGCAGGCCGGCGGCGGTGTCCCGGGCCGGGTCCAGCGGGCGGCCTCCCAGCGGGGTGCGGGGGGCGGCGAGGACACGGCGCCACAGCCCGGCCTCGGCGACCCGCTCGGGCCGCCGGGCCTCCTCGCCGAGCAGTGCCGACCAGCGGCGGAACGACGTACCGACCGGTGGGAGCTTCGGGGTACGGCCCTGAGCGAGGGCCGCCCAGGCCGCCGCCAGGTCGGGCACGAGGATCCGCCAGGACACGCCGTCCACGGCCAGGTGGTGGACGACGAGCAGCAGCCGCCCCGCGCGGTCGGGGCCCGCGTCGAACCACACGGCCCGCACCATCACCCCGGCCGCCGGATCGAGCAGGCCCGGCACCCGTTCGGACTCCTCGGCCACGGCCGCGCGCAGGTCGTCGATCCTTGAGACGTCCCTGCGGTCGAGCAGATCGGCGGCGCGCACACAGCCGGCCGCGTCGGCCACGTCGAGTTCGCCGTCCTGGGTGAGCCGGGCGCGCAGCATGGCGTGGTGGTCGATCAGGGCTTGCAGGGCCGCGGTCAGGCGCGGCTGTTCGGCGCCCGCCGGGACCGTCAGGAGGACGGTCTGGCTGAGCCGGTCGATCGGTCCGCCGCGTTCCAGAAGCCACCGCATCACCGGCGTGAGAGGCAGGGCCCCGACTCCGTCGTCCTCGTCCGAGCCGCTTCCCGCTCCGACCGGCCCCCGCGCCACCGCCGCCAGGCCGGCCACCGTCTGCTGTTCGAACACGTCACGCGGGCTGATCACCACGCCTGCCTCCGCCGCCCGGCTGACCAGCCGGATGGAGGAGATGCTGTCTCCGCCGAGAGCGAAGAAGCCCTGGTCCAGTGGCACGTCGGAGCCGGACAGCTTGAGGAGGTCGCGGAAGAGGCCGGCCAGGACGCGTTCGGCTTCCGTCGCGGGCCCGCGGCCGTCACCGGGCACCGCGGTCGCCGTGGGCGCGGGCAGCGCCTTGCGGTCGAGCTTGGCGTGCGGGGTCAGCGGCAGCGCGTCGAGGACGACGAGTGCCGACGGCACCATGTAGTCCGGCAGGGCCTCCTCCGCGTACGCGCGCAGGACCGCCGGGTCGGGGGTGGAACGCGGGTCGGCCGGAACGACGTACCCGACCAGGCGCCGGTCCCCGGGCTCGTCCTCCCGTAGGACCACGGCCGCACGGGCGACGTCCGGGTGCCGGGCCAGTACGGCCTCGATCTCGCCGGGTTCGACGCGGAAGCCGCGGAGCTTGACCTGGTCGTCGGCGCGGCCGACGTACTCCAGCTCACCGTCGGCCGACCGACGCACCAGGTCGCCCGTGCGGTACAGCCGTTCGCCGGGCGGACCGAACGGGTCCGCCACGAATCGCCCGGCCGTGAGCCCCGGCCGCCCCAGATATCCGCGTGCCACCCCCACGCCCGCGAGGTACAGCTCCCCCACCCCGCCGGGTGGGACCGGCCGCAGCCAGGCGTCCAGCACATGCGTCCGGGTGCCGGCCACCGGGCGGCCGATGGGCGGGGCCTGGTCACCCGCGAGGGGCACGCTGATCGTGGCGCACACCGTCGATTCGGTGGGCCCGTAGGCGTTGGCCATCCGTCGGCCCGGCGCCCAGCGGGCCACCAGCTCGCCCGGACAGGCCTCCGCGCCGACGACCAGGGTCCGTAGCTCGGGGAAGTGGCCGGCGGGGAGCGTCGCGAGGGCGGCGGGCGGGATGAGCGCGTGGGTGATCCGGCCCGCCCGGAGCGCCCGCTCGAGCACATCGCCCACCAGCGGACCGTCCTGCGACGGCACGACCAGCGTCCCGCCCGAGGCGAAGGCCATCAGCAGCTCCATCACCGACGCGTCGAAGCCGGGCGCGGAGAACTGGAGCACCCTGGATCCGGGGCCGAGTCCGAAGCGCTCGATCTGCGTCCGGGCCAGGGCGGCGAGCCCACGGTTCTCGACGACGACACCCTTCGGTACGCCCGTCGAGCCCGAGGTGTGGATGACGTACGCGGCCTGGTGCGGGTGGTACGCCGTGGGCAGCTCGCCCGGCAGGCCGTCGAGGGCCACGTCGCGGATCACGTACGCCGGTCGGGCGTCGGCCAGCAGGAAGCCGACGCGCTCGTGGGGCAGCCCTGGATCCACCGGCAGGAAGGCGGCGCCCGCGAGCGCCACCGCCAGGACGGCGACGATCCGGTCCGTGGAACGCGGCATCAGCACCGCCACCACATCGCCGGGCCGGACCCCGGTCCCGGCGAGCACACGCGCCAGCCGGTCGGCGCGCGACTCGAGTTCGGCGTACGACAGCTCGTTGAGCGCCGGCGCGTGGGGGGTCCGCCGGGCCTGTTCAAGGAACAGGTCGGCCAGCGATGCCGGTGCGGTGTCGTCCGAGGTGGCGTTCCACTCGGCGAGGCGCTCGTGCTCTTCGGCGTCGAGGAGGTCGAGGTCGCCGATGCGCCGGCCGGGGTCGGCGGCGACGGCGTTCAGGAGCCGCACGAGCCGCCGGGTGAGCCGCTCGGCGGTGTCGGCGTCGAACAGGTCGGTGCTGTACTCGGCGACGCCGTCGATGCCGGCCGGTGAGCCGTCGTCGTGGCGGTGCTCGGTGAGGTAGAGGGAGAGGTCGAAGCGGGCGGCGCCGGTCTCGACGGGCTCGCGGGCGACGCGCAGACCGGGCAGGGCCAGGCCGGGCTCGGCCGTGTGACCGGTGAACGCCAGCATGACCTGGAAGAGCGGGTGGCGGGCGAGGGAGCGTTCCGGGCTGATCGCGTCCACGAGCAGGTCGAACGGCACGTCCTGCTGGGCGTACGCGGCCAGGTCGAAGTCCCTGACGCGGTGCAGGAGTTCACGGAAGGTCGGGTTGCCGGAGGTGTCGGTGCGCAGGGTGAGACTGTTCACGAAGAAGCCGACGAGGTCGTCGAGCCTGCCGTCGGTCCGCCCCGCGACCGGGGTGCCGACGGGGATGTCGGTGCCGGAGCCCAGCCTGGTCAACAGGGTGGCGAGACCCGCCTGGAGCACCATGAAGAGCGTGACGCGCGAGGACGAGGCCAGGCCGGTCAGCGCGGCGTGCAGTTCCGCGTCGAGCGTGAGAGCGGCGCGGTCGCCCCGTCCGCTGGGCTCGGCGGGCCGGGGACGGTCGGCGGGGAGGGCCAGCTCCTCCGGGACGCCCTTCAACGCCTCTTTCCAGAAGTTGATCTGACGGGCCATCAAGTCACCGGGGGCGTCCTCGGCACCGAGCAGCTCGCGCTGGTGGCACGCGAAGTCCGCGTACTGGACGGGCAGAGGAGCCCATTCCGGTTCGCGCCCTGCCGACCGTGCCGCGTACGCCGTCTCCAGATCGCGCATCAGCGGTGCCATGGACCAGCCGTCCACGGCGATGTGGTGGGCGAGCAGCAGCAGGACGTGGGTGTCGGCGCCGAGTCGGTGGAGGGTGGCACGCAGCGGAAGGTCGTCGGCGAGGTCGAACCGGTCACCCGCGGCGGCGGTGAGCAGTGCGGGCAGCTCGGCTTCGGACGCCCGGACGACCACCACCGGCAGCCGTACCTCGTCCGGGTGCAGGATCCGCTGGTACGGGGTGCCCCGGACATCCGGGTAGAGCGTGCGCAGGGGTTCGTGACGGGCCACGACGTCGCCGAGGGCGGCCGTCAGGACGTGCGGGTCGAGCGGCCCGGTCAGCCGCAGCGCCCAGGGCACGGTGTAGCCGGTGTTGCCGCCGTCGAGGCGGCTCATGAACCACAGCCGCTGCTGGGCGTACGACAGCGGCAGCGGGTCGGGGCGCCGGTCCCGGCGGGTGAGCTCGGGACGCGGCTCACCCGCCGTTTCGTCCGCGCGGGCCGCGAGCCCGGCGGGCGTCGGCGTCTCGAAGACCGCGCGGACGGGCAACGCGGTGCCGAGCGCCCCCCTGATCCGGTCGGCGAGCCGCATGGCGAGCAGAGAGTCGCCGCCGAGCTCGAAGAAGCCGTCGTCCCCGCCGACTCGGTGGGCGTCCAGTCCGAGGACGTCGGCGAAGAGGCCGCAGAGGATCTCCTCCCGCGGCGTTCGTGCCCCACGGCGGGGGCCGGCCCCCGCGGCGGGGGCGGGCAGGGCCTCGCGGTCCAGCTTGCCGTTGGCGGTGAGCGGCATCCGGTCCAGGACGACGACGGCCGAGGGCACCATGTGGTCCGGCAGCGACAGGGCCGCGTGCTGCCGCAGTGCCGCCGGGCCGACCCCGCAGGACGGGTCGCCCGCGACGACGTACCCGACGAGCCGCCCCTCCCTGGCGATCACCGCCACCTGCGCCACGTCGGGGTGCGCGGCCAGGGCGGCCTCGACCTCGCCGAGTTCGACGCGGAAGCCGCGGATCTTGACCTGGTCGTCCGCACGGCCCGCGTACTCCAGCTCGCCGTCGGCCGACCATCGCGCCAGGTCGCCCGTCCGGTACATCCGCTCCCCGGGCGCCCCGAACGGGTCCGCCACGAACCGTCCCGCCGTCAGGGCCGGACGGCCCAGGTAGCCGCGTGCCAGGCCCGCGCCCGCCACGTGGAGCTCGCCGGTCGCTCCCGGGGGCGCGAGCCGGAGCCCGGCGTCGAGGACGTAGGCGCGCAGGTCGGGGATGGGCCGGCCGATCCCGGTGACGTCGCCCGCGGTCAGCGGTTGTCCGGTGACGTGGACCGTGGTCTCCGTGATGCCGTACATGTTCACCAGGACGGGCCCGTCCTGCCGGTGGCGGGTGAACCACTCGACGACCCGGTCGGGATCGAGGGCCTCGCCGCCGAAGACGACGTACCGCAGCGCCGAATCGTCCGGGACGCCGACCCGCAGCAGCTCACCGAACGCCGACGGCGTCTGGTTCAGCACGGTGACCCGTTCACGGGCGAGCAGCCGCAGGAACTCCTCCGGCTCGCGGCTCACCGAGAACGGCACCACCACGAGCGTGCCGCCGTGCAGCAGCGCTCCCCACAGTTCCCAGACCGAGAAGTCGAAGGCATAGGAGTGGAACAGCGTCCACACGTCGTCCGGGCCGAAGTCGAACCAGTGCCGGGTCGACTCGAACAGCCGGATCACGTTCCGGTGCGGTACGGCCACGCCCTTCGGCCGTCCCGTGGAGCCGGAGGTGTAGATGACGTACGCGAGGTGATCACCCGTCAGGTGCGGTACGGGCAGGGGCGCGTCCTCGGGCGGCTCCTCGCCCAGCAGAACGAGGGGGACCTTCGTGGCGGGCAGGCCGGGGGCGGTGGCCTCGGTCGTCAGCAGCAGCACGGGCGCCGCGTCGGCCAGCATGAACGCCAGCCGCTCCGCCGGGTAGGCGGGGTCCAACGGCACATGGGCCGCACCCGTCTTGAGCACGGCCAGTACGGCCACCACCAGCTCCGGCGTGCGGGGCAGCGCGAGGGCGACCAGCTTCTCCGGTCCCGCGCCGCGGGCCGCGAGCAGCCGGGCCAGACGGCTCGCCCGCGCGTCCAGTTCGGCGTACGTCAGCCGGGTGCCGTCGTGGACGACGGCGGTGGCGTCGGGGGTGCGGGCGACCTGGCGGGCGAAGAGTTCGGGGAGGGTGGTCGTCGGCCGGACTCCGTCGGAGCTTCCCTCCAGCAGGCGTTCCCGCTCCCCCGGGAGCAGGACCTCCACCTCGCCGACGCGGCGCGACGGGTCGGCGACCAGGGCCTCCAGGGTGACGGCGAAACGGTCCAGGAGCACCCGGGCGCCCGTGTCGTCGTACAGGTCGGGCCGGTAGCCGAGGCGCAGGGCCAGACGACGGCCGGGCAGGACGGAGAGGGTGAGGGGGTAGTGAGTGGCGTCGCGGCCGGTCAGCTGGGTGACGTGGGACGTGCCGGGACCGGCCGAGCCCGGGTGGCTCTCGAAGGCGAGCAGGGTGTCGAAGAGCTCGCCACCGGTGCCGGTGCCCGCCGCACGTCGGATGTCGGCGAGGCCCAGGTGCTGGTGCGGCAGCAGGGCGGCCTGCCGGTTCTGGAGGCCGGTGAGCAGATCGGCAACCGTGCCGTCGTCGTCCCAACGGACACGGGTGGGCACCGTGTTGATGCAGAAGCCGACCATGGAGGCGATGTGCGTCAGCTCGGGCGGGCGGACGGTGACGGTCTGGCCGTGGACGACGTCGGTACGGCCGGTGAGCCGGCCGAGCAGCACACCCCAGGCGCCCTGGACCAGGGTGTTGAGGGTGATGCCGAGGGAGCGGGCCGTGGTGTCGGCGGCGCGGCTCAGCTCTTCGGTGAGTTCGACGACGAGTTCGTCCGGCAGGACGGTCCCGCTTCCGGTGGCGGCGGAGGTCAGCAGGGTGGGGTCGCCCGCCTCGGACAGGGCGTCGCGCCAGGCCACCTCGGCGGCGGCCCGGTCCTGCCGGGCCAGCCAGGCGAGATAGTCGCGGTAGGCGGGCGGCGGGGGCAGGGCGGTCGGGTGCTCACCGGCGTACAGGGCGCTGAACTCGCGCACGAGCAACTGCTTGGACCAGCCGTCGAGGAGGATGTGGTGGTTGGTGAGGACCAGGCGGTGGCGGTCGGCGCTCCACCGGACCAGCAGGTACCTGAGCAGCGGCGGCTTCGCGAGGTCGAAGCGGCGGGTGCGCTCCTCGTCGAGCAGCCGCTCCCACTCCTTGTCCCGCTCGTCCTTGCCGAGGGTGGACACGTCTGCCTCGGACCACGGGAGTTCGACGTCCGTGGGCACGATCTGCACGGGCTGTCCGGCCTCCCGGCGACGGAAGCAGGCGCGCAGGTTGGGGTGCCGGTCGAGCAGGGCCTGTCCGGCGGCGCGTACGGCCGCGGGGTCGACCGGGGCCGCGAGCTCCAGGACCTGCTGGGCGGCGTAGACGTCGGGCGACTGCTCGTCGTCGTACAGGGCGTGGAAGAGCAGGCCTTCCTGCAACGGCGACAGGGGCAGGATGTCGGCGATTCCGGACCTGGTCACCGTGTGGTACCTCCATCGCTTGTGAACTCGGCTTCGAGTTCGTCGATCTCTGCTTGGGACAGGGCCACCAGCGGCAGGTCGGAAGGGGTGTGTCCGCCCGCCGGAGTGCCGTGGGCCTGGGCTGTCAGTTCCGCGCACCACAGGTCGGCGAGGGCGTGTACGTCGTCCTCGGTCCAGATGCCGGGGGCCCAGGACCAGGTGGCGTCGAGCCGGCCGTCCGCGGTGGTCACGGCGGTGATCTCCAGGCCGTGCGTGACGGGTGTCGCGGGGTCGTGGGCCGCGCCCAGGTTGCGCGGTGTCTCCGGGGCCACCGACCAGTCGGCCCCGGTCGAACGGGCTGTCCGGCCCAGGTAGTTGAAGCCGATCTGCGGTGCCGGGAGCGCGGCGAGGACCGGCCCGGTCCCGGGGTTGAGGTGCCGGAGCAGACCGTGGCCGATGCCGTGGTCGGGCACGGCTCGCAACTGCTCCTTGACGCTCTTCAGGACCTCGGCCGGGTCGTCGGGATCGACTCCGGTGAGGTCGAGCCGGGCGGGCACGACGCTGGTGAACCAGCCGACCGTGCGCGAGAGGTCGACGCCGTCGGCGATCTCCTCACGGCCGTGCCGCTCGACGTCCAGCACCAGGGACGGCTGCCGCCGCCACCGCACGAACGCGGCGGCCAGCGCGGCCAGCAGCACGTCCTCGACTCCGGCGTGGAAGGCGGCCGGCACGGAGGTGAGCAGGTCGGCGGTGGTCTCGGCCGGGAGCTGCCGGGTGAGGTGGCGCATCGCGCCGACCACGTCCCGCAGAGGGTCGAGGGCCCGGGCCCCGAGCAGAGGATCAGCTGGTTCCGACATCCCCTGCCAGACGGCGAGTTCGGCCGTCCTTGCCGGGGTGCGGGCCTCCCGCTCCAGCAGCCGGGCCCAGTGCCGGAAGGAGGTGCCCGGCGTGGACAGCTCCTCCTCGCGCCAGGCGGCGGCCAGGTCGGAGCACAGGATGCTCCAGGAGACGCCGTCGACGGCCAGGTGATGCACGGTCAGAAGCAGTCGGCCAGGGCGCTCCGGCCCGGCGTCGCACCAGACCGCGTGCACCAACTGACCGTTCTGCGGACGCAGTTGGATCGGAAGGCGCGCTGCCGCGAAGTCCTCGACCTGCTCGAACGGAACCTCGACGCTTCCGGGAGGCGGGACGAGCGCCGTCCAGTCGTCGGCCGTCAGGCGCATCCGCAGCACGTCGTGGTGGTCCACGAGCGCCTGGAGTGCCGCCGTCAGCCGCTTCTCGTCGGCACCCGCCGGAGTGACCAGCAGCACCGACTGGCTGAACGAACCGATGGGGCCGCCCCGTTCGCGCAGCCGGTGCATGGCCGGGGTCAGAGGCAGCTCACCGGTCGCCGGTTCCCGTTCCGGGACCCGATCGGGCGCCGGACGGTCCGCCGCCAGGGCGGCGAGCGCGGCGACGGTCCGCTGTTCGAACACGTCACGCGGGGTCAGCCGCAGTCCCGAGGCGAGCGCGCGGCTGACGAGGTGGATGGAGGTGATGCTGTCGCCGCCGAGATCGAAGAACCCGTCGTCGACCCGCACGTCGGCCACGCCGAGCACCTCGGCGAACAGCTCCCGAACAATCTCCTCCTGCGGGGTACGAGGCCCGCTGTCCACGCCGGACGCCTCCTCCCGCCCCGTGTTCGGGGCGGGCAGTGCCGCCCGGTCCAGCTTGCCGTTGGGGGTCATCGGCAGGGCGTCGAGCACCACAAGGGCCTCGGGGACCATGTGAGCGGGCAGTTGCCGGGCGGCGTGCGCGAGGAGGGCCGGGCGGTCGGCCTCGGCGTCCCCGTCGGACCCGGCGTCCCCGGCGGACCCGGCGTCCCCGTCGGACCCGGCGTCCCCGACAACCCAGGCAGCTCCGGCGGACCCGGCGGCCGGGACGACGTACCCGACCAGACGTCGTACGCCCTCCCGGCCCTCCCGTACGACCACCGCGGCCTGCGCGACGGCGGGATGGGCGGTGAGCACACCCTCGACCTCGCCGGGTTCGATCCGCAGCCCCCGTATCTTCAGCTGTCCGTCGGCCCGCCCGCGCAGTTCCAGCGTGCCGTCGGCGCGGCGCACGGCCAGGTCGCCCGTGCGGTACATGCGCCCGCTCCGCCCGGGAGGTGCCCCGATGCCGGGCGGCCCGAAGGGGTCGGCGACGAACCGCTCGGCGGTCGGTCCGGGCCGGTTCCAGTAGCCGCGCGCCACATGGTCGCCGGCCACGTACAGCTCGCCCTCGACGCCCACCGGTACGGGGTTCAGCCGGGCGTCCAGGACATACGCCCGGGTGTTCCACATGGGCCGGCCGATGGGCACGGGGCCGCTCGGCAGCTCGTCGCCGGGTTCGATGCGGTGGTCGGTGCAGCCGACGGTCAGTTCGGTGGGTCCGTAGTGGTTGACCAGGCGGACGTACGGGTGGTCGCGGCGCCACGCTCGCAGGGCCTCGCCCACCAGCGCCTCGCCGCCCAGCATGAACTCCTCGCCGGGCGACAGGTCGTGCGGCAGGGCGGGCAGCAGCGGGAGATGGCTCGGGGTGGCCTTGAGGAAGGTGTAGCCGTCGGGCGACGGCGTGGCACCCGCCTCGTGGAGGGCCGCGATGTGGACACGACCGCCGGCGGCGAGCGCCCCGTGCAGGGTGGTGACGGTGGCGTCGAAGGACATGGTCGCGTGCAGCAGCGAGGTGCCGCGCAGACCCGGGTACTCCTCGACGCACCGGGCCACATAGGTGGTGAGGTTCCGGTGCTCGACTACGACTCCCTTGGGGCGGCCGGTGGTCCCGGAGGTGTAGATCAGGTAGGCGGGATCGGCGGGGCGGGCCTCGGCAAGGGGCGGGCTCGGGTCGTTCGGGGTCGCGTCAGGGTTTACGACGGGAAGGCCGGCGTCGGGTCCGTCCCACGAGATCAGACACACCGGAGCCGCGTCGGAGAGCAGCTGGGCCGTGCGCTCGGCGGGATGCTCCGGGTCGAGGGGCAGATAGGCCGCGCCCGCTTTGAGGACGGCGAGCACGGCGACCGCGAGGTCGACCGAGCGGGGCAGCGAGAAGGCGACGATCCGGCCCGGACCGGCACCGTACGACGTGAGTGCGCGCGCCAACCGGTCGGAACGGGCGTCGAGTTGGCCATAGGTGAGCGAGACTTCCGCGTCCGTCACCGCCACGTGGTCCGGAGCCTCGACGGCCCGCGCCTCGAACATCCGGGGGAAGGGGGTGTCCGGAACCTCCCGTGCGGTGTCGTTGAACTCGACCAGCAGGCGGTGGCGTTCGTCCGGTGCGAGGATGTCGAGCGCGCCGATCGACCGGTCAGGGGCGTCCGCGGCGGCCCGCAGCAGCCGTTCGAGCCGTGCGGCCAGTTCCTCGGCCGTACGGCGGTCGAAGAGGTCGGCGCTGTACTGGAGGAAACCGTCGATGCCGGCCGGGGAGCCGTCGGGTGCGCGGTGCTCGCCCAGGTTGAACGTCAGGTCGATCTTGGTGGTGCCGGTCTCCACGGGCAGCGTCCGGGCGTCGAGGCCGGGGAGGTCCAGGAGAGGTCCGTCGGTGGGGCGGAAGGCGAGCATC
This sequence comes from Streptomyces sp. NPDC058678, assembly GCF_042714835.1. Taxonomy (NCBI): domain Bacteria; kingdom Bacillati; phylum Actinomycetota; class Actinomycetes; order Kitasatosporales; family Streptomycetaceae; genus Streptomyces; species Streptomyces sp. NPDC058678. The sequence continues at coordinate 333,000 of NZ_JBHXSG010000001.1, read as the reverse complement.
ACCTGGAAGAGCGGGTGCCGGGCCAGGGACCGGGGTGGGTTGAGTGCTTCGACAAGGTGCTCGAACTGCAGGTCCTGGTGGGCGTAGGCCGCCAGGTCGGCCTCCCGGGCCCGGCCGAGAAGGTCCCGGAAGGACGGGTCGCCCGAGGTGTCGGTGCGCAGGACCAGGGTGTTGACGAAGCAGCCGACCAGGTCGTCGAACATCTCGTCGGCGCGGCCGGCGACCGGCGTGCCGAGCGGGATGTCGGTGCCCGCGCCCAGCCGGCTGAGCAGGGCGGCGAGCCCCGCCTGCACGACCATGAACACGGTCGCCCCGCTCTCGGTGGCGAGCTCGCGCAGCCTTCGGTGCAGGTCCGCGTCGAGCCGGACGGGGATGTCGCCGCCCAGGTGGGTGGCGCGGGCCGGCCGGGGCCGGTCGGCGGGAAGGGCCAGTTCGTCGGGGAGTCCCGCCAATGCCTGCCGCCAGTGGTCGAGTTGGCGTCCCCGGTCGTGTTCGAGCAACTCGTGCTGCCAGGCGGAGTAGTCGCCGTACTGGACGGGCAGTGGCTCGAACTCGGCTTGCTTCCCGGCCAGTCGGGCCCGGTAGGCGGTCGCCAGATCGCGGAGGAGAGGGGCCAGCGACCAGCCGTCGGCGGCGACGTGGTGCAGGACGAGGAGGAGGACGTGATCCTCCGGACCCAGGACGAGGAGGTGGGCGCGGATCGGCGGTTCCTCCGCCAGATCGAACCTCTCGTCGGCCAACTCCGCCAGCCGCGCGTTCAGTTCGGCCTCGGTGACGCGCTCCTCCCGTATCTCGGGCCGTACGCGGTCCAGCAGCCGCCGACGGGGGATCCCGTCGGTGTCCGGGTACACGGTCCGCAGGAGCTCGTGCCGGGCGACGACGTCCGCGAGGGCGGCGCCGAGCGCGTCCGCGTCGAGCGGGCCGCCGGTCAGCCGGGTCGCGAGCGGGATGTGGTACGCGGCCCCGGTTCCCTCCAGCCGGTGCAGGAACCACAGCCGCCGCTGCGCGGACGACAGCGGGGCCTCGGTGGCGGCGGTGCGCGGGACCGGCCGCGGGCCGACCGCCCGTACGGCGCTCCCTGTGTCGGCCAGCCGGGCGAGGCCGGACGGGGTGGGCGTCCGGAACACGTCCCGCAGCGTCGGCTCGATGCCGAGCGCCGTGCGTATCCGGCCGAGGAGCCGCAGGGCGAGCAGCGAGTGGCCGCCGAGGGCGAAGAAGCTGTCGCCCGGGCCGACGTCCGGCCGGCCCAGCACGTCCGCGAACAGGGCGCACAGGACTTCTTCGTGCGCGGTGCGCGCTGCCTTCGCCGGTACGGCCGCCGCCGTCGGCGGAGCGGGCAGCGCGGCCCGGTCGAGCTTGCCGTTGACGGTCAGCGGCAGCCGGTCGAGGACGACGACGGCGGAGGGCACCATGAAGTCGGGCAGTCGGCCGGCGAGGTGCTCGCGCAGGGTGCCGGGGTCCGGGGCCGCGCCCTCGGCGGGGATCGCGTACGCGACCAGGTGCCGCTCGCGGTCCTCGCGAACGACGGCGACCGCCTGGCCGACCTCTGGGTGGGCGGCGAGGGCCGTCTCGATCTCGCCGGGTTCGATGCGGAAGCCGCGCAGCTTCACCTGGCCGTCGGCTCGGCCGTGGAACTCCAGTTCGCCGTCGGGGGTCACGCGGACGCGGTCGCCGGTGCGGTACATCCGGGTGCCGACCGGGCCGTGGGGGTCGGCGACGAACCGCTCGGCACTCGCGCCGGGACGCCCCAGGTAGCCGCGGGCCACGCCGGGCCCGGCGACGTACAACTCCCCCACCGTGCCCGGCGGGATCGGCCGGAGCGCGCCGTCGAGAACGTAGGCGCGCATCCCGTCGAGCGGCCGGCCGATGGGCAGCGGGTCCGGGACGGGCGAACCGGCGGGGCAGGGGCGGCTGGTGGCGAAGGTGGTCGTCTCGGTGGGGCCGTAACCGTCGGTGACGGTCAGCTCCGGGCAGCTCGCGAGCACCCGGCGGACGGCTGGGGCGGGGACGGCCTCGCCGCCGGTCCACACCTGGCGCAGCCCCGCGAAGCAGCCCGGATCCTCGTCGGCGGCGAGCCGGAACAGCCCGGCGGTGAGCCACAGTGAGGTCAGTCGGTGACGCCCCGTCAGGCTCCTTACCGCGGCGGCGTCCACGTCCTGGTCCGGGTCGGCGATCACGGCCGTGCCGCCGGTCAGCAACGGCACCCACATCTCGTAGGTGGAGGCGTCGAACGCGGTCGGCGAGTGGACCAGCACGCATGCGTGAGCGCCGTCGCCGAACGCCGAGTCGGTGACGAGGGCGGCGATGTCGCGATGGGTGACGGCGACGCCCTTCGGTGTGCCGGTGGAGCCCGAGGTGTGGCTGACGTAGGCCAGTTGGGCGGGGTGCACGGGCACGGCGGGGTCGGTGTCCGGTTCGGTGTCGAGCGTCGGATCGGCGTCGGTGACGACGAGGGGGCCCTCGTACGCCTCCTTCGCCGCGCCGGCGAACGCGGTGTCCGTCAGCAGGGCCGCCGCGTCCGTCTCGGCGAGGATCCGCCGGACGCGGGCCGCGGGAGCGCGTGGGTCGAGGCCGACGTAGGCGGCACCCGCCTTGAGGACGCCCAGCAGCGCGACGACAAGGTTGTCGGAGCGGTCCATCAGAACCGCGACCCGGTTCTCGGGCCGGACCCCGAGACCGAGCAGCCGGTGCGCGAACTGGTTGGCGCGCTCGTTCAACTCCCGATAGGTGGTGACGCGTTCGCCCTGGACGAGGGCCGTCGCGTCCGGGGCCGCCGCGACGCGCTCCGCGAAGAGCGCGGGCACGGTCGTCTCACGACCGCGGGGCGCGGCGCCGTCGAGCAGTGCTCTCGGCGCCTCCTCGGGCATCGCGAGCTCGATTTGTCCCACCGATGAGCCCGGGGCGAGCACGGCGGCGGCGAACCGTTCGAGGAAGCGGACGAAACGCCGGTGGTGGGCGGCGAGTTCGGCGTCCGCGTAGAGGGCGGGGCTCGCGTCGAAGTCGACGCGCAGGCCGGCGCCGTCCGCACGGTCGTAGACGTTGACGGCGAGGTCCTCGACCGGTCCCGTGGACAGGTTGTGGCGGGTGGTCGGATGTCCCGCGAACCGCAACTCCGGTCCGAACGCCATGATGTTGACGACGGGCCCGAAGAAGCGTCGCCCGTCCCGCGGCCAGTCCAGGTCCCGGCGCAGGTCCTCACCCCGGTGGCACTGGTGTGCCAGGAGGTCGCGGGTGGCGGTGGCCGCCTGGTGTACGAGGTCCGAGGCGGCCATGTCGGGCCGCACGGACAGCCGCAGCGGCAGCACGTTGGACGCCATTCCCGGCGTGGCCAGCGCCGTCTCGCTCTCGCGAGCGGTCACGGCGAGGCCGAGGACGACGTCCCCGGCTCCGGTGAGCCGATGCAGGTGGGCGGCGGTCGCCGCGAGGACCACACGCGACCAGCGGGTGCCGGCGTGTTCGGCGGCCGCGTGCACCAAGTCCCCAGCCACTTCGGCCAGATGGCCGGTACGGCGGAGGAACCGGTCGGCGACCTGCGGCGGGCGCTCGGACAGGCTCACGGGGTCGGGACGGTCGGCGAGGACACGCGCCCAGTACGCGCGGTCCGACGTGTGGCGGGTGCCGTCACGATAGGCCTCGTCCTCGGCGACCAGCGGGGCGAGGGGCGCCGATGCCGGGCTGTGGGGCGTCCCGGTGACGAGCGCGGTGTACGCGTCGGCGACCCGTCGGGCGATGAGCGAACAGCTGTAGCCGTCGACGGCGATGTGGTGGTAGCGCTGGTACCAGATCCAGTGGGCGTCCGTCAGCTTCAGCAGCGCGTACCGGAACAGCGGGGCCCGTTCGAGGTCGAACGGCGTGGCGAAGTCGGCGGCCGTCCACACGTCGGCGGCGGAGCGGGCGTCGGGCTCGTCCGTGAGGTCGACGACGGGCAACTCCCAGGCCGGGTCGGCCTCGACGAGCCGGCGGACGGAGCCGCCGTCGGTCGCGAAACGCGCCCGCAGGGTCTCGGTGGCGTCCACGACCTGCCGTACCGCGGCCCGGAACGAGACAGGGTCGACGGGCCCGTGGATCTCGGTGTACTCGCCCACGTTGTAGGCGGGCCCGGCCGCGTCGAGGCGCTGCCCGAACCACATCGAGCGCTGGGCGGCGGACAGGTCCAGCCCGCCCGGGGCGCTCATCGGCCGGCCTCAGCGACGACGGGTGCGGCGGCGCCGGTCAGCTGGCGGGCCACCTGCTCGGCGACCACGGCCGGACCCGCCTCGCGGCCGGGCCAGGGCAGACGGAGCCAGGGCTCGGCGGGCACGAGGGCGAGGTCGCGGGCCTGGCGGGCGCGCCCGCCCCCGGTGATGTTGAGAAGCACCAGTTCGTCGCGCCGGACCCGCCCGGCCCGCGCCGCGTCGGCCAGGGCGGCGAGGGCGACTCCGGCGCCCGGCTCGATGTCGATGCCCTCGGCCTCTTCGAAGAGCGCCATCGCGGCGAGCGCGGCCCCGTTGTCCGTGCACAGGACGTCCCCGCCGCTCTCGGCGAGCACGTCACGGACCCCGCCGCGGACGCTGAACGGAGGTCGGCGGTTGGTCAGTTCGCGAGCGAGCGGCTCGTGTTCGAGGTGCGCCGGCGTCGATGCGCGGCCGGCCGGGGCCGCTTCGCCGGAGGAGGGGCTCGTGCCGAGGGACCGCCAGGCGTCGTACAGGGGCGCGAAGGGCGCGTTCTGGCACATGAGCAGGCGGGGCAGGGCCTCGCCGCTCCTGCGGACACGCTGTGCCGCCTCGTGGGCGCCGATGGCTCCCGTACCGCTGCCGACGGCCTGCACATACGTCTCCGGAAGCCGCCCGAGTGCCTCGGCGGCGGCCAGCATGACGGTGCCCAGGCCGTCGCGGCGGCCGACGTTGCGGCAGCCGCCCTCGGCGTGATGGCCGGGGAAGCGGGCGAGCAGGTCGGCGCAGGCGATGGCGTCGCTGTAGGTGGCGGTGCCGTCGAGGACGACGAGCCGTACACAGGGGTCGAGCGGCGCGGGGAAGCGCATCCGCTCCAGGGCCGGGGCGGGCACCACCAGCAGACAGGGCACCTGGTGGCGGGTGGCGGCCCAGGCGAAGGCGGCGGCGGTGTTGCCCGCCGAGGGGATCACCAGGACCGGCGGCGCGGCGGGCAGGCGGCCCAGCACGGTGTACGCCTCCAGGTCCTTGAACGTACAGGTGGGCAACCGCGCCCCGCGTTCGGGCCAGTGGCCGTTGAAGGCGACCCACAACCGGTCGAGGCCGATCCGGCGGCCCAGCCGCTCGGCACGGTGGACGACCGGGCCGGGAACGTCGGGGAAGGCCCGAGCCACCGGCAGCAGTGCGGCGTACCGGAACAGCCCGGTGCTTTCACCGGGTTGCGTTCCGGTTCCGGTGTACTCGGTGCGCAGGAATGCCGGTTCGTGGCCACCGGAGCAGTCCAGGAGAAGGCCGTCGTCCTCGTGACGGGTTCCGCATGAGGAACAGACAACCGTGTAGTGACGTGTTCCCGGGCGTACTCGGGACATGTTCCTAGCCTTCCGCAGTGCCGGGTGTCGCTGATCCATTGGAACCGGTACTTGGATACGGGAGGACGACGTGCGAATTGCCGTTCGCCGACGTGCAGTTGACACGTAGGAGTTGCACCGAAGCTCGAGTGACGGACTGTGGAGTGTTCAGTTCCGCTTCATCCGCCCGTATCCGCACCGCAGTTGAGAAAGCATCGGATCCGTAGATCATCCGAGACGTACAGGCCGTGACGAAAGGGTGGCGGAATGATGGTCGAAACGCCGATGAATACCGCCATGGAGAAACAGGCAGGGCCTGCTCCCTGGCTCCCGTCCCAGGTTCCGGTTTCCTTTCTGTCATCGAATGGCAAAGAAATGCAATTCGATGGCACGGAAAGGGCGTACGCCCGGACCTACACCGAGCCGTCGCCCGAGGCCTTGCTGGCGGCCTACCGGAAGATGGTCCTCGGGCGGCGCTTCGACGAGCAGGCGACGGCACTCGCCCGACAGGGCAGGCTCGCGGTCCACCCGTCCAGCCTCGGCCAGGAGGCCTGCCAGGTGGCCGCGGCACTCACGCTGCGCGCCACCGACTGGCTGTTCCCCACCTACCGCGACTGCGTCGCACTGGTCAGCCGCGGCATCGACCCCGTGGAGGCGCTGACGCTGCTGCGCGGCGACGCGCACTGCGGCTACGACCCGCCGCGGCACCGCACCGCACCGCAGTGCACCCCGCTCGCCACCCACGCGGCACACGCCACCGGACTGGCCCACGGTGAGCGGCTCAAGGGCGCGGACACCGTCGCCCTCGCGCTCGTCGGCGACGGCGCCACCAGCGAGGGCGACTTCCACGAGGCGGTCAATCTGGCCGGCGTCCTGCGGGCGCCGGTGGTCTTCCTGGTGCAGAACAACCGGTACGCCATCTCGGTCCCGCTGTCCGACCAGTGCGCGGCACCGAGCCTGGCGTACAAGGGAGTCGGCTACGGCGTCCGCGCCGAGCAGGTGGACGGCAACGACGCCGCGGCCGTACTGGCCGTGCTGGCCACGGCGGTCGAGGACGCCCGGGCGGGCGGCGGACCGTGGCTGATCGAGGCGCACACCTACCGCGTCGGCCCGCACACCAGCGCCGACGACCCGTCCCGCTACCGCACGGCCGCGGAGGCGGAGCACTGGCGGGGCCGCGACCCGATCGTCAGGCTGGAGGCGGCACTGCGCGAGCGCGGCCTGCTCACCGACGTCGACGTCAAGGCCGCGGCCGACGAGGCGGAGGCGTACGCCGCCGATGTCCGCGATCGGGTGGCCGTGGCACCCGACCTGGCCCCCCTGGCCCTCTTCGACCACGTGTTCAGTTCACCGACCCCGCACCTGACCGAGCAACGGGCCGCGCTGCGGGCAGAGTTGGAGGGACGCTGAGATGGTGGTCGGCACGGCGATGGCACAGGCCCTCAACGCCGCCCTACGGGACGCGCTCGACGCGGACGAACGCGTCGTCGTCTTCGGCGAGGACGTGGGCCGGCTAGGCGGTGTCTTCCGGGTCACCGACGGACTGACCGACACGTTCGGTACCGGGCGCTGCTTCGACACGCCGGTCTCCGAGGCCGGCATCGCGGGTCTCGCGGTCGGCATGGCGATGACCGGGTGGCGACCGGTGGTGGAGATGCAGTTCGACGCCTTCGCCTACCCGGCGTTCGAGCAGATCGCCTCCCACATGGCCAAGATGCGCAACCGCACCCGTGGCGCCCTCACGCTGCCGCTCGTCGTCCGTGTTCCCTACGGCGGCGGCATCGGCGGCGTCGAGCACCACAGCGACTCCAGCGAGGCGTACTACGTCCACACGGCGGGCCTGAAGGTGGTGACCCCGGCGACGGCGGCGGACGCCTACTCGCTGCTGCGCGAGGCGATCGACGACCCGGATCCGGTGGTCTTCCTGGAACCCAAGCGCCAATACTGGACGAAGGAGATCCTCGAACTGCCCGTCCGTACCGGGCCGTTCGGTACGGCCGCGACACGGCGGAGCGGAAGCGACGCGACCGTGGTGGCGTACGGCCCCTCGGTCGCGGTGGCCCTGGAAGCGGCCGGCGTGGCGGCCGCCGAGGGCCTGGACGTCGAGGTGCTCGACCTGCGCACCCTCGTGCCGCTGGACGATCACACGCTCACCGCGTCGGTGCGGCGGACCGGCCGCTGCCTGGTGGTGCACGAGGCGCAGGGCTTCGCCGGTGTCGGCGCCGAGATCGCGGCCCGGGTGCAGGAGCGGTGCTTCGACGCGCTGCGCGCGCCGGTGCTGCGGGTCACCGGTTTCGACATTCCTTACCCGCCCCCGCTGTTGGAGGGTGCCCATCTGCCGGGCGTCGGCCGGGTACTGGAAGGGCTGAGGCGCTTGATGCCGACCGGCTCCGGTCGACGGACAGCCCGTCCGGCGACCGAGCGTACGGAGACCGTCCCTCCCGGCCGGACCTTCTGCCTGCCGGACCTGGGCGAGGGACTGACGGACGCCGAGCTGCTGGAGTGGAAGGTCGCCGTGGGCGACGCCGTCGGGTACGACCAGGTCGTCGCCGAGGTGGAGACGGCCAAGTCCGTGGTGACGTTGCCGAGTCCGTTCGCGGGGACGGTGACGGCCCTGCACTGTCACGCCGGGGAGGTCGTCGGCGTGGGGGCGGCGCTGCTGACCGTGGCGCAGACGGACGCGGACAGGGACGCGGGGGCGGACACGGATGCGGGGGCGGACGCGGACACGCACGCGGGGCCGGAGGCAGCGGACGACTCCGGGGCCGTACTGACCGGGTACGGGACCGGTGCGTCGCAGCGGTGGTCCCGGACGGGAGGCGAGGCCGGAACGGCCGGGGCCGAAACAGCCGAGGCCGGCATCGCGGAGCCCGGGATCCGGACGCCGCTCGGCCCCGCCGCGGAGAAGTTCGTCCGCGGTCACCGCGACACCCCGGCGGTGACCATCTGGGCCGATGCCGACGCCACGACCCTGCTCGCCACCCGGGCCCTGCTCGGGAAGGGCCTGCTCCCGCTGCTCGCCCGGGCGTGCTTGGCCGCACTCGCCTCGTTCCCCGAGCTCAACGCCCGCGTCGACGCCGAACGCGAGGAGGTGGTCCGCCTGCCCGGGGTGCATCTCGGCTTCGCCGCGCAGACCGCGCACGGCCTGGTGGTGCCGGTCGTACGGGACGCCGACAGCCTTTCGCCCGACGACCTCGCGGCCGAACTGGGACGGCTGACCGGCCTCGCGCGACGCGACGCGCTCCCGGCGCGGCACCGCACCGGCGGCACGTTCACGCTGAACAACTACGGTGTCTTCGACGTCGACGGCGCCACCCCGATCCTCAACCATCCGCAGGCCGCCATGCTCGGCGTGGGCCGCATCACCGACCGCCCCTGGGCGGTGGACGGCCGCGTGGAGGTGCGCAAGGTGGTCAACCTGTCCTTGACCTTCGACCACCGTGTCTGTGACGGCGGCACCGCGGCCGGCTTTCTGCGTCACGTCGTCGAGGGCGTCACCGCTCCCGAAAGCGCCCGGCCCACACGAAAAGGGCCCCCGCAGGCTCTCGCCTGCGAAGACCCTTCGCACCGTCGGGACGACAGGATTTGAACCTGCGACCCCTTGACCCCCAGTCAAGTGCGCTACCAAGCTGCGCCACGTCCCGGTGCCGTCTGACCTGGGGTTTCCCCTGGCCGAACACGCAGGGAAACAATACCGCACTCGGGTCCGTGGTCGCGCCCGGGTTTCACCGCGCCCGCCCCTTGACCTCAACCTTGCTCGAGGTTGCAGGATCAACGGCATGACGATCACCGAGGAACGCGGTCGCACGTACGGGTACGCGTACGGCGACCTGCCCCGCCTCATGGGGCTGATGACGGGCGACGAGAAGCACGGGCCGGTGGCGACGTCCACGCTGGACGCGCTGTGGGTCCTCTACGACCGGGTGCTGCGGGTCGGGCCCGAGCGGCCGGACGATCCCGGGCGGGACCGGTTCCTGCTGTCCAAGGGGCACGGCCCGATGGCGTACTACGCGGTGCTGGCCGCCAAGGGCTTCGTACCCGTGGACTGGCTGCCGGGCTTCGGCTCCTACGACTCGCCGCTCGGCCACCATCCCGACCGCGTGCTCGTGCCGGGGGCCGAGATCGGCAGCGGGTCACTGGGGCACGGGTTGCCGATCGCCGTGGGCACGGCGCTGGGGCTGCGCGCCCAAGGGCTCGACGAACCCCGGGTGTGGGTGCTGGTGGGGGACGCCGAGCTGGACGAAGGCAGCAACCACGAGGCGATCGCCTTCGCCGGTCCCGCGGCGCTGGAGCGGCTGCACACCGTGGTGATCGACAACGCCTCCGCCAGTCACGCCCGGCCCGGCGGGATCGCCGCCCGCTTCGCGGCCGCCGGCTGGTCCGCGGTCACGGTCGACGGCCGCGACCAGGAGGCGCTGTACGCCGCCTTCACCGCCCCGCACCCGGGCCGCCCGCACGTGGTGGTGGCCCGGGTCGAGCCGAAGTCCGCCTGAACGTCCGCCACCCTGCCATCTCCCGGAAAGGTCCGAATCTTCCATGGACACCATGCGTGACCGTCTCCCCGCCGTCGTCTCGCGCCTGCTCGACGAGGATCCGCGGGTCGCGGTCGTCCTCGCCGAGATCGGCCGGGACGGCTTCACCGAGGCCTGGCACCGGCACCCCGACCGGGTCGTCAACGTCGGCATCCGCGAGCAGCTCCTCGTGGGGGCGGCCGCGGGAATGGCCCTGACCGGGCTGCGGCCCGTCGTGCACACCTTCGCCAGCTTCCTCGTCGAGCGCCCCTTCGAGCAGATCAAGCTGGACCTCGGGCACCAGGACGTGGGGGCGGTGCTGGTCAGCGCCGCCGCTTCCTTCGACTGGCCCGCGGGCGGGTACACCCACATGTCCCCCGGAGACGTGGCGCTGCTCGACACCCTCGACGGCTGGACGGTGCACGTGCCGGGCCATCCGGACGAGGCCGAGACCCTGCTGCGGCACGCGGTCGCCGCGGGCGACGACAAGGTGTACGTACGGCTGTCCGTGCAGGCCAACCGGGAAGCGCTCCCGGTCGACGGCGAGCGGTTCCGCACGGTCCGCGAGGGCCGCTCGGGCGTGGTCGTCGCCGTCGGGCCCATGCTGGACGCGGTGCTCGCCGCCGTGGCGGGCCTGGACGTGACCGTGCTGTACGCGACGACCGTACGGCCCTTCGACGCGGCCGCCCTGCGCCGGGCCACGGAGACGGCCGGAAGCGACGTCGTGCTCGTCGAGCCGTATCTTGCGGGCACGTCGACGGCGGCCGCGAACGACGCACTTTCCGACGTACCCCACCGGGTGCTGGGCCTGGGCGTGGGCCGCCGCGAGCTGCGGCGTTACGGCCGCGTCGAGGAACACGTCGCCGCGCACGGCCTCGATGCGCGGTTCCTGCGGGAGCGGATCGGCGGGTTCCTGGCGGGCGGGGTGGTGGCGGGGCGTTCGTGACACGGACCGGTCGTGAGCAGCCGGCGTGAGGCGGGTCGGTGGGGTCGGTCCCTTGGCCGGGCCGGCGTTCTCCCCCGAGGCCGTCCGCTCCCGTGCCGCCGCCGAACCCGAGCCCGCGTGTCTCACTGCCCCGCCGGCAGCCCCAGTTCCGGATGCGCGTCGAGCAGTCGGGTCGGTGCGGCCTGACGCCAGGAGTCCGCGAGGATGTCACGCACCTCGTCCTCGTCCTCCAGTGCGGCGAGGCGGGCCCGTACCCAGGCGAACTGCGCCTCGTGGTCGGCGATCCAGAACTTGTCCGGCTCGGCCAGCACCAGTTCGTCGCGCTCCTCCTTGGGGCAGCGCACGGCGAGGGAGGTCTCGTCCTCGGGCAGCGTGGCGAACATCTTCCCCGCCACCCGGAACGTGGGCATGCTCCAGGCGATCTTCTCCGTCGTCTCCGGCAGGGACAAGGCGATTCGGCGTACGTCTTCGGCGTCCGGCATGACAGGCACCGTAGTGGCTCCCACTGACAATCACCTGGTGAGAGCCTCGGCTCCCTTCCCTGCGGCCGCCCCCACGTACTTGTAGTAGAGCGTCGTCGGCCGCAGCACCCCGGCGGGGTCCGCCGCGTAGTCGGGGATCACTCCCGCCCGCGTCCAGCCGGCGGTCGTGTAGAGGTGCTCGGCGGGGCTGTCGGTCTCGGTGTCCAGGTGGAGGAGAGTGACGCCCGTACCGACGGCCGCCTCCTCGGCGGTCGCCAGCAGTCTGCGGCCGAGGCCCCGGCCGCGGGCCTCCCGGTGCACCATCAGCTTGACCAGTTCGGCGCGATGACGACTGTTGGGCTTGTCGGGGAACGCCAGGCTCACGGTGCCGAGCGTCCGGCCGTCGTCCTGCGCGACCCACACCGCGAGCTGCCCGACGGTCACGCCCACCGCCCGCTCCTTCCACCAGGCGAGGGCCGCCGCCCGGTCGAGCGGGACGAGGAAGCCCACCGATGCGCCGCCGTCCACGGTGTCGACCAGCAGGTCGGCCAACGCGTCGACGTGGTCGAGTACCTGGGTCCCGTTCAGTCGGCTCACGATCACGGCAGCACCACCGCCAGCACGTACCGCACCGGCTCGGGGCCCGCGCACCGGAACCGCGTGGACCCCCACACCCGCAGCCGCAGGCAGTCGCCGGCGGCGAGGTGGTGCTCGGTGTCCTGTGCCGTCACGTCGAGCACCCCTTCGAGGACCCAGATGTGCTGCTCAAGACCGGGCACGGGCGGCCGGTCGTAGGCGATGTCGGCGCCCGGGGTGAGTCGCCCCTCGACGAGTTCGCCGCGCAGGCCGGCGTGCGGCGGTGACACGGAGCGCCGTACGAATCCGGAGGTCCGGTCCTCCCACACCGGCTGGTCGGCTGCCCTGACCAGCAGCGCCGGCTCCGCCTCGATCTCACTGAGCAACCGGGACATGGTGCGTCCGTAGACGCCGCACAGCCGGTTAAGCAGCGAGGCGGTGGGACTGATCTCCGCCCGCTCGGCCCGGGACAGGGTCGACTTGCTCACCCCGCTCCGCTCCGCCAACTCCCCCAGTGACCAGCCGTGTTCGGCCCTCAGTTCGGCCAGTCGGGCGCCCAGCCGGGCGTCGACGGGATCCGGCCCGGTCTCGACGACTTCATGTTTCATATCCGGGACCCTATCCCGTATGTGAAACGCCAGACCATGACTCCCGTCACGTCATGCCCGCCCTCCGAACGCCGCCAGCGTCCGCTCCAGCGCCGGCAGCGCCCGCACCACCCGTTTCGACCGGATCAGCAGGTCCCAGGCGGGCTCGAACTTCTTCCAGCCGCCGGAGTACGCCAGGTGCCGCATCCGCTCGTGCGGTCCCGGCTGGGCCGCGGAACCCCGCCAGATGTTGGACCAGCGGTAGAAGTCGCGGTACGCCCGCCAGTAGCCGTCCTCCAGCTGACGGGGGGTCATGTTCCTGGGCTCGTAGACGACATGACGGGTGTCGTAGAGGTCCCAGTCGCGGTGCACGATGCGGTTCTCGGACTCCAGTTGCTTCCACAGTCCGGTCGACGGATACGGCGTCATGATGTGGAAGGTGGCCGTCTCGATACCCTGCCCGACGGCCCACTCCACTGTGCGGTCGAAGACGTCGGGGCCGTCCTGGTCGAGCCCGAAGACGAAGCTGGCGTTGACCATGACTCCGGTGTCGTGCAGGCGCCGTACCGCCGCCGCGTAGTCCGTGCCGATGTTCTGGTTCTTGCGGCGTTCGGCGAGGTTCGCGTCGTTGACGGTCTCGAAGCCCACGAACAGACTGCGCAGCCCCGCCTCCACGGCCCGCTCCAACAGGTCCGGCTTGAGGACGGAGTTGACCGTGCCGGCCGCCTGCCACAGCCGTCCCATCCCCTTCATCCCGTCGAACAGGGCCTCGGCGAACCGTCTGTTGCCGAGCAGGTGGTCGTCGAGGAAGTAGAGGTGGCGGCCGGGCAGGCGGTCGATCTCGGCCAGGGCGTCGTCGACGGCCTGGGTGTAGAAGGACTTGCCGCCCTCGAAGAAGGCGTCCTTGTAGCAGAAGTCGCAGTGGTGCGGGCAACCGCGCGACACGACGATCGAGTTGGGCACGAGATAGAGGTGACGCTTGATCAGGTCACGTCTTATGGGCGGCAGCCCGGCCAGTGTGCGCAGCGTCGAGTCGTAGCGGCGGGCGGGCACGCCGTCGCGGAAGTCCTTCAGGAACAGCGGCCACACGTCCTCACCGGGGCCGGTGAAGATCGTGTCGGCGTGGGCGGCCGCCTCGTCGGGGAGCGAGGTGACGTGCAGGCCGCCCATCGCCACATGGACGCCCCGGGCGCGGAAGTGGTCGGCTATCTCGTAGCTGCGGCGGGCGGAGGTGATGTACGGCTGGACCACCAGCAGGTCAGGAGTGTCGAGGGCTTCGAGATCGAGGCGCTCCACGTGTTCGTCGTAGAGCGTGACCTCGTCGTCGGGGTCCAGGTAGCCGGCCAGGGTCGCGAGGCCGAGCGGCGGGAACAGCGAGTACTTGATGGGCCGGAACAGCGGGCTCGTCGCCTCGGTCAGGGCCGGAAGGATCATCGTCACACGCATGACCATCCAGACTGCGTGCGGCCGGTGGCTGGTTCCCTACCCCTGTGCGGCGTCTTCGAGCGCGTCGAGGACCGGCCGGATCAGCGGGTGCTCCTCGGCTCCCCGGCGTACGGCCGCGAAGACCCGGCGGGTGGGCGCGACCCCGTCGACCGGCCGTACGACCACACCGGCGAGGTCCATGCCGATCAGCGCCGAGCGGGGTACGAGCGCCACGCCCGCGTCGGCGGAGGCCAGGGCCACGACCGCGCGGAAGTCGTCCGAGGAGTGTTCGAGGCGCGGCTGGAAACCGGCGCTCTCGCAGGATAGGACGACCACGTCGTGGCAGGGGTTGCCGGGGTAGGGCCCGATCCACGGATCCTTGGACAGGTCCGCCAGCGGGACCTCGGCGGCGCCGGCGAGGCGGTGAGTGAGGGGCAGGACCGCGTCGAAGGGCTCGGCGTAGAGCGGTACGTGGGTGAGCCGGGGGTCGTCGGCGGGCGGCGCCCCGCGGTACTCGACGGCCACGGCGACGTCGACCTGCCGGTCGAGCACCATCGGCAGGCTGGCGTCACCCTCGGCGTCCTGGACGCGGATGCGGATGCCGGGCGCCGACTCGGCGAGGCGGGCCACCGCGGGCGCCACGACCAGGGCGATGCCCGTCGCGAAGGAGGCGACGGTGACGGTGCCGGCGGCGCCCGAGCCGTACGCGGCGAGCTCGGCCTCGGCCCGCTCCAGCTGGGCGAGGACCACATGGGTGTGGCTGAGCAGGATCTCGCCGGCCGGGGTCAGCCGTACGCCCTTCGCCCCGCGCTCGACCAGCCGGTGGCCGGTCTCCTGCTCCAGGGCGGTCAGCTGCTGGGAGACCGCCGAGGGCGTGAGGTACAGCGCGGCGGCAGCCGCGGTCACCGTGCGGTGGTCGGCCACCGCACGGAGGATGTGGAGCCGCCGCGCTTCGATCATGCGAACGATTATCGCAATATGTCCGGCCGGTCTGTACGTCTGTCCCTGTGGCCGTCAGCCCTCGAGTTCCGCGCGCGCCGACACGAACGCGTCGACCGCCCTGTTCACGTCCGCCGTCGAGTGCGCGGCCGACAGCTGCACGCGGATGCGTGCCTGCCCTTGCGGCACGACCGGATACGAGAAGCCGATCACGTACACGCCGCGCTCCAGGAGCAGCTCCGCCAGGCGCGCCGCCTTCGCCGCGTCGCCGATCATCACGGGCGCGATGGCGTGCTCGCCGGGCAGGACGTCGAAGCCCTCCCCGGTCATCCGGCGGCGGAACAGCGCGGTGTTCTCGGCCAGCCGGACGCGCAGGTCGTCCGCCGATTCGAGCAGGTCGATCACCTTCAGGGAGGCGGCGGCGATCACCGGGGCGAGGGTGTTCGAGAAGAGGTAGGGCCGGGAGCGCTGGCGGAGCAGGGCGACGATCTCGGCGCGGGCGGCGACGTAACCGCCGGAGGCACCGCCGAGCGCCTTGCCGAGGGTGCCGGTGATGATGTCGACGCGGTCCATGACGCCGTGCAGCTCGGGGGTGCCACGGCCGCCGGGGCCGACGAAGCCGACCGCGTGCGAGTCGTCGACCATGACCATGGCGTCGTGGCGGTCGGCGAGGTCGCAGATCTCGCGCAGGGGGGCCACATAGCCGTCCATGGAGAAGACGCCGTCGGTGACGACGAGCTTGCGACGCGCCCCGCCCTCGGTGGCCTCCTTCAACTGCCGTTCCAGATCCGCGAGATCACGGCTGGCGTAGCGGAAGCGGCGGGCCTTGGACAGGCGGATGCCGTCGATGATGGAGGCGTGGTTCAGCGCGTCCGAGATCACCGCGTCCTCGGGGCCCAGCAGCGTTTCGAACACACCGCCGTTGGCGTCGAAGCAGGAGGAGTACAGGATCGTGTCCTCCTGGCCGAGGAAGGCCGCGAGCCGCGTCTCCAGCTCCTTGTGCACCTCCTGCGTGCCGCAGATGAAGCGTACGGACGCCATGCCGTAGCCCCAGCGGTCCAGGGCTTCGTGGGCGGCGGCGATCACCTCGGGGTGGTCGGCGAGGCCGAGGTAGTTGTTGGCGCAGAAGTTGAGCACCTCGCCGGGACGGCCGCCCGCGGTGACGTGCACGGTCGCGGACTGCGGGCTGCCGATCACACGCTCCGGTTTGTGCAGGCCGGCGACGCGGATCTCGTCGAGGGTGGCGCGGAGGTCGTCGCGCACGGAGTCGAACATCATCAGTCCTTGGTGGTCAGAGGGTCCAGTCGAGGATGACCTTGCCGCCGCGGCCGCTCGCCGCGTCGGCGAACGCCGCCTCGTGGTCGCGGTAGCCGTACCGGCCGGTGATGACGGGCGCGAGGTCGAGGCCGCCCTCCAGGAGCACCGACATCGCGTACCAGGTCTCGAACATCTCGCGGCCGTAGATGCCCTTGATCGTGATCATCGAGGTGACGATCCGGGCCCAGTCGACCGGGAACTCCTCGGCCGCCAGACCGAGCATCGCGATCCGGCCGCCGTGCGTCATGTTGGCGATCATGTCCCGCATGGCCTCGGGGCGGCCGGACATCTCCAGGCCGATGTCGAAGCCCTCGCGCAGACCGAGTTCCCGCTGTCCGTCGGCGATGCTCGACTCGGCGACGTTCAGCGCGAGGCTCGCACCGATCTTGCGGGCCAGCTCCAGCCGCTCCTCGCTGACGTCGGTGATCACGACGTTCCGCGCCCCGGCGTGTCGGGCGACGGCGGCGGCCATCAGGCCGATCGGGCCGGCGCCGGTGATGAGGACGTCCTCGCCGACCAGCGGGAAGGACAGCGCGGTGTGCACGGCGTTGCCGAACGGGTCGAAGATCGCGGCCACATCGAGGTCGACGGGGACACGGTGCACCCACACATTGGCGGCGGGCAGCGCGACGTACTCCGCGAACGCCCCGTCGCGGCCGACCCCGAGCCCGACCGTGGCCCGGCACAGGTGCCGCCGCCCGGCGAGGCAGTTGCGGCACCTGCCGCAGACCAGGTGGCCCTCGCCGCTGACCCGGTCGCCCGCCTTGACGTCGGTGACGTCACGACCGGTCGCCACGACCTCACCGACGAACTCGTGCCCGAGCACGAGCGGGGTGCGGATCGCCTGCCGCGCCCAGCCGTCCCATGACCGGATGTGCAGGTCGGTGCCGCAGATCCCGGTGCGCAGCACCTTGATCAGTACGTCGCCGGGTCCGACTGCGGGCTCGGGCACGTCCGCGAGCCACAGCCCCGGCTCCGCCTTCTCCTTGACCAGCGCCTTCAACGCTACGGCTCCTGTGCGTGGGTCCCCGGGTCCTGGCATGCCGAACCGGCCCGTTCCGGGGAGAGGGGTGGAATCGCGTAGCAATCTGCCGTACGGCGGCGCCCCGGTCCATCGAGGATTTCTTAAGCGGCGCCACAGCTCCGCTTCACGCCTGCCGCCCCTCATTCCCTCTGCCGGTGACTCGGTGACCCGAACCCGGCCGCCCCCACGATCCGCGCAGACACCGGCGAGGTGTCCGTGCGCCCTCCTTTCCGCACGGACCGAATGAACCTCCACACGGACCGAAAGAACCGCACGGACCGCACCGGCAGACCCCGCGCGCAGTCAGAGCCAGAACCCGCCGGCCTCCCGCCGCTCCACCCGTACGACGAGATCGGCGGCCGCCGCCTTGATGGTCTCCAGCCCGGACCTGCCCCAGGGGCGCGGCTCGGTGTCGGCGACGCACACCGTGCCCAGCACCATGCCGGTGCCGTCGATGAGCGGAGCGCCGAGATAGGAGCGGATGCCGAACTCGTCGACGACCGGGTTGCCCGCGAACCGTGGATAGTCCCTGACGTCCTCCAGCACCAACGCCTTGCGCCGGACGACCACATGGGGGCAGAACCCGTGGTCGCGTTCCATGAAGCGGCCGATCTCCGGCTTGGCCTCCTCGTCGGGGGACGTGGGGGGTCTGACGTCCGGAACCCGTAGGCCCGCGAAGAACTGCCGGTGTTCGTCGATGAAGTTGACCATGGTGTACGGCGCTTGCGCCCGCTCCGCGAGATGGGCCGCGAAGGCGTCGAGCGCAGGCTCCGGATGCTCTCCCAGCCCCAGCAGGCGCAGCCGCCGCGCACGGGCGGGCGCCTCCTTGTCCTCGGGGGTGAGCAGCAGTCGACCGGCCGGGCGGGGCAGGTCGTAGCTCATGGGCGGGCTCCGTCGCTGTGGGCGTACGTCATATGCGGCTCCGTTGCGGGGTGTGCGGGGGTCACATGTGGGCGCCGTGGCTCGGCGCGGGTGCCGGGCTGTGGGCGATCAGATGCCGTACCAAGGTCAGCAGGGTCTGGACGCCCGAGCTGGAGATCCGGGCGTCGCAGCGCACGACGGGGATCTGCGGATCGAGGTCGATGGCGGCGCGAACCTCCTCGGGGTCGTAGCGGTAGGAGCCGTCGAACTCGTTGATCGCGACGATGAAGCCGAGACCGCGCTGCTCGAAGAAGTCGACGGCGGCGAAGCATTCCTCCAGACGCCTGGTGTCGGCGAGGATGACCGCGCCGAGCGCACCCTCGGACAGTTCGTCCCACATGAACCAGAACCGCTCCTGTCCGGGTGTGCCGAACAGGTACAGGACGTGTTCCGGGTCGAGGGTGATGCGGCCGAAGTCCATGGCCACCGTCGTCTCGACCTTGTTCTCGATGCCTTCGAGGCTGTCGGTCGCGGCGCTGACCGTGGTGAGCAGTTCCTCCGTGCTCAGGGGCGCGATCTCGCTGACCGCGCCCACGAAGGTCGTCTTGCCTACTCCGAACCCGCCCGCCACCAGGATCTTGAGTGCGGTGGGGAAGGGGTCAGAGCTGTCGTCGTAGTCCATCGAGCACTGCCTCCAGAAGGGCCCGGTCAGTCGGGTTGTGGGTGAACTCGGGGGGTTTGGTGGTCAGCGCCCCGCAGTCGACGAGGTCCGCCAGCAGCACCTTGGTGACCACCGCCGGCAGCTTCAGGTGGGCGGCGACCTCGGCGACCGAGACCGGCACGCGGCACATGTCGAGGACCTGAGCGTGTTCGGGGCCGAGGTAGCCGAGAGGGGTGGCTCCGGTGGCCATCACGTGCGACAGCAGGTCGAGCGCGATGGTGGGCCGGGTTCGGCCGTTGCTGACCGTGAAGGGGCGCACCAGCCGTCCGGCCGCGTCGTCGAGCCAGGGCCCGTCGCCGGCCGCCGCCACGTTCAAGGCCTCATCGCAGACGGTTCGACGGAGTACTGGCGGGGGGCGGTCACCAGGTAGGGGCGGACGCTCTTGACCAGCATGGCCATCTCGTAGCCGAGTACCGCCGCGTCGGCCTCGCGGCCGGCCAGCACGGCGAGACAGGTACCGGATCCGGCGGTGGTCACGAACAGCAGGGTCGCGTCGAGTTCGACGACGACCTGGCGGACGTCACCGCCGTCGCCGAAGCGGACGCCCGCGCTGCGACCGAGGGAGTAGAGGCCGGAGGCCAGGGCGGCCATGTGGTCGGCGCTGTCGGTGTCGAGACCGTGGACCGACTTCACGAGCCCGTCGCTGGACAGGAGGACCGCGCTGGTGGTGTGCGGTACGCGCTGCACGAGGCCGCTCATCAGCCAGTCGAGATCGGATACATGGCCGGTCGGCGCTTCGCTCGCCATGGTGGATCGACTCCTTGAGGTACGAAGGTCTGCGGGAGCGCTGGGGGGTGGGGTGAACGCGGGGGTGGTCATCCGGCGGGTGCGCTCCCGTCGTGCCGGGTGGTGTGGTCGAGATCGAGCCCGGGCGCGGACACGCCGTCCCGCACGCCGCGTACGTCGTGCGACCCCGGCCCGTGCGCGGGGCGCGCCTCGGTTATGTGGGACGGGTCCGTGGGGCGTAGGTCCATGGAGGGCGGAGTGGCCATGTCCGTGACGTCCGTGCGGCGTACGTCCATGGGGAGCGGAGTGGCCGTGTCCGTGACGTCCGTGCGGCCGAGGTCCAGGGACGTGAGGGGCGCCGTGCGGGGATGCGGCACGGGCGCGCGTACGGGGTCCAGGAGGGTGGGCGCCACGCCGGCCGAGCCCATGGCCGGGCCGGAGGGCTGCCCCGGGGGTGTCGTCGGCTCGCCGGACGCCGCCTCCAAGTGCTGTTGGGCCTCGGCCAGGCCGATGCCCCGCTGGAAGGCGGCCATCAGGCCGGGGTCGTGGCCGGCCAGGTACTCCGAATCCTGGCGGGGCGCCGGCCCGTCGCGCAGCTGGGGCGCGATGTGCTCCTGGGCGCGGCGCCGGGGCAGTTGCGGCTTGCCCATGGTGCCGCGCACGGCGCCGTTGCGTGGGGTGGGCGGTGTCGCCACGTGCTCCTCGACCAGGTGCCGGTGGTCGGGCCGGACGCCGGGCACGGCGTCCGCCGGGGTGGGCCGCTGCTCGCGGGCCCCGCGCACGGGCAGCGGTGCCGGTCCGCCGCCCTTCTTCACCGGCTGCGCGGTCTCCCGCTGTGGAGGGCGCGGCGGGGCCGCGGGCACGCTCGGTGCGACCCGGTGTCCCGGCTCAGGTCCCGGTTGCGGCTGCGGCTGGTACTGCTGCTGCAGCAGGACCGGCTCGGAGGGGTCCGCCCCGCCCGCCGGCGCGTCCGGCGGCTGCGGTACGGCTCCGAGGACGCCCGGCGTCGCCCCCAGCAGCACCTGCGGCACCACGAGGACGGCCTGGACTCCGCCGTAGATGTTGGTCTGCAGCCGGACATGGATGCCGTGCCGCTTGGCGAGCTGCGAGACCACGAACAGCCCGATGCGTCCGTCGGCCAGCAGGCTCGCCACGTTGACCTGGTCCGGGTCCGCGAGCAGGGCGTTCATCCGGCTCTGCTCGCCGACGGGCATGCCGAGCCCGCGGTCCTCGACCTCGACGGCGAGCCCCGAGGTGACGAGGTTGGCACGCAGCAGCACCTGGGTGTGCGGCGCGGAGAACACGGTGGCGTTCTCGACGAGTTCGGCCAGCAGGTGGATCACGTCGGCGACGGCGTGGCCGCGCAGGGTGCCGTCGATCGGCGGCACGAGCTTGACCCGTGAGTACTGCTCGACCTCGGCGATGGCGGAGCGCAGCACCTCCGTCATCGGGACCGGGTTGCTCCACTGCCGACGGGAGACGGCCCCGCCGAGCACGGCGAGGTTCTCGGCGTGGCGGCGGATGCGGGTGGCGAGGTGGTCGACGTGGAAGAGGCCCTTGAGGAGGTCGGGGTCCTCGATCTCGTTCTCCAGCTCGTCGAGGATCGAGATCTCGCGGTGCACGAGCGACTGGAGGCGCCGGGCGAGGTTGAGGAAGACCTCGAGTTTCTGTTCGCTGCCCGCCTGGCTGGAGAGCTGGGAGGCCTGCACGACGGCGGTGACGGCGCCGTCGTGGGCGCGTGCGAGATCGGCGGCGAGCAGTTCGAAGTCGTCGGCGTCCTCGGGCGGGGCACTGTGCGGCTTGCGCTGGGGCGGGCTCTCACCGCGGCGCAGGGCCTCGACCAGGGCCCGCAGGTCGGCCTCGCCGCGCGCGTTGCTGCGGCGCAGGGAGCCGATGCGGTCGCTCACCGAGTGGGCGGCACGGTCGGCGGCCACGGCGGCGATCAGGATGCCCGCGCAGGTCACCGAGACGGCCCCGGCGAGCACGCACCACAGGGTCAGGCTGGGGCGGGCGCCGGTGGAGCGGACGGTGAACAGTACGGCGGCACAGGCGCTCAGGGCGACGGCGACGGGCGGCAGCACGGCCAGCCGCAGCAGCTGCGGCCGTATGTGGGTCTCGGGCAGCGCGGGAACGGCTCGGGCGGCCGGCCGGCCGTGCCGCCCGCCCTCACGGCGGTCTGCGCGTGCGGCCGGTGCGCGGAGGTGAGACATCGGTGTCCTCGTCGTACTGGTCCGTCGGGCCTGATTGCCCTGGGGCTCGCTGCTGCACATGTCGGATGCGTACGCGGGCATGCGCATGCGGGTGTCGATCGGCGGAACCGAACTTTCCGGCCCTGCGTCGCCCGACGGACACTGACAGTAGTCGTCGACGAAGTATGTGCGGTGGGCAGTTGCCAAAGTCCCACCGACAGCGTCCCGCTCTGGTATGAGTCCTCGTACGACAGACCGATAAGTTCGTCAGGCACCCGCTTCCATCGAACCAGGGATCGATCAAGGCTGGTCAGAACCGGTCACGAGCGAAGGGCGGGCCAAGGGGTCACCCTCCTCGGACTCCGTCCCGTTCGCCGCTCCCGGCCGCTCCCACACCGCCTCCGGCACCGGACGCGAACATTCCGGGCCTCCTTCGACCCGCCGCGAGCACCCCCGGGAGCTTCACGCTGCGTGATGGATTGGGCCGCTCGGAGGTGCTCTCCCACGGGATATGCCGGACGGAATTGCGGGCGGGCGCTCCACCCTGCGACCGGTCGGGTACAGAATGTCGATCGACTGCGCGTCCGGCGAAGTCACCCGCCCCAGACCCCTGTTGACCGGACACCGGAGGACACGTGCTCCAGTACGAGAAGGAGTTCGACCCAGCCGTCGACGTCTCCACGACGGGCGGCGGCCGCGCGGCGGAGCACGCTCCCGGGCCCGGATACGCGGCGGACGACCAGGTATACGTCTTCGACGACGACCGTCTGGTGCTCGCCGTCAACGTGGCGCTGAAGACGGGTCGGCCGCTGCTGCTGTTCGGTCCGCCGGGGTCCGGGAAGTCGTCGCTGGCGCCGAATGTCGCACGCATCCTCGACTGGGAGTACCACGCCCATGTCGTGACGGCCCGCACCGAGCCCGAGGACCTGCTGTGGCGGTTCGACGCGATGAAGCGCCTCAACGACGCCCAGGCGCAGATGCTGAGCGACGAGATGGCGGACTACTACACGCCCGGGCCCCTGTGGCGTGCCTTCGAGGCGGGGAGCGCCGAGAAGCGGTGTGTCGTGCTCATCGACGAGATCGACAAGGCCGACCCGGACCTGCCCAACAGCCTGCTGGGACCGCTCGGTTCGCTGTCCTTCCCGAGGCCCTGGGACGACCGCAGCCACGTCACCGTCGCCGAGGAGCACGCTCCCCTCGTCGTCATCACCACCAACGACGAGCGGGAGCTGCCGCGGCCGTTCCTCCGTCGCTGCATCGTGTTCGACCTGAGCCCTCCCACCCGACGGCACCTTCTCCGGGTGGCCGAACAGCACTTGGGCGCGCACTACGACGAGGGACTCGCCGGGAGCATCGCCGATCTCCTCCTGGAGATCCGCGGCGACCGGGAGGACGATCCGGCCGGCCCCAGTACCGCGGAGTACCTGGACGCGCTCAAGGCCAGCCATCAGCTGGGGGTTGCGCCGGGCACCACGGAGTGGGACGTGCTGGAGGCCGTCACGCTGCTGAAGCGGCGTGAGGGTTCGGGACGAACCGTATGAGCGCACGCGGCGGTCTCTTCCTCGGGGACCTGGTCAAAGCCGTCTCCTTACTGCACCCCCGGGACCGGGCCACGGCCGTCGCCATGGCCCGGCTGGTGGGACTCGGCCCCGGAGGGCAGGAGTTGCTCGTGCCCTCCGGACTCACCGCGGGGCCCGCGTCCGTCGCGGACGCGGCCCTCGCCGGGCCCGAGGCCGAAGAACCGCCGCCCTCACCCGCCTCCGCCGCTGCCGCCGCCGCCGCCGCCGCCGACCGTCCCGCGCCCGTGGGCGC
The DNA here is from genome assembly GCF_042714835.1 of Streptomyces sp. NPDC058678. Classification (NCBI taxonomy): domain Bacteria; kingdom Bacillati; phylum Actinomycetota; class Actinomycetes; order Kitasatosporales; family Streptomycetaceae; genus Streptomyces; species Streptomyces sp. NPDC058678. The sequence continues at coordinate 309,408 of NZ_JBHXSG010000001.1, read as the reverse complement.
CGTCGCGTCGGGAGGGGACGCCGTACCGGAGCAGGCCGTCCCGGACGAGATGGTCTCTCCGCCGCTCGCGCTCGCTGAACGGCCTGCCCCCGCCCTCAGGTTGAGGGAGCGCCCCGTCGCGTTCTCGCTCGCCCTGACCCGGCCGCCGTCGGAGGACCGGCACCGACCGGCCACCGGCAGGACGGACGACGGAACGGGGGAAGTGCCCGGTGAGAGCTCGGGGGCGGTCCGGTCGGCCGGCCTCGAACCGCCCTGGACTCCCGAGTGGGCGCGCGGGGTGATGGTCGCCGCCGTGTCCGCCCCCGTCGCGAGCAGACGGCTCGACCAGCGGGCCCTGGTCCGCAAGGTCTCCCGGCAGCAGGTCCTGAGGGCCGTGCCGTGGCAGCGCCGCCCCAGCACCCGGCGCGGGGTCCAACTGCTGCTCGACCACAGTCCCGGCATGGTCCCCTTCCACGACGACCGGCGGTGGCTGCACGGGCTGATGGCCAGCGTGGCCGGCCGGGACCGGGTGGAGGTGCTGCGCTTCTCCGGCTCTCCCCGGCGCGGTGTCGTGCACGTCGGCTCGTCCGCGGGGCCGCAGGCCTATCGGGCACCCGCTCCCGGTACCCCCGTCGTCCTCGTGTCCGATCTCGGCATGCTCCGGCCGCCCCTCACCGGCGACCGGACGGCCCGGGTCCACGAGTGGCTGGACTTCCTCGACCAGGTACTGCGTTGCGGTTGTCCGCCGACGTGCCTCACCCCGTTCCCCGCCACGGCGTATCTCCCGCCGGTGCGCGACAGGGTCGCCCTGATCCCGTTCGACCGGCGGATCTCGCTCCGGCACGCGCGGGAGGCGACCCGGAAGATCCATCGGCTGCTGGAAGAGCGGTCATGACGCGGACGGCCGAGACGATCGCACACCTCTCGCGGACCCGGCCCGAACTCGTCGAACTGGCCACGTGCGTCTCGCTGACGATCAGCGTCGACCAGGGTTTCCTGCGCAAGGCACGTCTGCGCTTCCTGCCCCGCACGACAGCCGGGCTGGAGGCCGAACTGTGGTTCTCCGCCCTGGTGGAGGCGGCCGGCAGTCAGTCCCTGCTCCTGTATCCCGAGGCCGCGGAGCACCTGCGTACGGACCTCGCCCGGCGCTCGCCGCAACTACTGCGGGAGATACGGGACTTCACCGCCTCCGAGCACGCGCGGGCCCCGCTCGTGGTGCGGCTCTGCGAGGAGCTCCTCTGGTCCGGTCTGCACCCGGCCGAGGACGCCGAGCCCGAGGTGGCCCGCCACGCGGACCTCGTCCTGCGGGCCGTGTCGGGGCAGGACACGGCCGAGGGGGTGGCCGACGACATGGGCCGCTGGGTCCTGCACTACGCGCACCGGCTGCCGCGGCACCTGCGGAGCCGCGACGACGTCTGGCGGATCCAGGTCGCCTCGTGCGAGCGCCTCGGCCTCGATCCGCCCCGGGATCCGGCCGGCCGGCCGGCGACGGTCACGGCACAGGCCCGCGCCCGGGTCCAGCACACCCTGACCGTCGGCGTGACGGCCAGGTCGGACGGCATCGTCCTCAGCAGACCACCGGCGGGCGGCGCGCGGATCCTGCACGCCAAGGGGACCCGGCACAAGGTGCGGATCGACGCGCTGAGTTCGCTCACCCACACGCCGGATCCGGTCCGCCTCGAAGTGCTGGACGGGCACAGCGTGCACCTGCCCTTCACGGTGGTGCAGCGGATCGGCCCCGAGGGCGACGTGCTCATGAGCCTCAGCCATCCGGGGGCGGCCCTGGACGTGGCGGTCTGCGACTTCACCGGCACGGGCCCCGAGGCGGCGCACTGCGCGGTGCTGCTTCCGGACGGGACGATCGTGCTGCACGGCGGTGACGGGACGGAGACCGCGCGGCTGGCGCCGGACCCGACGCCCCGTGCACGGAGCGGGCTGACGCTGTCCACGGACGGGAGCGTGGTGTCGTACGTCCAGGACGGCGTCCGGCACCATCGGCCACTGCGCGTCGGCGCCGCGGCGGGGACCGGCTCGGACGGGCAGAGTGCGTCGCAGGTCCCGAGCGAGGTCACGGCCGGGCCCGGCGCGAGGTCGGGGGACGGTCAAGTGAGCGTCCGGGCCACGGCCGACGGCCGGATCCTCGCCACGTCGACGGGCCCGTACGGCGAGCCGACGACCCGCCAGATCGGGCAGGCACCGTGGCAGGTGACCTCACTCGCCGTGAGCGGCCCCAGGCGGCTGGTGGCGGCGGTCGGAAACGACGCGACGCTCCTCGAACTCCCCTTCCCCGGCACCTCCCTGGTCTCGGGGGACCGCGCGGTGAACCAGTGGGAGACCCTGCTGCGTTTCTGCGCCGACCGGGTCTTCGCCGTGGGCGACGACAGCTGGGTGGTCGCCGGCAACGGCGGGCCGGTGGAGCTGAGCACCGAGGACGGCCGGGCCTACCGCGTCCTGCCGGACACCGAGCGGGCCGCCGAGACCCCCGCCGTTCCCGCCTGGGGCCGGGGCTGTGCCGTGGTCGAGGCGCCCGTGGGACTGATGGAGGCCCTGGCGGCGCTGCCGGGCGTGGACTGTCTGACGGCCGATGCCCCCCGTCCCGTCGGCGCCGGTGAACCGGAGGACCTCGCTACGCACCTGGCCGCGGCACGCCGGAAAGGCGTTCGGGTCGTGGTCGGCATCGACGTGTCCGGGCCGGGCGAAGAGGTCCTCGACGCCCTCGTCCACTGGCTGGACCAGGACGTCGACGGGGTACGGCTCACCGGCGCGGAAGGCGTCGGGGCGGCCCTGCTGGAGGACGTACGGCATCTCCTGGACGGATACGACGGGCGCCTGCTCCTGTGCGCCGCCGCGCCCGCGGATCCCCCTCGCGGTGTCTTCCATGTGCTGCCCGCCTCAGCACTGGTCTCGGCGCTCGGCTTCGCCGTCCGCAGCCGTTCGATGCCGGGCGGGGCCTTCGAACAGGCGCTCGCCCAGCTCAGAAGCGAGATCGAGACCACGTTCGCGCCCGCGTCCCGGCCGGCCCGGCAGGTGAAACCGGCCGAGTGGGGACTCGATCTGCCGCCCGCGCTGCCACCGGCCGCCCGGCGGCTGGCCGCCGCGATCCTGCTCGCCCTTCCCGGGTGTCCGCTCCTGCCCGGCCGGATGCTCCTGGACGACGCCGCGACCGGTCCCGCGCTGCGCCCGCTGCTGGAACTGCGGAGCAACCATCTGGCGCTGACCCGTGGACTGTGCGAGGTCGTCGACGTCGGCAGCCCTCAGGTACTCGCCGTGCTGCGCCGGTACGGCGACGACGCGGTCCTGTGTCTGGTGAACGTCGCGCAGGTCCCGACGACGGCCGTGCTCGACGCCCGCCGCCTCGGGGGCACGGCCCGGCTGCAGGACGCCCTCGACGGTTCCGTCCTCGCCCTGCCCGAGGGGGCGGCCGTGCCCCTGCCCCTGGCGGCGAGCTCCGTCCGGTGGTTCCGGATGCCCGCCCCATGAGAACCACCACGACCGCCGGCAGGAGTCCGTACATGGCACCCCCGAGAATCTTCGTCAGCCACAGCTCCGGCGCGGACAAGTGCGCCGCCGGTGGCTGTGCCTGCGTCGCGCACCGCGAGGCGGTCGTCACACTCCTGACCGAGCTGGGCTGCGAGCCCGTCGTCGACCAGGACGTCCTCAGGGTCGGCGACGAGTGGCACCGCAAGCTCACCCTGGAGTTGTCCCGCTGCCAGGGCACGGTGCTTCTGCTGTCACCGCACGCCTTCGAATCCGAGTACGTCATGCACGAGGCGGTACTGTCCGTGCTCCTGAGGGAGGTGACCGGGGAACGGTTCCTGGTCCTGCCCGTGATGCTGCCCGGCGCGGGGCGCGACGACCTCGGAGGCAGCCTGCTGGCACACCTCGAGCTCGAACGCCTCGACATGGCCGACTGGGCCACGGCGACCGGCCCCGCCGAGGTGACGGACCGGCTGCGGGTGCTCGTGGAGCGGCACGGATCGCTGCCCCACCCGGAGGTGACGGAGTACGTCGCGAGCCGCCTCGAGCAGGTGCCGGCCACGAGGCTGTCGGACATCGCCCGGCTGCTGGGCGTGGCCCACATCGCCTACGCCGCCGACCACATGAACCACGTGGTCTCCGCTGGTCTGCTGAGCGAGCGTCCGGTGGCGGAGTTCGGCGCGGCGTGCGCGATGCGCAAGGCCCTGCGCGGCCTGCTGCCGCTGCTGAGGCACCGGGAGCACCGCCAGGACGTCGTCGACATGGTGGTGCCGTTCGCCCGGGTGCCCGGGGCGGCCGCCGCACAGCTGAACGACCTGTGCGACACCGCACCGGAGAGCCGCGTCGCCCTGCTGACGGCGCGGACCACCAAGACCGCGGAGCTGTACGTACGACGTGCCAGTGAATCCCCGGACCCCTGGCCGGTGCACACACCCGTGCCGCGGCCCGGCATGGACTTCGTCGACAGTGTGATCGCCGACGTCCGCGAGTTCCTCCTCAACCGGTTCCTGGTGTTCGACACGCTCGACGACGACGAGCTGCACCGCTGGCTGGCCCGGGAAGAGGAGGAGTCCGGGCCCGTCACGATCGTCCTGGGCGTCCAGCCGGACGCCGAGATGCTACGGCGCCTGCTGACGGCGTTCCCCCGGCTGCTGTTCCTCTTCGCGCACCAGGAGGTCGACACCGGCCCGAGCCCGCAGGAGCACACACGTCTCCAGGCCCTGACGCCGAGTCAGGAGCACGACATGCTGAGCACCTACCAGCAGTTCAGCCAGTAACCCCGGCCGCGACGCGCACCTGCACCTCGGCCAGGGAGCGGCGCAGTTCGACGAGTTCCGGGTCCTCGTCGTCCAGTGCCTCCCGCAGCGTGAGCCGCCGCAGCCGGCCGGCTTCCGTCAGCCCCTTCAGCGGCGGTACGGCGTGGCCGGGGCCGACCTCGACGAACATCACCCCGGTCCGGGCCGCCCCGACCCAGTCCCGCAAAGGCCCGCAGCCGGTCACGGTGAGGAAGCGGAGCCGGCGGCAGCCCTCCAGTTCGTCCAGGTACGACAGCAGTTGGTTGTCGGCGATCACCAGCGACCGCAGGGCGGGAAGACGGTGCAGTGGGCTCAGGTCGGCGATGTCACCCCGGCAGACGACGTGGTGGACGTGGGCGGTGTCCGCGAGCCGGACGAGCTCCTCGCCGGACCGCACCTCGACCGTCTCGGCGGCCGGGGCGGTGCGGGTGCCGTCGGTGGGCCACGTCCTGACGATCTTCCGGTGCACGACGGCCCGTTGCGGGACCCAGGGCGTGAGGGGACGTTCGGGAAGCGTTCCGGCGATCCTGTGTTCCGACACGACCGCCCGGCGCGTCTCCTCGGGGACGATTGTCGCGCGGGATCTCTTGTCGTCGTACATGCGCATGTCGGCGGTGTTCAGCACGTCCTTGACGGACGTTCCGCAGGCGGCCCAGGCGTTGCCGAAACTGGCTCCCACGCGCACCACGCGCCCGTCGATCCGCATCGGGGCGGTGACGGCCGCCCTGAGGCTCTCCGTCAGTTCCCGGCACTCCTCCGCACCGAGCCCGTCGGCCAGCAGGACGAACTCGTCGCCCCCGAAGCGGGCGACGGTGTCCCCGTCACGCAGCGCTTCTGCAAGTCGCCGGCCGACCTGGACGAGGACGGAGTCGCCGATGTCGTACCCGAACCGCTCGTTGACCGACTGCATCCCGTCGAGATCGCAGAAGATCACGGCGAGGCCCTTCGTACGGCCGTCCTCGTGGCCGTCGGGATCCACCGTGTGGACGTGCTGTTCCTCTGCCCGGCCGGCGGGGTCGTCGCAGAGCCGCCCTCCGAGCCGGGTCCGCAGTTCCGTGGAGTTCGGCAGGCCGGTGAGCGCGTCGTGCGAGGCGCGGTGGACGAGTTGGAGCTCGCGGCGCTTGCGCTCCTCGATGTCCTCGACGTGCGTGAGGAGGAACCGGGGACCGTCGACGGCATCGGCGACGACGGAGTTGCGCAGGTGGACCCAGACGTACGTGCCGTCGCGGCGGGCGAGACGCAGCTCGGCTCGTCCGCCCTCGGCGGAGGTGCGGAGCAGGGTGCCCATGTCCTCGGGGTGGACGAGGTCGGAGAAGGAGTAGCGGCGCATCGCGGAGGCGGGGCGGCCCAGCAGGCGGCACAGGGCGTCGTTGGTGCGCAGGATCCGGCCGTGCAGGTCGCCGCCCATCTCGGCGACGGCCATGCCGGAGGGGGCGTACTCGAAGGCCTGGCGGAAGCTTTCCTCGCTGGCGCGCAGGGCCTGCTGCTCCCTTTCGAGCCTGACCAGTGCACGCTGCATATTGGCACGCAGACGCGCGTTGCTGATCGCGATCGCCGACTGGAAGGCGTACATCTGGAGCGCTTCGCGCCCCCACGCGCCCGGACGGCGGCCATTGCGCGGCCGGTCCACGGACACCACGCCGATCAGCTCACCACACACGCCGCCGGGCTGACCCGGCGTGAACATCGGCGCGAAGAGCCGGTCGCCCGGGTGCCACTCGTCCGCGAAGCTCGTCACCGGTTCGTCGGGGTAGCCCGGCAGGTCGTAGTCCCCGAACTCCCGGCCTTCGGTGTACGGCACGAAGCGCAGGTCGCCCCACTCCTCGCCCGCTTCCAGCCGTCGATCCCAGGGCTCGCGGGAGACCACGAGTCCGGCCCGATCCGCCTCCCTCGCACCGCCCCCGGCGACCGCCGCGACGACGACGTCGCCGTCGGGGCGTACGAGATGCACACTGCCCAGCTCGTACCCCAGGGCCTCGACAGCTCCGTCGGCGACCGTCTGCAGCGTGTCCGCGAGACTCCGCGCGGTGTTGACGTCGGCCATGGTCTGATGCAACCGCCGCAGACTCGCCAGTCGGACGTACGGCTCGCTCTCCGTCTTCATCGGCAGGTACGACCCACCGACCGGAGCATCCTCCGCCACCATGTGCGCCCCCAACTCCGGACTCCCCCTGGGAATTCAGGATAGGAGGTCGACGCGCCCACCAGCAGGTACCGGGGCCTGTCCGGCGGGGATCCTGTGGGGGCGCGTCGCCGAGGCACCGGCGGCCAGGCCCGGCCGCCCGCCCGGAACCTCAGCCCGCCGGGACGGGCTCCGGCTCGCCACTGGCCTCGCCCTCCGGCGCGTCACCGGCCCTGTCGGCCTGCGCCCGGGCCGCCGAGTCGGCCGAGGTCTTGATCGCCGCCGCGGCCGGCACGTCGGAAGCCGGCCACCCGCCCGCGGGGGTCAGGGCGACCCCTCGCCACCAGGGCTCGGTCGGCACGGTCCCGGCCGTGGGCTCGAAGGGCTCGCCGGGCCGGGGCAGGGCGATCGGGGCCTTCACCGTGCGGGCGGCCGCGACGGTGCCCTCGCCGGGATCGGTCCACGCGTGCGTCGCGAGGTTGAAGGTGGCCCAGTGGATCGGCAGCAGCACACCGTGCGGCCGTCCGCCCTGGAGGTCGAGGTGGGCACGCACGCCCTCCTCGGGCGTCATGTGGATGTCCGGCCAGAACTCGCTGTACGCACCGATCTGGATCATCGTCGCGTCGAAGGGGCCGTGCTCGGCGCCGATGTCCTGGAAGCCCTCGAAGTACCCCGTGTCGCCGCTGTGGTAGATCCGGTGCTCGTCCCCGGCGACGACCCAGGAGGCCCACAGCGTGTGCTGGGTGTTGCGCAGACCGCGGCCGCAGAAGTGACGGGCCGGCGTGGCCGTCAGGGTGAGACCGCCGACCTTGGCCGCCTCGTTCCAGTCCAGCTCGCGCAGTCGGTCGGCGGACACCCCCCAGTGCTCCAGGTGCGCGCCGACGCCGAGCGGCACGGCGAACAGCGTGTCCGTGCCGGCCAGCGCCTTGATGGTGGGCATGTCGAGGTGGTCGTAGTGGTCGTGCGAGATCACGACGACGTCCACCGGTCCGAGCGCGGCCAGCGGCAGGGGCACCGGGTGCAGCCGCTTGGGGCCGGCGAAGGCGAACGGGGAGCAGCGCTCACCCCAGACGGGGTCGAAGAGCACGCGGTGCCCGTCGATCTCGGCGAGCACGCTGGAGTGCCCCATCCAGGTCAGCCGCAGCCCGGTGGCCGGGGGCTCGGCGATGTCGGCGAGCGTGGTGGCGTGCACCGGAACCGTGCCCGTCGGGGCGCGGCGGGCCCGCTCGTCCTTGTCGAAGAAGGTCTTCGCGAACTCCCTCGACGAACCTGAGGGCCGGGTACTGGTGGTGCCCCCGGGATTCTGGAACACCCCGTCCTTGAAGTGGGGCGATCTGCGGATGCGCGCCAGGCGCTCACCGCTCGGGTCCGCACCGAAGGCCGCGGGCCGCAGCGCGCGAAGCCCGGAGCTCGGGGAACGGAAACCGGTCACGGTGTACCTCCAGGGGGAGTCGGTGAGGCGTTCCATTATGGTCGCCCCCTCTGACAACCGGGTTGCACCCGTGATCCATTCCCTCGTTGACAGGACACGGCCAGCATCTGGATACTGACTCACCGTTCAGTTGGAGGAGACCGCATGACCGCCCCCCTGATGTCGCTCACCTGGACCGACCACCTCACCGGTCGTCAGGGTTTCCTGGTGGTCGACCGGCTGGTGCGCGGCGTCTCCAGCGGCGGGCTGCGCATGCGCGCGGGCTGCACTCTGGACGAGGTCGCCCAGCTCGCCCGCGGTATGACCATGAAGGAGGCCCTGCACTACAACCCGGAGGGCCGCTACGTCCCCCTCGGCGGCGCCAAGGGCGGTATCGACTGCGATCCCCGGGAGCCGGGGGCGTACGAGCTTCTGGTGCGCTACCTGCGCGCCATGCGGCCGTACGTCGAGAGCCTGTGGACCACCGGCGAGGACCTCGGCCTCAGTCAGGACCTGGTGGACCGGGCGGCCTCGGAAGCGGGACTGGTCTCTTCGATCCAGGCGGTGTATCCGCTGCTCGACGACGAGGTCACGGCCCGGCGGCGGCTCGCGGACGCCTTCGCGGTCGAGGTCGACGGCATCGGGCTCGACGAGCTGGTCGGCGGCTGCGGAGTGGCGGAGTCGGCGTTGACGGCCCTGGACCGGGCCGGCGTGGCGTATACGGGAACGCGGGTCGCCGTGCAGGGCCTGGGCACCATGGGCGGGGCCACCGCGCGCTTCCTCACGCGCGCGGGGCTCACCGTCGTGGCCGTCGCCGACATCAAGGGCACGATCGCCAACCCGGCGGGGCTCGACGTCGAGGCGCTGCTCGCGGCGCGGGACGCCCACGGCACGGTGGACCGGGCCGTGCTGCGTCCGGGCGACCGTGAACTGCCGGGTGACGCCTGGCTGTCGGCGGGCGCGGAGGTGCTGGTGCCCGCGGCCGTCTCGTACGCCGTCGACACCACGAACCAGGAGCGGATCACGGCCCGCTGGATCATCGAGGCGGCCAACATGCCGGTCCTCCCCGAGGCGGAGGAACTGCTGTCCGCGCGCGGGGTGACCGTGCTGCCGGACGTGATCGTGAACTCCGGGACGAACGCCTGGTGGTGGTGGACACTGTTCGGCGACGTCGAAGCCGACGCGGACGCGGCGTTCGCCCACACGCGCCGCTCGATGCGCGCCCTGGTCGAGCAGATGCTGGCCCGCGCGGAGACGGACGGGACGAGCCCGCGGGCGGCCGCGCACGCCATCGTCGCGGACCGGCTGCCGGTGATCGCCGAACGGTTCGGGTGGTACCGGTAGGCGCGGCCCCCGTTCCTCGGCGCGAACGGCCCTGTCAGGGGTGATGACCGGCCAGGACCGTCGCGGCCGGGAATCGCCCTCCGTCCGGCGGCCCACAAGCACCACGGATTAGGGTGACCGCGTGGCGAGAGTGCGGTTGAGCGTGGCGGAGCGGCGCGAGGAGCTGTTGCGGGCCGCGATCGAACAGATCGAGGTACGGGGCGTGGCGGCGGTCAGGATCGCCGACGTGGCCTCGGCGCTCGGTGTGAGCAACGCACTGGTGCTCTATCACTTCTCCACGAAGGAGAAACTGGTCGCCGCCGCGTTCTCGTACGCGGCCGAGGACGACCTCACCCACCTGCGCAAGCTGCTCGGCCGCCGCACCACGGCGCTGCGCCGGCTGCGGGCGGCGGTGCGCTGGTACGCCCCGACCGGCCCGGCCAAGGGCTGGCGGCTGTGGATCGAGGGCTGGGCGGCCGCGTTGCGCGAGCCCGCACTCCAGGACGTCACCCGGGACCTCGACCGGCGGTGGAAGGCCGCCCTCGCCGAGGTGATCGCCGAGGGCGTGACCGCCGGCGAGTTCCACTGCCCGGACCCGGGCGGCACGGCTCTGCGCCTCACGGCCCTGCTGGACGGGCTCGCCGTACAGCTCACGTCGTACTCGGGCGCGGTCTCGCGGGCGCGGGCACAGGAATGGGTCGACGAGGCGCTCGCCCGGGAACTCGGGCTGGCACGGGCGGCGTTGACGACCTAGCGGCGCCGAGCCCGCTGCCCCGCACGAGCCGGCCCCCGCCCGGACGAGCCGAGTGCCCAGCCGCCCCGCCCGCGGGCCGGCACGCACCGGGCACCCTCGAGCCCTGAAGCCCTGAAGCCCTGAAGCCCTGAAGCCCCCCACGCCCTAACGCACTCACGCACTCACGCACTCACGCACTCACGCCACGGAAGCGATCCGCGTCTTGATGTCGTCCGGCGACAGCCTGCCCTTGGCGGTCACGTGGTCGCCCGAGGACTCCCCGCGCAGCCGACGGCCGATCCACGGCACCAGGTACTCGCGCGCCCAGTGCACGTTGTCCCGCCGGACCTCGAGCGTGCCGCGCGGCGGCAGCGGCGGCCAGGGCTGGTCCGGGTCGGCCGGGATCTCCAGACCGAGGACCTGCCCCGCGCGCAGCGCCACGCGCGTGTGCCCGTCCGCCGACAGGTGGAGCCGGTCGCCGTCCCATGCCCGCCGGTCCTGAACGGTCTTCAGGGACCACAGGTCGAGCACCGGACAGCCGTGGCGGTCGGCGATGGCCCGCACATGTCCGTTGTAGGTGGCGATCTTGCCGCGCAGATGCTTGAGGACGGGCACGCCACGGGTGTCGAACCCGGTCGTCACCATCACCGTGCCCGCGACGGCGGTGAGCTGCACCACCGCCCGCTCGAAACGCTCGGCCACCTCGTCGGGGTCGGTGCCGGGCCGCAGGATGTCGTTGCCACCGGCACAGAAAGAGACCAGGTCAGGGGCCAGTTCGAGGGCCTGCGGAAGCTGGCCCTCCACCACCTGGTCGAGCAGTTTCCCGCGGACCGCGAGGTTCGCGTACCTGAAGTCGCCCTCGGGTCGCCGGTCCGCGAGCAGTACCGCGAACCGGTCGGCCCAGCCGACGAACGACCCGTCGGGGCCGGGGTCGCCGACGCCCTCGGTGAAGCTGTCCCCCACCGCCACGTACGACCCGATCACTGATCTGTTGTCACTCTTCGAATCGTCTGCCACGTCGGCCCATGATTCCCCTTGGGATGTGAGCTACGCGACCGTAGGAAGGGGTTGACGGGCGGTGAGATAAGCCACTCTTCAAGGATTGGTCAAAGCAGGAATAGCCCTGCCTTCACCGCTGTTGGGGCTGCAACCGCCACACCCGGAACCCGCTGATCCGGAAGTGGCTCCAGGTGGTCCGGAAGGCGAAGTGCCCGCTCGTGTAGGGCTCGGGGTCGCCGTAGTCGAAGACGAGCCTCCCGTTGTTCCACCACCGGACGCCCGAGCCGTCGGAGACGATCCGGACCCGGTTCGGCTCGTTCGGCACGAGCAGCGGCTCGGTGTAGTCGTACACGAGCGGCCGGACGCCCGCCTCTCCGACGTAGCGGCGCAGCCGGGTCGTGGTGTTGTAGTTGGCGCCGTATCCGGAGTAGTAGGTCTTGAGGTAGTCGTACTCCGCCAGCGCCCCGCCCCGCTGCGTGGCGAAAAGGTCGTCGGGGGAACGGACGTCGACGGCGTTCCAGAAGTTGTTGAGGTCGGAGACCCGGTCGTTGACCCCGCCCGCCGACACCGGAGTGGCGGTGTACTCCAGGACGTACGGGCCTTCGAGCCGTTCCTTGAACCAGACCGTCGCGCCGGCGGGCACGTCGATGTCCAGGACCCCGCGGGAGGCGGTGACGGTACCGCCCTTCTCGAGTTCCACCGCCCACCGGCCGAGACCGTGGCGGAAGTCGTCGCGGGCGATCAGCCGGCGATGACGGGGCGTGGCGCTCGCGTCGGTCGCGGGCGCGAGGGCGGCCAGGGCGGCGCCCGCGGTGAGGGCTCCGAAGGCTCTACGCGTGGTCGTCACGGGAGACGGCTCCTTCCAGGAGGGTGATCGAGGGCTTCGGCACAGACGGAGAAAGCGCTTGCACCGGTGCGGAGTTCACTGTGTCCCCTCTCTCCCCTCACTGTCGACGCTCCGTGCACCCCTGCCACAAGACCGCAACGAAGTGATCATGAGTGAGGAAGGGCGAACGCACCGAAGGCCGGACCCGGGGATCGGGGTCCGGCCTTCGGTGGTGTGTGGGGCGCCACCCTCAGGGGCGCTGGAAGGAGCGTCAGCCGACGGCCACGCCCTTCGAGCGGAGGTAGGCGACCGGGTCCACGTCCGAGCCGTAGTCGGGCGTGGTGCGGATCTCGAAGTGCAGGTGCGGACCGGTCACGTTGCCGGTGGCGCCGGAGAGGCCGACCTGCTGGCCGGCCGTCACGGACTGGCCGCTGGAGACGGAGAGCGAGGACAGGTGGGCGTACTGGGCGTAGTAGCCGTCGGCGAGCTTGATGACGACCTGGTTGCCGTACGCGCCGCCCCAGCCCGCGGAGACGACCGTGCCCGCGCCGACCGCCTTCAGGGAGGTGCCGGTTGGGACGACGAAGTCGACGCCCGTGTGGTAGCCGCTGGACCACATGCTGCCCGCCGTGCGGTAGGCGGTACCGACGGAGGCACCGCTCACCGGGAGGCTGAAGCCGCTGGAGTTGCCGGCGGTGTCGGCGCTCTGGGCGGCCGCCTCGGTCTTCGACGAGGAGGACGACTGCGACGACGCGGATGAATCAGACGAATCCGACGACTTGGACGGCTTCGACGAATCCGACGACTTGGACGAAGAAGAGGAAGAGTCCGAGGAGGACGACGACTTGGGCGTGCTCGTCGCCGCCTTCTTGCCGATCGAGAGCTTCAGGCCGGGGTGGATCAGCGACGGGTCGTCGCCGACGGCCGCGCGGTTGTCGGAGTAGAGCTTCTTCCAGCCACCGCTGACGTTCTGCTCGTCCGCGATCTTCGCGAGATAGTCACCGGCTCGCACGGAGTAGGTCTTCGCGCCCGAAGTCTGCGCGGCCTCCTGCTTTTCGGCCGCCGCCTTTTCGGCCACCTTCTGCACGGTGGCCGGAACGGACGACTGAACGGCCTTTTCCGAGACGGACTGCGGGGTGGCGGCGTGCGCGCCGGTGGCCCCGAGAAGCGGGAGCGCAAGTGCGGCGCCGCCGGTTCCGGCGACGGCGATGGAGCGAGTGAAGCGCTGGGACTTCGGTCGGCGGTGCTTACCCTTCGCGGGCATGGCGAATTCCTCTCCGGCGCCTGCGAGGTGAGCTGTCGGGTGCGGACTGGAGATGCCCGGCCGTACCGAAGTACGACTTAACCCCTAGCCGTTCCGGAGACCGGAACAGGCGTTGTACCTGTGGGTCCCCCGCTCCTGCCGTGTACGGGTGGGTGTGTGCGGGTTCCGGGCGGCGGCAGGATTGGGCGTCCGTCCGGATGAGTGGTGAACGTAAGCGACCAGGACGCAAAGGGACAAGTAAGTGGTTGCCCCCGAATACCTTTCTGTTGGTCACCTGAGAGAATTCCCGGTCACACTGAGTGCATTAGGGGACTGCCCTTTTGGCCAAACACCCATGAAAAGCGTGTTGATTACGTGAACATGACGGGCAACGCACGGTCACGAATATGACGCTCCTCACGTGGCCGCCCCCCAGGCGCCTTTGCTCCGACCGGAGTTGGAACGAAGGCGCCATTTCAGACAGAAACCCTAGATACGACGCAGGCGGAGAATCGTCGCATCCAGGTCACCGCGCACCTGCGTCCGCAGTCCGTGATGCAGCAGTACGGCACCTCTGTGAACTTCGCCCGTTTCGCGGCATTCATACGACGCTGACGGGTCGAGGCCTCGCAGTCGCAGCGCCGGCACGGGCTCGCCGTAGCGCTGCGCTTGGAGCCAGGCCAGGACGACGGCCTCGTCGCCCAGCACGTACTGCACCGCGCTCAGCCCGCCCTCCGGGGGCCGCAGCCGGTAGAGGTCGCCGCGCTGCACGAGGGGCCGGATCTCCTTGTAGAGAGCCACCCAGTCACCGGCCTCGGCGAGCTCCTCCTCGGTCCACTCGGCGAGGTCCCCGCCGACGCCGAGCACCCCGGCCATGGCGCTCACGAAGCGGAACCGCAGCGAGCTGACCCGGCCGTTGAGCTGGGTGTTGGGGCTGTCGGTGACCCAGGCGGCCATGACCCGGGCGGGGTGGACCTGACTGAAGCCGTGCTGGATGGCGAGCCGGTCGAGCGGGTCGGTGTTGTCGGAGGTCCACACCTGGTCCGTACGGCTCATCACGCCGAGGTCGATCCGGCCGCCGCCGCCCGAGCAGGACTCGAAGGCGACGCCCGGGTGGGCGGCCCGCAGCCGGTCCAACAGGCGGTACAGGGCGTGCACGTGGTCGACCCACAGGCGCTGCGGATAGGACTCGCCGGGCCAGCCCGCGTCGGTGAAGCAGCGGTTGAAGTCCCACTTCACGTAGTCGATCGGGGCACTGGAGAGGAGCTCGTGGAGCTGCCCCCAGAGGTATTCCTGGACGTCCTCGCGCGCGAGGTTCAGTACGAGTTGATTGCGCAGTTCCGTCCGCTTTCGTCCCGACTGGTACTGCACCCAGTCCGGGTGAGCCCGGTACAGCTCGCTGTCCGGGTTGACCATCTCCGGCTCGACCCAGATGCCGAACCGCATACCGAGGGCGTGCACGTAGTCGCCGAGCGGCTTGAGGCCGCCGGGGAAGCGGTCGGGGTTGGGCTTCCAGTCGCCGAGCCCGGCGCGGTCGCTGGTGCGGGCTCCGAACCAGCCGTCGTCGACGACGAACAGCTCGACGCCGATCGCCGCGGCCCGCCGCGCCAGCACCCCCTGCTGCTCCTCGGAGATGTCGAACTCCGTGGCCTCCCAGGAGTTGAACAGCACCGGCCGGTCCTGGTCCGCGTCCGGGATCACATACGCACGCTGGTACGCGTGCCAGGCGCGGCTCGCCCCGCCGAAGCCGCCGTCGCTCCACAGGCCGGCGAACACGGGCGTCGTGAAGGACTCCCCCGCCGCCAGCCGCAGCAGGCCGGAGTCGTCGTACCCGGCCCCGCCGGTGATCTGCACGCGGGCGTCCGGGAGTTGGGCCACGGCGATCCGCCAGGACCCGGACCAGCCGAGGGCGCAGCCGTAGACCTCGCCGCGCTCCTCGGTGGCGTCGGTGTCGAGCGCGACCCAGGGCAGGTGCTGGTGTCCGGTGTGGCCGCGGCGGCTGCCGATGACCTTCTCACCGTAGGTGAGGGGGGAGCGCACGAGCCGGGACTCCGCGGCCCAGCGGCCGTGCAGCTGGGACAGCCGCCAGCCGTCGCGGTCGGGCAGGGTCCAGACGGCGGAGTCGGCGCGCAGGAGCTCCCGGGCCGGCCCGTCGTTGTCCAGGGTCACCCAGCGTTCGAGGACGTCGTGGCGCATCCGGTAGTGCAGCGTGATCGCCAGCCCGCCGTCGCGGAACCGCAGCCGCAGTCCGTCGTCCTCGGCACGCTCGTACGCCTCGAAGCGCCACTCGGTGCCGCGCCCCTCCTCCGTGCGCACCGACAGGGCGGGCCGGACGAAGCGGGGACCACCCTCGACGGGGTACTCCTCGCGGCCGTCGAGCGGGGACTCGAAGGGCCAGTAGTCGGGCAGCGGGCGGACAGCGAGCGCCTCGGCGTCGGCGAGGGCGATCCGTGGCCCCCAGTGCAGGTGCAGGAGCTCGTCGTCAGCGGTGAGGTGGACGGCGTAACCGCTGGTCGGCCCCGACAGGAGCCATGTGCGGCCGTTCTCGGCGATCTCCAGCATGCAGTCCCTCACAGATTCGAACAGGCACGAACAGGTGCACTCAAGCCCCAACATCATCAAGGTGCGCGAGCCCTCCGTGCAACGCCTGTGGACAACTCATTGCCCCAGGAACCCATGTCGTATCGTCGAGTGGGTGCCCGTCGCCGAGCCGCGTCGGCGGGACGGAGTGGGAGGAGCTTTCGTGACGCAGCAGGTCCCGTCGACCGAACCGCAGCTGGCCGCAGTGCGCAACTTCCGGGACGTGGGCGGGCTGCCGACGGTGGACGGACGGCGGGTGCGGCACGGAGTGCTGTTCCGCAGCGGCCACCTCGCGCACGCGACGGAGGAGGACCGCGCGTTCCTCGAGTCCCTGGGCCTGCACACGATCTTCGACTTCCGCAATGCCGCGGACCAGAAGCTGGAGGGTCCCGACGTCGAACTGCGGGGCGTGCGGAATGTGAACCTGCCGCTGAGCGACCCGGCGGACGGCGCGGAGTTCTGGAAGATGGTCCGCGACGGCGACCTCGACCAGCTGCGCGAGCTGCTGTCCGACGGCAGGGCCGCCAACCGGATGATCGCGTCGTACCGCATGATCATCAAGGAGCGCACCGCCGAGCACTCCCGCGTGCTGTACTCGGTCGCCGAGGACAGCGTCCCGGTGCTGATGCACTGCGCGGCCGGCAAGGACCGCGCCGGGCTGTCGATAGCGGTGACGCTGCTGGCCCTGGGCGTGGAGCGGGAGGCGATCGTCACCGACTACCTGAAGTCGAACGCCAGGCACCGCCGCTACAAGGTGCGCCGCAGCAGCAGCGCAGCCTCGGCCTACTCCCCCGAGGTCATGGAACTGCTCAGCCCCCTGTTCGACGCGCGCGCCGAGTATCTGGCGACGGCCTTCGACACCATCGACGAGACGTGGGGCAGCGTGGAGACGTACCTGGAGCAGGGGCTCGGAGTCACTCCGGCGATCCGGGAGCGGCTGCGGGAGCGCCTGCTCGACTGAGCGCTCACTGTTGGGCCCCCAGCGCGAACAGCAGATAGACGAAGGCCGCGAACAGGTGCCCCACCGCCAGGTAGATGATCAGCCGCACCCACAGGGCGCGGGGGAACTTCTCCTCAATGTTGCTCATGGCATGTCTCCGATGGTGGGGCCCAGGCACAGCGCGGCCGTGGGGCTCTGCAGCAGGGTGTGGACGAACAGGAGCTCCACCCCGCCGCGGTCCTCGGCGACGATGCGGTGCGGGGTCAGCGAGTCGAAGTGGGCGCTGTCGCCCGTCGCGAGCAGGTGCGTGGTGTCCCCGAGGCGCAGCCGCAGCCGCCCTTCGAGGACGTACAGCCACTCCTCGCCGGGGTGCACGCGCACGATGTCGCCCTGGGAGCCGTAGGGCACGTGGACCCGCAGGGCCTGCATGCCACGGCCGGGTGCGCCGGCCTGCCAGTAGGTCCAGCCGCCCGCCCCGGTCGGCTCCATGTCGGCGGCGCGCACCACGGCGTCCCGGTCGGCGACCGTCTCGCCGAGCAGTTCCGAGACCGTCGTACCGTAGATCCGGGCGAGACCCAGCAACATCGGCAGCGAGGGCTGGCGCTGCCCGGTCTCCAGCCGGGAGAGGTGGGCGGGCGACAGACCGGCGGCGCGGGCCGCGGCCTCCAGGGTGAGGGAGGCACGGCGGCGCAGGGCACGCAACTGCGGTGCCACCAGTGGGATCGCCTCGACAGAGGGCGCAGGTGGCCCGGACGGCCCGGGGGGCTCAAACTCGGGAGAGCTCATGCTCTCCATTCAGCCCGAGCCTTGCCTCTGCGGCAAGTTTCTTGCCTCAGAGGCAAAATCCCAGGAGCGCCCCTACCGGTTGGCAACCGCCTGTTTGATCAGCGTCTTGCTGAAGTCCCACATCAGACCGCCACCACTGTGCGCGTCGTCCATCACGTCCGTGAAGGCGTCGACGAACCGGTCCACCTCCCGTTCCCCGATGATCAGCGGCGGGATCAGCTTGATCACCTCCAGATGATCGCCGGACACCTGGGTGAGGATCCGGTGGCGCTGCAGCAGCGGCACGACGACCATCTGCGCGAACAACCCCTTGCGGGCGGCCTGCAGCATGGCCCAACGGCTGCGCAGCTTGAGCGACTTGGGCCGGCCGAACTCGATGCCGATCATCAGGCCGCGGCCGCGCACGTCGGCGAGCAGCTCGTACTTGTCGATCAGTGCGGTCAGCCGGGACTTCAGCTGCTCCCCGGTCGCCCGGGCGCCCGCCACGACCTGCTCGTTCTCCATGACGGAGAGCACGGCGAGGCCCGCCGCCATTGCCTGCGCGTTGGAGCCGAAGCTCGCGGAGTGGACCAGCACCCGGTCCATCGACGAGTAGACCTTCTTGAAGATCCAGTCCTTGCCGAGGGTGGCGCCGACCGGCACATAGCCGCCGGAGAGCGCCTTGGCCACGCACACCAGGTCGGGCTCGACGCCGTCCTCGTGCTGGTAGGCGTAGAAGTCGCCGGTGCGGCCGAGGCCGGTCTGCACCTCGTCCAGGATCAGCAGCGCCTTGTGCTTGTGCAGCAGTTCCTGGGCGGCGCGCAGGTAGCCGGGCGGGGCCTCGTGCACGCCCTTGCCCTGGATGGGCTCGACGACGAGGGCGGCGACGTCGCCCTTCTTCAACTCCCTCGCCAGGGCGTCGAGATCGCCGAGCGGGAGCGCAGTGTCGGGCAGCAGCGGGGCGAAGCCGTCCCGGAAACCGTCCTCGCCGTTGACCGACAGGGACCCGGTGGTCAGGCCGTGGAAGGCGTGGTCGCAGTACAGGATGCGCGGCTTTCCGGTGGCGTAACGGGCGAACTTCAGCGCGCCCTCGACCGCCTCCGTACCGCTGTTGCCGAAGAACACCCGGTCCAGGTGCGGACTGTGCGCGAGCAGCTTCTCGGCCAGCAGCCCGGGCAGCGGCTGGCAGTCGAAGCGGGTGAGGTCGGCGAGCTGGGCGTCGAGGACGTCGTGCAGCGCCTTGCGGACGACGGGGTGGTGGCGCCCCAGGCCCATCACCCCGAACCCGGCGAGCATGTCGAGGTAGTCGTTGCCGTCCGCGTCCCAGAAATACGGGCCCTCGGCGCGCTCGTAGACCTTGTCGAAGCCGATGGTGTGCAGCATGCGCGGCAGCTGGTGGTTGAGGTGTCTGGAGTGCAGCTCGTAGCGCTCGGCTCCGCGCTCGGCCAGCAGCGCGCCGAGGTCGAACTCCCCGGCCTGCGAGGAGGACGACGCGGATTTGGCGGTTGTCATGCCTGTTTCTCCTTGGACAACTCTTCAGGGGCGGCCGGGCACGCTTCTTTGACGGCGAGGCTCGCGCTGATCCGTCCGGCGACCTCGACGGGCGTGAGGCCGACGTCGGCGAGCACCTCGCCCCGTTTGGCGTGCGGGAGGAACTGTTCCGGTATGCCGAACCGCCGTACCGGGACGTCGACTTCGGCGTCCCCGAGGGCGAGCGCCACCGCGGCGCCGACCCCGGAGGCCCGGCTGTTGTCCTCGACGACGGCGACCAGCCGGTGCTCGGCCGCGAGGCCCGGGAGCGCCGGGTCGACGGGCTTGACCCACCGCGGGTCGACGACCGTGCAGTCGATGCCGCGTGCCTCCAGCAGTTCGGCGGCCTGCAGGCAGACGGGCGCCATCACGCCGACGGCCACGAGGAGCACCTCGGGGGTCTGCGAGCCACGGTGCAGGACGTCCAGCCCGCCCACCCGGTCGATCGCCGGGACGGACGGCCCCACCGACTCCTTCGGGAAGCGCACCAGCGTCGGCGCGTCGTCCACCGCGACCGCCTCCCTGAGCTGCGCCCGCAGCTGGTCGGCGTCGCGTGGCGCGGCGATCCTGAGGCCGGGGACGACCTGGAGGATCGACATGTCCCACATGCCGTTGTGGGAGGCGCCGTCGACACCGGTGACGCCGGCCCGGTCCAGCACGAACGTGACGCCGCACCGGTGCAGGGCGACATCCATCAGGAGCTGGTCGAAGGCGCGGTTCAGGAACGTCGCGTAGACGGCGACGACCGGATGCAGCCCGCCCGTGGCGAGGCCGGCCGCGGACACGGCGGCGTGCTGCTCGGCGATGCCGACGTCCCACACCCGGTCCGGGAAACGGGCCGCGAACTTGCCGAGCCCCACCGGGTGCAGCATCGCCGCAGTGATCGCCACGACGTCGTCGCGCTCCTCTCCGATCCGCACGATCTCGTCCCCGAACACCGAGGTCCAGGACGGCCCGCCCGAGGGCGCGAGCGGCTCGCAGGTGAGCGGGTCCATCACACCGACGGTGTGGAAGTGGTCCTCCTCGTGGGCGAGGGCGGGTTCGTAGCCACGGCCCTTCTCGGTCAGACAGTGGATCAGCACCGGCCCGTGGAAGCGTTTCGCGCGCCTGAGCGCCGACTCGACGGCCCCCAGGTCGTGCCCGTCGATCGGGCCGACGTACTTGAGGCCGAGGTCCTCGAACATGCCCTGCGGTGCGAAGGCGTCCTTGAAGCCCTTCTTGGCGCCGTGCAGTGACTCGTAGACCGTGCTGCCGACCAGCGGAGTCCGCAGCAGCACGTCCTTCCCCCAGGCCAGCACCTTCTCGTAGCCGTCGGTCGTGCGCAGGGTGGCCAGGTGGTTGGCGAGGCCGCCGATGGTGGGCGCGTACGACCGCTCGTTGTCGTTGACGACGATGATCAGCGGCCGGTCCTTGGCGGCCGCGATGTTGTTGAGCGCCTCCCAGGCCATGCCGCCGGTCAGCGCGCCGTCGCCGATCACCGCGACGACGTGCCCCTTCTCCCCCTGCACCTGGCGGGCCTTGGCGAGCCCGTCGGCCCAGCCGAGCGCGGTGGAGGCGTGACTGTTCTCGATGACGTCGTGCTCGGACTCCTCGCGCGAGGGATAGCCGGACAGGCCGCCCTTGCTGCGCAGCTTGGAGAAGTCCTGACGTCCGGTCAGCAGTTTGTGTACGTAGCTCTGGTGGCCGGTGTCCCACAGGATGCGGTCGGCGGGCGACTCGAAGACCCGGTGGAGGGCGATGGAGAGTTCCACCACTCCCAGGTTGGGTCCGAGGTGACCGCCGGTCCTGGCGACCGCGTGCACCAGGAACTCACGTATCTCTTCGGACAGTTCGCCGAGTTCCGCCTCGGACAGCGCCTTCAGGTCGCGTGGTCCCCGGATGTTCTCCAGAATCGTCACGTCGGGCCCCCTATCGGTCCGTGCTGTTCAGCTCACGGTGACGGCCGGCTCCCCCGAGGCGACGCCGTCCTGCTCCATCTGTGCGGCGATCTTCATCGCCTCTTCGATCAAGGTCTCCACGATCTTCGACTCGGGGACGGTCTTGATGACCTCGCCCTTCACGAAGATCTGCCCCTTGCCGTTCCCGGAGGCGACGCCCAGATCGGCCTCGCGCGCCTCTCCCGGGCCGTTCACCACGCATCCCATGACGGCGACCCGCAGCGGCACCTCCATGCCCTCCAGGCCCGCCGTCACCTCGTCGGCCAGCTTGTAGACGTCGACCTGGGCACGCCCGCAGGACGGACACGACACGATTTCCAGCCGCCGCTGTTTCAGGTTCAGCGACTCGAGGATCTGGAGGCCGACCTTGACCTCCTCGGCGGGCGGGGCCGACAGCGACACCCGGATGGTGTCGCCGATGCCCTGGCTCAGCAGGGCACCGAAGGCCACGGCCGACTTGATGGTCCCCTGGAAGGCGGGACCGGCCTCCGTGACACCCAGGTGCAGCGGGTAGTCGCACCTCTCGGCGAGCAGCCGATAGGCGTTCACCATCACCACGGGGTCGTTGTGCTTGACGGAGATCTTGATGTCCCGGAAGCCGTGCTCCTCGAACAGCGAGGCCTCCCACAGGGCCGACTCCACCAGCGCCTCGGGCGTGGCCTTGCCGTACTTCTGCAGCAGCCGCCGGTCCAGGGAACCCGCGTTGACCCCGATCCGGATCGGCGTGCCGTGATCCCCCGCGGCCCGCGCGATCTCCTTCACCTTGTCGTCGAACTGCTTGATGTTGCCGGGATTGACCCGTACGGCCGCACAGCCGGCCTCGATCGCGGCGAACACGTACTTCGGCTGGAAGTGGATGTCCGCGATCACCGGGATCTGCGACTTGCGCGCGATGACCGCGAGCGCGTCCGCGTCGTCCTGCGTGGGGCAGGCGACCCGGACGATCTGGCAGCCGGACGCGGTGAGTTCCGCGATCTGCTGCAGGGTGGCGCCGATGTCGGACGTACGGGTCGTCGTCATCGACTGGACCGACACCGGGGCCCCGCCCCCGACCGCCACCGGCCCGACCTGGATCTGCCGCGACACGCGCCGCTCGGCGATCGGCCGGACCGGTACCTCGGGGACGCCCAAGGAGACGGCGGTCATGGCCTCACTCCCGGTTTCCGGAGACCGTCTCACGCATGGCGCGCAGCGACTCCTTGAGGGAACCCATGGTGGCGAGGACGGCGGTGGGCTCGTAGCCGCAGTGCGCCATGCAGTTGGCGCAGCGCGGGTCCTTGCCGCGGCCGTACTTGTCCCAGTCGGTCTCCTCGATGAGTTCGCGGTACGTCGGGACGTACCCGTCGCTCATCAGGTAGCAGGGGCGCTGCCAGCCGAAGAGCGAGTAGTTCGGGATCGCCCAGGCCGTGCACGGGAAGTCGACCTTGCCCTCCAGGAAGTCCAGGAAGAGCGGGGAGTGGTTCAGCCGCCAGCGGCGCCGGTTGCCGCCCGAGAAGGCCTTCTTGAACAGCTCACGGGTCTGCTCGACGCCCAGGAAGTGCTCCTGGTCGGGCGCCTTCTCGTAGGCGTAGGCGGGGGAGATCATCATCTCGTCGACGTGGAGGTCGTCGTTGAGGAAGTTGAGCACCTCGATGATGGTCTGCGGGGTGTCCGTGTTGAAGAAGGTCGAGTTGGTGGTGACCCGGAAGCCGCGCTTCTTGGCCTCCTTGATCGCCTCCACGGCCTCGTCGAACACACCCTCCTTCGCCACCGACGCGTCGTGCCGCTCCCGCAGCCCGTCGATGTGCACGGCGAAGGCGAAGTAGGGAGAGGGCTTGAACTTGTCCATCTTCTTGCGCAGCAGCATGGCGTTGGTGCAGAGGAAGACGTACTTCTTCCTCGCCACCAACTGCCGCACGATCTCGTCGATCTGAGGGTGCATCAGCGGCTCACCGCCGGCGATGGACACCATCGGCGCACCGGATTCCAGCACCGCCCCGACGGCCTGGGCCACCGGCATGCGCTGCTTGAGCACCCCGGCGGGGTGCTGGATCTTGCCGCAGCCCTCGCATGCGAGGTTGCACGCGAAAAGGGGTTCCAGTTCCACGATGAGCGGGAACTTGTCCCGCTTGCGGATCTTCTGTTCGGCCAAGTATGTAGCGACCTTGATGGACTGACGCAGCGGCATGGCCATCTGGCTCACCTCCTGGGGAGCAGCAAGGAACGGTGCCATTCGTAGAAAGCGGGAAGGACGGAACGAAGGACGCGGAAGGCTGATATTCCACCGCGCACCGTGCCGATCCGGACGAGTTCATGTTCTGGAGCGTCCACGACCACCCGGACGGCCGCAACAGGGCGCTCGCCCGCGCGGACGGCGCTCAGAAGCGTGGCCGCGGACTCCATGTCGACCGCGATCGCGCCGGTGGCGAGCAGATCCGACCGTTCGTGACCACGCACGACGTGATCGGAGCCGGTGAGCGGCCCGGTGTGGACGGTGCGTCCGGGCAGCGTCCGTACGAGCTCCTTGACGAGCAGGTCCGTCCCGACGCACGGGACGGTGCCGCGTGGGTCCCGGGTCTCGTCGGCGACCACCAGGTCGCCGGGGTGCATGCCGGGGGCCAGCCCCGCGCAGAAGCCCGTGGCCAGTACGGCGGCCTCGCCGAGCGCCGGGTCGGCCAGCACCCGGGTCACGGAGCGCTCGGCCGCGGCCGGCCCCATGCCCGTGCGCAGGACGGTGACCGGCCCGTCGGCGCCGCCGCGGTCGCCGCTGCGCAGCGCCAGGTGCTCGATGCCGAGCGCGCAGGCCACGAGGAGCGGGACCGGAGCGGACTGGGTGCTCATCAGCCCCCCTTGACCCCGGAGAACGGCTCTCCGTGGACGTACCGGCCGAGTGCGGTGAGCGGGAACACCTGGCGGTAGAGGTGGTAGTTGATGGAGAAGTCCCAGGGGAAGCCGGTGCCGGTGAAGTACGGCTCGTCCCAGGAACCGTCCTCGCGCTGCGTGCTCGCGAGCCACTCGACGCCACGCTCCACGGACTTGGCGTCCTTCTCCCCGGCCGCCAGCAGGGCCATCAGCGCCCACGCCGTCTGCGAGGCGGTGGAGGCACCCCGCCCGCTCCATTCCTTGGCGTACTTGTAGGAGCGCAAATCCTCGCCCCAGCCGCCGTCGTCGTTCTGCACGGCCTCCAGCCAGGTGACCGCGCGGCGGATCGCCGGGTGCGAGGCGGGGATTCCGGCGGCGGTCAGGGCGGGTACGACGGACCCGGTGCCGTAGACGTAGTTGACGCCCCAGCGTCCGAACCACGAGCCGTCCGGCTCCTGTTCGGCGAGCAGCCACTCGATGCCGCGCCGGGTGCGCGGGTCGTGCGAGAGCCCCTCGACGGCCAGCATCTCGACGACGTGCGCGGTGACGTCCGCCGACGGCGGGTCGATGACCTCTCCGAAGTCGCAGAACGGCAGCCGGTTGGGGAACGGGCTGGTGTTGTCGACGTCGAAGGCACCCCACCCGCCGTTCCTCGACTGCATCCCGAGGTTCCAGCGCACTCCGCGCCCGATCGCGTTCTCCACCCGGTCCGGGTCGTGGTGTCTGACGCGGCGCAGCGCGAGGACGACCTCGGCGGTGTCGTCGATGTCGGGGTAATTGTCGTTGTGGAACTCGAACGCCCATCCGCCGGGCGGCAGTTGGGGGCGCTTGACCGCCCAGTCGCCGGGTCGCACGATCTCCTCGCCGAGCATCCAGTCCGCCGCCTTGACGAGCTGCGGATGGTCGGCGGGCACCCCGGCGTCGGCGAGCGCGATGGTCGCCAGACAGGTGTCCCAGACCGGAGACTGGCACGCCTCGATCATCCGGGACCCGTCCTCGCGCCAGATGGCGAAACGGTCCAGCGACTCGAGCCCCGCACGCATCACGGGGTGTTCGAGGTCGTAGCCGAGCAGGTGCAGGGCGATGACCGAGTACACGGCGGGCGGCTGGATGCCGCCCCAGCAGCCGTCGTTCTCCTGCCGCTCGATGATCCAGCGGGCGGCGCTGTTCATCGCGGCTCTGCGCAGTCGGCGCGGCGCGACCTTGCGCAGGGCGTGCAGCGTCTTGTCCAGGCGCTGGAAGGCACCGTCCCAACTCGCCACCGGAGCAAGGGGCTTGAGCGGGTTGGGGTCCGCCGGGTCGGTGTGCAGTTCGTCGAGGGGGAAGGGCGCGGGCCGTACCGGCCGCTTCGCGGAGACGATCGTCAGCGGGACGATGGTCTGCCGGGCCCAGCACCCGAAGTCGTAGATGTTGAGCGGCAGCCAGGTGGGGAAGTAGATGAGTTCCGGCGGGAGTTCGGGCAGGTCCTCCCACTTCCACCAGCCGAACAGGGCCAGCCAGATCCGGGTGAAGACCCGGGCGGCGGCGATGCCGCCCCGCGCACGGATCCAGGCGGACGCCTTCGCCATGTGCGGCGCGTCCGGCGCGTCCCCGGCCAGGCGGAGGGCGACATACGCCTCGATGGTGGTGGAGAGTTCCCCGGGTCCACCGTAGAAGGAGGCCCAGGCGCCGTCCTCGCGCTGCTCGCCGCGGATGAAGAGGGCGGCTGCGTGGGTGGTGGACTCGTCGCGGATACCGAGAAACTGGCGCAGCAGCAGATCCTCGGCGTCCATCGTGACGTTGGTCTCGAGGTCGCCCTTCCACCAGCCCTCGGCGTCCTGCCTCGACAGCAGGAAGTCGGTGGCGCGTTGCACGGCGCGAACGGCGGCGTCGTGCACCCCGGCCGCCACGGGGGTGTTGATGTCGGTTTCGCTGGCCGCGGCAGCGCGGGGCGGCAGGGCCCCGGTGCTTCCGTCGGTCGTCGCTGTCATGGCTTCCCCTTCGTGCAGTGTGCATACGGTGCGTCTGCTGTGGGTCCGCCGTCGGCCGGTGCTCGTCTTCCTCGCAACACCGGCCGGCGACTACGCGAGGGCTATTCGACCGATAGTGATCATCTCTTTCGTACGACGACGAAGTCGGCGAGTGCCGTGAACTGCGCCCGCACCCGGTCGGGCATGTCGACGGCATCGAGGGCTTCGATGGCGATGGTGTGCTGACGCCGTGCTTCCGCGGCGGTCCACTCGCGGCCGCCCGCCTCCTCGATGAGGGCGGCGCGGGCCGCGAACTCCTCCTCCGAGAAGTTCTCGAAGTCGCTGCTCTTGGCGTCGGCGGCGAGCAGCTCGCCGAGCCGCTCAGAAGCGGCACCGCCCGCCGCGAGCGCGGCCACGACCGGCAGGGACTTCTTGCGCTGGCGCAGGTCGCTCCAGGTCTGCTTGCCGGTGGAGACCGGGTCGCCCCAGATGCCGAGCAGGTCGTCGACGGCCTGGAAGGCGAGGCCCAGGTGGTAGCCGTACTTCTCCAGGGTGTCGGCGGTGCGGTCGTCCGCGCCGCCGAGCACCGCGCCGATGGAGCTGGCGCAGGCCAGCAGGGCGCCGGTCTTGTTGCCCTCCATCTCCAGGCACTCCTCGACGCTGACGCGGTCGCGGTGCTCGTAGGAGATGTCCTGCGCCTGACCGTCGATGAGGGCACGGGTGGCGGTGGTCAGACGGCGGGTCGCCCGTCCGGCCTCCGCCGTGCCGAGCTCCAGGAGGACCTCGTTGGCCAGCGCGAACAGGGCGTCACCGACCAGGATGGCCTGGGCGGGACCGTGCACCTTCCAGACCGTGTCGCGGTGCCGGCGCTGTTCGTCGCCGTCCATCAGGTCGTCGTGCAACAGCGAGAAGTTGTGGACCAGCTCCACGGCGACGGCGCCGGGGATGCCGGCCTCGGGCGAGGCGCCGGTGACCTCCGCGGAGAGCACCGCGAGGGCGGGACGTACGGCCTTGCCGCCGTCCCCGTCCGCGGGGTTGCCCTCGGCGTCGATCCAGCCGAAGTGGTAGGCGGCAACAGTGTCCATGGGAGGTGCCAGGCGGTCGATGGCCGCCCGCAGTACCGGCGTGGCAAGGGTCCGGCCGCGCTCCAGGAGCGCGGTCACGTCCACCGCGGTCCTCCGAGCGGCCTTCGAGGCCGGGGGCACAGTGGGCACAGTCTCTCCTCTTGTTGCGGTACCGAAGGTGCGGGGGCCGGCCGTGCCGTGCTGATCGAGCATCAGGCCGCCTCCTCGAACTCGAAGAGCCGACGGGGGCGGGGCCGGCCCAGGGCGTCGAGTGCGGCGTCCGCCGCGCTCACACCACTGCGGACCGCACTCTCCATGGTCGCGGGCCACCCGGTGGCGGTCCACGCTCCGGCCAGGTAGAGGCCGGGTGCCTTGGTGCGGGCGCCGGGCCGCAGCCGCCCGACGCCGGGAGCGGGAGCGAACGTCGCCGTACGTTCCCTGGTCACGAAGAAGTCCTGCACCGCGGCCCCCCGCGCGCGGGGCAGCAGCCGCTCCAGCTCGGGCAGGTAGCGCTCGCGCAGCGCGGCGACGGGTTCGTCGATCTCGTGCTGCGCGGCCGACTGGGACAGAGCCAGGTACTGGCCCTGGTGAAGTCCCGATGCCTCGGTCCGGTCGAACACCCACTGCACCGGGCTGCCGAGGGCCGCGAAGAACGGCCTGCCGAGCACCTTCCGGTCGTAGACGACATGGACGTTGAGGATCGGCGCGGTGCCGATCTCCAACAGCCGCTCCGGCGCGTCGAGCGCCCCCACGGGCAGCAGGTCGTGGGTCTCGCGCTGCGGTACGGCGAGGACGACCGTGTCCGCCCGGAGCGTCTCGCCGGGAACCTGAACGCTCCAGGTCCCGTTCTCGTCAGTAGAGATGGAGGTGACGCGTGTACGGATCTCGGTACGCACGCCCGCGGAGTCGAGCGCCTTGCGGGCCAGCCGGTCATGCAGTTCGCCCAGCGGGACGTGCGCCCATCCGATGTCGGCCGCGCCCGGGTCGGACAGCAGACCGGTCTTGAACACCATCGCGGCGAGCCCCAGCGAGGCGTCGCCCGCGACCGCGTTGAGGGTGGCGACCCCGACCAGGTCCCACAGGGCCTCGACGGCACGCGCCGACTGACCGTGCGCGGTCAGCCAGCTGCCGAAGTCCTGCGTGTCCAGGTTCGGATCGGCGAGGTCCAGCCCCTTGAGCGCGAGCGCGGCACGCCCGACCCTGGCACGTTCGGCGAGCGAGAGATGCGGGTACGTGGCGAGGCTGCGCCCCAGATGCAGGGGCACCGGCAGCGCGTCGCGCCGCAGCCTGCCGAGCCGCCGTCCCTCGGGCCGTGCGACGTCGAGTACGGGCACGTCCAGACGGTCCTGCAGCGGAGCCAGCGCCGCGCCCTCGATGCGGTCGAGGAACCAGCGGTAGGCGGTGCAGCAGCGCAGGTACACGTGCTGTCCGTTGTCGACGGTGAGTCCGTCGCGCTGGAAGGAGAAGGCCAGCCCGCCCAGTCGTGGCCGGCCTTCGAGCAACGTCACCCGGACTCCGGCGTCGGCGAGCGCGAGCGCGGCGGTGATGCCGGCGAGCCCTCCGCCGATCACCACGGCGTCCCGCCCCGGCCGTCCCGACGCGTCCGCGAGCGACCCGTCGGACTGCGTACCGTCCGTCATCGTGCACCCTCCCCCGAGCGCCCGCCGGGCGAAGTGATCCGTACGCGGCAGGCCGTCGCAGTCAGGGACGCGGTGCCCCGCCGGAGGGTTGCGTGCCACTTTTCTCCGACGGCATCACCTTGGACCGGAATGTCCATCAGGCGCGCCTCCTGACGGTCCGCCGGGTCACGTGCCGGGCGTCCAGGCCGGACAGGCCCCGCACCGCGACGTACGCCTTCTCCCGCCCGGGCAGCGAGACCCGGCCGCGCAGCACGGCCTCCGGGTCGCGCTCGATGCGGTCAAGGAGACGGCGGTAGATCCCGGCCATGGCGGCGACACAGGCGCCGCTGCGCCGGTCGAGCATGGGGAGCAGCCGGTAGCCCTCGGCGAAAAGGGCGCGGGCCCGACGCACTTCGAAGTGCACGAGGCCCGCGAAGTCGGCGCCCTCCGGTGGTTTCGGCCCCTTGAAGCCGGCCGAGCAGCCGAACTTGGCGAGGTCGTCGGCGGGCAGATAGGTGCGCCCGCCCTCGGCGTCCTCGCGCACGTCCCTGAGGATGTTGGTGAGCTGGAGCGCGAGTCCGAGCGTGTCGGCGTACTCCGGCGCGCGCTCGGCGCCGCGCGCCCCCGGTTCCGTACCGAACACCCCGAGCGAGAGCCGCCCGATGGCGCCCGCCACACAGCGGCAGTACACCTTCAGGTCGTCCCAGGTCTCGTAGGTCTCGCCGCGGACGTCCATCAGGACGCCGTCGATGAGTTCGTCCAGGCCGCCGAGCGGGATCGGGAAGGTCTCGGCGGCGTGGGCGAGGGCGACCGCGACCGGGTCGGTGTCGTCCTCGGCGACCGAGCCCTGGCGCACCCGGGCCAGCATCGCCCGGGTGTCCTCGAGCCTCATGCTCTTGACGTCGCCTGCCAGCGCGCCGTCGCCGATGTCGTCGACGCGCCGGGAGAAGGCGTAGAGCGCCGACATCGCGCGGCGCTTGGGCGTCGGCAGCAGTCTGATGCCGTACGCGAAGTTACGGGCCTGCTGTCCGGTGACGGCCTCGCAGTAGCTGTAGGCGGCGAGTACCGGTGCGGGCACGTCCTGTTCCGACTCCACGGTCCGGATCACCCCTTTCCTCGCAGAGTCACGCCCACCTGACGCAGCAACTGGATCTTGCCGGGCTTGGGCGGGCCGGGAAGTACGTCGTATTCGGCGGCGGCGATCGCGCGGATCGCCGCCCTTCCTCCCGCCACGAACCCTGCGAGCAGCAGCCTCAACCTGCCGTGGACGCTACCCACCAGGGGGGCGCCTTCATTCAGGAGATCGCGGGCGCGTTGCGCTTCGTATGCAACCAGGGCACGCACCGATGCGCTCCCGGTTTTCGTGGCGAGATCCGCTTCCTGGACGTGAAAACGCTTCATGTCCGCGGCGGGCAGGTAGATGCGGTCGCGGCCGAGGTCCTCGGCGACGTCCTGGAGGTGTTCGACGATCTGGAGGGCCGTGCAGATCTCGTCGGAAAGCCGGACCCGCTCGGGGGTCGAGGTGCCGGTGACGGCAAGGACGAGACGGCCGACGGGGTTGGCGGACAGCTCGCAGTACGCGAGCAGGTCGTCGTAGGTCTCGTAGCGCGTGACCAGCTGGTCCTGGCGGTTGGCGGCGATCAGGCCGAGGAAGGGCTCGGGGGCCAGCGCGCGGCGGCGGACGGTCGGCTGGAGACGGCGCAGCAGCGGGTGACGCGGGGTCGAGTCGAAGACCCTGCGAAGGTCCGCCTCGAAGGCGTCCAGCAGGAGCAGCCGGTCCTCGGCGTCCCCGGGCGCCACACCGAGCAGGCGGGCGTCGGCACCGCCGGGGGCCAGGTCGCCGTCGCCGATGTCGTCGACGAGGCGGGCGAAGCCGTAGACGGCCATGAGGTCGTCGCGCCAGGCCCTGGGCAGGAAGAAGGGAGCCACCGGGAAGTTCTCCGCCGCGGCCTTGTCGAGCGTGCCGCGCTCCGTCTCGCCGGGGCGCGGCATGCCGGAGCCCGTCACCGCTGACTGCCCGGGGCTGGGACGGCACATGGTGCGTGGAGCTGGGGAGTTTCCGTAGCCATTGCCGTCACATCTCCCGTTCTACACCGCCGACCCAATGCGCACTATTTCGGACACGCCGCCCGGCCTTCCGCGCAGCCGCCCCACTGGAGGGTGTCGCGCATTATCGCCCCACTTGCCGCGATTCGGGACCGGTCCAGCTTACGTTGTACAACGCGCCAAGGATCTCCGGGGTGTCCTGCGCATCACAACAACACACCGATTGGCCTCAAGATTCCCAAACGGGGCCGAAGTTGACGTTTCCTTTGCAGACGCGGGGCCCCGCCGGAGCAGTTCCGGCGGGGCCCTGGGAAGCGGGGTGGGCTCATTCGCCCGGGTCCGGGTGGACTACTTGCCCGTGAACTTCTCGTACTCCTTGATGACCTCGTCCGTCGGACCGTCCATGCGCAGCTCGCCCCGTTCCAGCCACAGGACACGGTTGCAGGTGTCACGGATCGACTTGTTGTTGTGACTGACGAGAAACACCGTGCCGGCCTCCTTGCGCAGCTCCCGGATGCGCTCCTCGGAGCGCTTTTGGAACTTGCGGTCGCCGGTGGCCAGGGCCTCGTCGATCATGAGGACGTCGTGGTCCTTGGCGGCGGCGATGGAGAACCGCAGACGAGCGGCCATGCCGGAGGAGTAGGTGCGCATCGGGAGAGTGATGAAGTCGCCCTTCTCGTTGATGCCGGAGAAGTCGACGATCTCCTGGTAGCGCTCCTTGATCTGCTCGCGCGTCATCCCCATGGCGAGCCCGCCCAATATGACGTTCCGCTCGCCGGTGAGGTCGTTCATGAGGGCCGCGTTGACACCGAGCAGGGAGGGCTGGCCGTCGGTGTAGACCTTGCCCTTCTCGGCGGGCAGCAGGCCCGCGATGGCGCGCAGCAGCGTCGACTTGCCGGAGCCGTTGGAGCCGATCAGGCCGATGGCCTCGCCGCGGTAGGCGACGAAGGAGACGCCCTTGACGGCGTGCACCTTGCGTACGCCGCGCTCCGCGTCGTCGGAGCCTCGCTTGAGTATGCGGCTGAGCGCGGCGGTGGCGCTGCCCTTGCCGGTCTTGGCACCGTTGACGCGGTAGACGATGTGCAGCTCGTCCGCGATGACGGTGGGGATGTGTGCGTCGTTCCTGTCCTCAGCCACGGCCGTACCTCTCCTCCGCCTTCCAGAAGTACACGAAGCCGCCGAGGGCGAAGAGCACGGCCCAGCCGCCCGCGGCAGCCCAGACGTGGTCGGGCAGGTTCTCGGACCCGTACCCGTCGATGAGGGAGAAGCGCATCAGGTCCATGTAGATGGCCGCCGGGTTCCACTGCAGGACCGTCGCGATCCAGTCCGGCTTGTCCTCCAGCATGATCGGGATGGAGAACATCACGCCGGACGCGTACATCCACGTGCGCATCACGAACGGCATGAGCTGCGCCAGGTCCGGCGTCTTGGCCCCCGCGCGGGCCATGATCAGCGCGAGGCCCGTGTTGAAGAGGAACTGCAGGACCAGGACCGGCGCGATCAGCAGCCAGGACAGGTCGGGATAGTGGCCGAAGCCGACCACCACGGCGAACAGCACGATCATCGAGGCCAGCAGCTGCTGGAGCTGCTGGAACGCGAAGGAGACCGGCAGCGAGGCACGCGGGAAGTGCAGCGCGCGGACCAGCCCGAGGTTGCCGGAGATCGCGCGCACGCCCGCCATGACCGAGCTCTGCGTGAAGGTGAACACGAACACGCCCGTGACCAGGAAGGGGATGTACACCTCCTTCGACATGCCGCGGCTGGCGTTCAGGATGACGCCGAAGATGAAGAAGTACACGGCCGCGTTCAGCAGCGGGGTGGCCACCTGCCACAGCTGCCCGAGCTTGGCCTGGCTGTACTGGGCGGTCAGCTTCGCCCGCGAGAAGGCGAGGATGAAGTGACGCCGGTCCCAGAGCTGGCGGACGTACTCGACGAGGGAGGGCCGGGCGCCGCTCACGGTCAGCCCGTACTTCTCGGCGAGCCGTGCCGCCGTCAGGCCCTCGTCGGGCGGTACGGGCGCGCTCACCGCGACCGTGCCGTCGTGCGTTGTCTCACTCACTAGTGGAAACTTTCGTCTTCGGGATGCGCAGCCTGTGCGGGCATGGCGTGAGCCCGGAACCTCGGTACGGCCCCGGTGCTCTCAGGAACGAGCTTGTCAGATGACAGGGGGCCGGCCCAGTCGAGTCAGCCGCCACACCGTACGCCACTTCATGGGCCGGCGCGGGCCGCAGGGCGTGGTCCAGCCTTCCCGGAATCCGCCGAGCCACGCCTTCAGGGCGGGGCGCGAGGGGCGGCGCACCAGGGTGAGCAGCAGCCAGACACCCAGGTAGACGGGTATCAGGGGCCTGGGCAGGTTGCGGCGGGCCAGCCAGACGCGGTTGCGGGCGACCATGCGGTGGTAGACCGCGTGCCGCGAGGGCGCGGTCGTGGGGTGGTACAGCACCATGTCGGACCGGTAGTCGATCATCCAGCCCGCGTCGAGGGCCCGCCATGCCAGGTCGGTTTCCTCGTGGGCGTAGAAGAATTCGTCGGGGAGGCCGCCGACTTCGGCGAAGACCTGCGTGCGGACGGCGTTGGCGCCGCCGAGGAAGGTGGTGACCCGGGAGGAGCGCATCGGGTCGGCGGCGCGCAACCGCGGGACGTGGCGGCGCTGGGTGATCCCGGTCTCGGGGTCGGCGATGCGGAAGCTGATGATGCCGAGCTCGGGGTCGGCCGCGAAGGCCTGACGGCACAGTTCGGCGGTGTCGTGGCCGGCGAGGAGGCCGTCGTCGTCGAGGAACAGCAGGATGTCGACGTCCCGGCCGCTGGGGCCGAAGGCCTCGATGCCGAC
The DNA here is from genome assembly GCF_042714835.1 of Streptomyces sp. NPDC058678. Lineage (NCBI taxonomy): Bacteria > Bacillati > Actinomycetota > Actinomycetes > Kitasatosporales > Streptomycetaceae > Streptomyces > Streptomyces sp. NPDC058678. The sequence goes on along the minus strand of NZ_JBHXSG010000001.1, from coordinate 275,899 downwards.
GTTGCGACCGCCCGGTATGCCGAGGTTCTCCGGCAGTTCGACGGTGCGGACGCCCTCGGGGACGTCCGGGACGGGCGAGCCGTTGCCGACGACGACCGCCTCGACACGGTCACCGTCCTGCTTGGCGACCGAGTCGAGCAGGGCGCGCAGCTCGTCGGGGCGGTTGCCCATGGTGATGATGACCGCGCCGACCTTGAGGGAGGCAGCCGCGGTGCTCACTTCAGCCTGCTCGACGCGAGGATGGACACGAGGTGCAGCAGGGTCTGCAGGAGTGCGATGCCGGCCAGCACCGCGACGCCGAGGCGGGAGAAGAACAGGTCGTCCCGGACCGTGTCCAGGATCGCCAGGACCAGGATGAGGAGGGACGCCTCGATCCCGAGCACCAGGCGGTGGAACTTCAGTGCCCCGGCGGCCCTGCGGGCCAGCGCCATGCCGGACGAGCGGGGCTCGGACGCCGCCTCCTTGACGGGCGGGAGGCCGCCCTGGTGGCGGGCGACGCCGACGAGGTCGGTCTCGGCCTTGATCAGGATCGCGCCGAGGGCGGCGAGCGTGCCGAGGAAGGCCCAGAGCCAGTCGATCCGCCCGGATCCCCACAGGTCGGCGGCTCGCAGGCCGAAGCCGACGAGCACCGCCGCGTCCGTCAGATAGGCGCCGACCCGGTCCAGGTAGACCCCGGCGAGCGAGTACTGCTTCTTCCAGCGCGCGATCTCGCCGTCGACGCAGTCCAGCAGCAGGTACATCTGGACGCACACCACACCGAGCACGGCCCCCGGGATCCCCGGCACCAGGAGCGCCGGGGCCGCGAGGACACCGAAGACGGTCATCAGGTACGTGAGCTGGTTGGGCGTGACCCTGGTGTTGACCAGATAGCGGTCGACCCGCAGGGACACCTCACGCATGTAGAGGCGCCCCATCCAGTGCTCACCGCTGCGCCGGTCCTTCACCCCTGCGGGGTGAACGACCGGACGGAGTTCAGCTACCGATGGCCTTGACATAGTCGGCGTAGATGTCCTTGATCTGTTCGGTCTTGAGGTCGAGGTGTTCGAGGATCGTGTAGCGGCCGGGCCGGGTCTCCGGGGCGAACTCCACGGCCCGGACGAACTCGGCCACCGTGAAGCCGATCTCCTCCGGCAGCACCGGCAGCCCGTGCCGGCGCAGTACCTCGGCCATGTAGGCGGACTCCTCGTGGGCTCCGCGCAGGTACATCGCGAAGGCCGCGCCCAGTCCGCACTGCTCGCCGTGGGCGGCCGCCCGCTTGGGGAACAGCAGGTCGAAGGCGTGGTTGATCTCGTGGCACGCCCCGGAGGAGGGGCGGGAGTCGCCGGAGACCGACATCGCGATGCCGCTGAGGACCAGCGCCTCGGCGAGCACCTGGAGGAAGTCGTTGTCCCCGATGCCGCCCGGGTGCCGCAGCACGGCCTCACCGGCCTGCCGGGCCATGGCCGCGGCGAGGCCGTCGATCTTCTCGCCCTTGACGCGGTTGGCGAGTTCCCAGTCGGCGATCGCGGAGATGTTGGAGATCGCGTCGCCGATGCCGGCGCGTACGAAGCGCACCGGGGCCTCGCGGATGACGTCGAGGTCGATGACGACCGCGATCGGGTTCGGGACGCCGTAGGAGCCGCGGCCCGCGTCGTTGTCGAGGGTGGCGACCGGCGAGCACAGGCCGTCGTGCGCGAGGTTCGTCGGTACGGCGACCAGCGGCAGGCCCACGCGTGCCGCGGCGAACTTGGCACAGTCGATGATCTTGCCGCCGCCGAGGCCCACGACGGCGTCGAAGTGGCCGGCCTTTATGTCACTGGCCAGCCGGACCGCGTCGTCGAGGGTGCCGCCGCCGACCTCGTACCAGGTGGCACCGGGCAGCGAGGGGGCGATGCGCTCCCGGAGCTTGGCGCCGGAGCCGCCGCTGACGGCGACGGCGAGCTTGCCGGAGTGCGAGATGCGTTCGTCGGCGAGGACGCAGCCCAGGTCGTCGAGGGCACCCGGGCGGATGTCGACGACGAGCGGGGAGGGGATGAGCCGGGTCAGTACTGGCACGCGATCTCCCGTCCACGGGCGAGATCGTCGTGGTTGTCGATCTCCACCCACTTGACGTCGCCGATCGGCGCCACGTCGATACGGAAGCCGCGGTTCACGAGCTCCTGGTAGCCGTGCTCGTAGAACTGCTGCGGGTCGGTCTCCCACACGGTCTTCAGCGCGTCGGCCAGCTCCGGGGCGGCGGCGCCCTCGATGAGGGTGACGCCGATGTACTCGCCGGTGGCCTCGGACGGATCCATCAGCTTGGTGATCTTCGTCATGCCCTTGGCGGGGTCGACGACGACCTTCATCTCCTCGTCGGCCAGGGACTTCACCGTGTCGAGGGCAAGGATGATCTTCTTGCCCTCGCCGCGGGCGGCGAGCAGTGTCTTCTCGACGGAGACCGGGTGGACGGTGTCGCCGTTGGCGAGGATCACGCCGTCCTTGAGGGCGTCACGACCGCACCACAAGGAGTAGGCGTTGTTCCACTCCTCGGCCTTGTCGTTGTCGATGAGGGTGAGCTTGAGGCCGTACTTCTGCTCCAGGGCCGCCTTGCGCTCGTACACGGCTTCCTTGCGGTAGCCGACGATGATCGCGACCTCGGTCAGACCGATCTCGGCGAAGTTGGCGAGTGTCAGGTCCAGGACCGTGGGTTCGCCCTCTATGCCCGCGGGCCCCACCGGCACCAGCGCCTTGGGAAGGCTGTCGGTGTAGGGGCGCAGACGCCGTCCGGCGCCGGCCGCCAGCACGAGGCCGATCATGCGGGTTCTCCTTCATCGTGTACGGCGGGCGCGCCACCCTGGTGGGCGGCCACCCAGAAGCGGATGCTCTCGACGAGCACCACCAGGGCCACGGCCACGGCGAGAACCGTGAGCGCGACCGTGAACTGCGAGGCGGAGAGCACCGCGGCCAGGACGGTGACGAGCAGCGTCCGCCCTTCGTGCCCCCCGAGGGCGCGCACCAGCCAGGCCGGAGGCGCTCCGGCGTTGCCGCGGATGCGGTACACCGTGTCGTAGTGATGGTAGGCGACCGCCGACACCAGGCCGAAAGCCGCAGGAAGGGCCCCGTTCACGTCCGCTTTGGCCGCCAGTACCAGGACGGTTCCGTATTCGGCGGCGCGGAAGAGCGGGGGGACGAGCCAGTCGAGGGCGCCCTTGAGCGGGCGGTACAGCGCCTGACCGGCGGCGTTGGTGTACACGACGGCACCTACGACGGGCGCCCAGGTCACGCCGGAGAAGAGGGCCACGGTGAGGACGGCCGTCCCCGCGAGCGCCACCAGCAGCGGGGCACCGAGGCGGGCGCGCGTGGCGCGCGCCACGAGGGAGGCGAGCGGCCCGTTGTCCGCGAGGTCCGCCAGCGCCTGCGCGGCCCGGTCCGTCCGCTGGGCCTTGCGCGTCAGCGACCGCAGCACCCGGCCGGCCGTGGTGTACGTCGCCGCGAAGGCGCAGCCGATGAGCAGCACGTAGAAGGTGATGCGAGGCGTGGTCGCCGCGGTGAGGACGGCGATCATCGCCCAGCGCTCGCCGATCGGCAGGACGATCATCCGCCGAATCCACACCGTCCAGCCGACGCTGTCGAGCTTGTCGGAGAGGGCCGCGGTGGGGCTGGTGTTGGCGGTGGCGTCGTGGTTGGCCTCGTTGAAGGAGAAGTCCACGACGTGCCGGCAGGTCTGCAGGACCATCGCGCCGAGGGCGAGGGCCCACACGTCGTCACCGCCGCGGGCGGCTCCGAGGGCGAGGCCCGCGTAGTAGGCGTACTCCTTGGCCCGGTCGAAGGTGGCGTCCAGCCAGGCGCCGAGCGTCGAGTACTGCAGGGAGTAGCGGGCGAGCTGTCCGTCGGTGCAGTCGAGGACGAAGGAGAAGATCAGCAGGATGCCCGCGGCGATGAACCCGCCGCGCGTCCCGGTGGCCGCGCAGCCGGCCGCTATCAGCGCGGTGATCAGGGAGGCGGTGGTGACCTGGTTCGGGGTCAGGCCCCGGCGGGCGCACCAGCGGGCGATGTAGCGGGAGTACGGGCTGATGAAGTAGGTGGTGAAGAAGCCGTCGCGGGCCTTGACGGCCGACTTCAGGCGCACGGCCTCGTCGTCGACGGCGGCGACGGCCTGCCGTGCCTCGTTGCCGGCCTGCGGGTCCACGGGCACCTCGGCGACCAGGCTGCCGAGTTCGGGGCGGTGCACGTCGGTGCCGTCCGCGGCGAGGGCGGTGACGATGCGGTCGGCGAGGCTGTCGACATCCCCCACGCTCGACTTCGCTCGCGCGGGGGCACCCCCACCCGCCGTGCCGCCGCCCGCGGAGTTCTCGCGGGCCACCGCCCGGGTCAGGGCCTGACGGCCGGCCGGCTGGGCGGTCACCGCGCCCCGTACCGCGGCGAGCGGGAAGCGGGGGTCGGTGAGGCCGAGGCGCAGCGCGTGGACGTGGCCCACGAATCGGGCGTCGACCACGGCGACCCGCTGGTCACCCGGCACCTGGGCGAGGAGCGCCTCGGCGTCGGTGGCGTCGGAGGCGATCCGGACGTCGAAGCCGAGGGACCGCAGATCGCCCTCGATCGACGATCCGGGGACCGGCTGACCGGTGAGGATGGCGGTCGACAACCGAACTCACTCCCTGGGTGCCGGCGCGTGGGCGCCGGGCATGTGCGTGGTGGGGGCGCCCCTCGGCGTGGCTGGGATGCACCCCCGGGCGGCGTGTCGGCAGAGGCTATCGGATCCCCGGAAGGCCGCGTTCACCGCCCGTTCACGGGCAGATCGACACCGGCTCCACCGGCCTTCGCCGCGATCATCATCGGTGATTGCGGGCCCCGGCCACAAACTTGCGCTCCCAGACCGGGCATCTTGGACATTGCGGCTGGCGTGGGGGCCGCGGCATAGGGTGGGCGACCATGACATGGCTGATCACCGGCGGTGCCGGGTACATCGGGGCACATGTGGCGCGGGCCATGACAGGCGCCGGCGAGCGCGTCCTCGTACTGGACGACCTCTCGGCCGGCGTGCCCGCGCGGCTCCCGGCGGACGTCCCGCTCGTCCGCGGCTCGTCGCTGGACGCTGACCTGCTGAAGCGGGTGTGCGCCGAACACGGGGTGACCGGCGTGGTGCATCTCGCGGCCCGCAAGCAGGTCGCCGAGTCCGTGGCGCGGCCGACGCGCTACTACCAGGAGAACGTGGGCGGTCTCGCCACGCTCCTGGAGGCGGCCGCCGAGACCGGCGTCACACGCTTCCTCTTCTCCTCGTCGGCTGCCGTCTACGGCAATCCCGGCGTGGACCTGATCACGGAGGACACTCCGTGCGCCCCGGTGAACCCGTACGGCGAGACGAAGCTCGCCGGGGAGTGGCTGGTGCGGGCCGCGGGCCGGGCGCACGGCATCTCGACCGTGTGCCTGCGCTACTTCAACGTCGCCGGGGCGGCCGCGCCGGAGCTGGCGGACACGGGCGTCTTCAACATCGTCCCCATGGTCTTCGACCGGCTCACCCGTGACGAGGCCCCGCGGATCTTCGGCGACGACTATCCGACACCGGACGGCACCTGTGTCCGTGACTACATCCATGTCGCGGATCTCGCCGAGGCCCACCTCGCGGCGGCCCGGCGGCTGACCGAGGACGCCACTCCCGGGGATCTGACGGTCAACATCGGTCGCGGTGAGGGCGTCTCCGTACGGGAACTGATCACGGTCATCGGTGAAGTGAGCGGCGACCGTCGGCCGCCGCTCGTCGAGGCCCGGCGCCCCGGGGACGCGCCCCGCGCGGTGGCGTCGGCCGCGCGGGCCGCCGGGGAGCTGGGCTGGACGGCCCGGCGCGGGGTGCGCGAGATGGTCGAGTCGGCGTGGCAGGGGTGGCTGCGGCACCACGGCGGGTGAGCCGCGCGCGCCGCGAGGGATTGCCGAAGCCCTGACCTGCGGATCGTTTCTGCAGGTCAGGGCACATGACAACGGTGTTCAGTGCCGCGTTGCCCCATACCTCCCGCCCGTAGTTCACTGTGCTCCCGGGCGGAATACAGGAGGCGCTTCTCATGGGGGCTGGGCACGATCACGGGCATGCGCACGGTCCGCCGGCGGGTACGGCGACCGCCGCGTACCGCGGGAGACTGCGGGTCGCAATGTCCATCACGCTCGGCGTCATGGTGGTCGAGATCATCGGAGGCGTGGTCGCCGACTCGCTGGCGCTGGTCGCCGACGCGGCGCACATGGCGACCGACGCGCTGGGCCTCGGCATGGCGCTCCTCGCGATCCACTTCGGGAGCCTGCCGCCCAGCGACCGGCGCACCTTCGGGCTGGCCCGGGCCGAGATCCTCGCCGCCCTCGCCAACTGCCTGCTGCTGCTCGGGGTCGGCGGATACGTCCTGTACGAGGCGATCCAGCGGTTCGTCACACCCGCCGGCACCGAGGGCGGGCCGACCATCGTGTTCGGCGCGATCGGCCTGGTCGCGAACATGGTCTCGCTGTCGCTGCTGATGCGCGGCCAGAAGGACAGCCTGAACGTGCGCGGCGCGTTCCTGGAGGTGGCCGCGGACGCACTCGGTTCGGTCGCGGTGCTGATCTCGGCGGTGGTGATCCTCACCACCGGCTGGCAGGCGGCCGACCCGATCGCCTCGCTCGTCATCGGCCTGATGATCGTGCCGCGCACCTGGAAGCTGCTGCGCGAGACGTTGGACGTGCTGCTGGAGGCGGCGCCCAAGGACGTCGACATCGCGGAGGTGCGGGCCCACGTACTGGCCCTCGACGGCGTCGAGGACGTCCACGACCTGCACGCGTGGACCATCACGTCCGGCATGCCGGTCCTGTCCGCGCACGTGGTCGTGCGCACCGACGTCCTGAACGCGATCGGTCACGAGAAGATGCTCCACGAGCTCCAGGGCTGCCTCGGCGACCACTTCGACGTGGAGCACTGCACCTTCCAGCTGGAGCCGATCGGACACGCGGAGCACGAGGCGCGGCTGTGCCACTGAGACACCGGTTCGGACACTGAAACCCGGGTTCGGACGGAACGCATCGGTCCGGTGCACGGCTGCGTCCTCATGCTCACAGGCCCGCCCCGGACGGTTCCGCGGCCGCCGCGCCGGGCACGATCAACTGCCGGGGGAGCCGGTTTCGTACGGCACACTTGGGGCGCGAAGACCAATGCGAAGGATGGGTATGCCGATCACACCTGCCACCGCGACGCACAGTTCGTCGAACGGCACCGTGGACGCGATTTTGCTGGAACTGGTCGACGAGCACGGTGTGACGATCGGCACCGCGGAGAAGCTCGCCGCCCACCAGCCGCCGGGACAGCTGCACCGCGCCTTCTCGGTGTTCCTCTTCGACGAGCAGGGCCGGCTGCTGCTCCAGCAGCGGGCCCCGGGCAAGTACCACTCCCCCGGCGTCTGGTCCAACAGCTGCTGCGGCCACCCGTACCCCGGTGAGGCGCCCTTCGCCGCGGCCGCCCGGCGCACGCACGAGGAGCTGGGAGTCTCGCCGTCGCTGCTCGGCGAGGCGGGCACGGTCCGCTACAACCATCCCGACCCGGCCTCGGGCCTGGTCGAGCAGGAGTACAACCACCTCTTCGTCGGCCTGGTGCAGTCCCCGCTGCGGCCGGACCCGGAGGAGGTCGGCGCGACGGCCTTCGTGACGCCCGCCGAACTGGCGGAGCGGCACGCGAAGGACACCTTCTCCTCCTGGTTCATGACCGTCCTGGACGCGGCCCGCCCCGCGGTCGGCGAGCTGACGGGCCCGTCCGCCGGCTGGTGAGCGGTCCTACGGCACCCGCGCGGGCTTGAGCGGAAGGGCGGCCCAGATCACCTTGCCGCCGCTCGCCGTGTGCTCGACGTCGCACATCCCGCCCGCCTCCCGGGTGACCTCGCGCACCAGGAGGAGACCGCGGCCGCCGGTCTGACCGTGGTCGGCCTCCAGGGCGGTCGGCCGGTAGGGGTGGTTGTCCTCGACGGACACCCGCACCCAGTCCGCGCCGACGGCGATCTCCACGGCGAGCATCGGCGAGAGGAGCGCCGCGTGCCGCACCGCGTTGGTGACCAGCTCGGAGACGATCAGCAGCAGCCCCTGCACCAGGTCCTCCGAGACCGGCACTCCCTGGCGGTACAGCAGGTCACGCACCGCGTGCCGCGCCTGCGGCACCGAGACGTCGACAGCGGGAGCGGTGAACCGCCACACACCCTCGTACGGCAACGGATCCGGCGGACTCGGCTCCAAGGGCTCGTCCGTGCCGCCTGCTGGGCGTGGAGCGGACCCGCGCCCATGGTCTTCCATCGTCCGGTCGCCACCCTTGCGCTCGATTGTCACCACATCTCGAGTGTTGGCAACGAGCCGCTCCACTCCTGAGAACTGAACAGAAGTCAGCGATTATCGAGTGGTTCTGACCGTTGGCGTATGACAGCGTCAGTTGTGGGACCGCTCTTGTCCCCTTCTCGCCCACTTCGCGAACTATTCGGGTTGTACGGGTTTGACGGCCTCCTTATCCGGTTCATCCCCTGTCGCCTTCGCGTCGTACTTGCGCGTGCGACCCCTTTCATCGGCCCCCCGGCCTGGGCGGATAGCATCCGGCGCATGGAGCCGCAGCTGCTGCACACCGTCGCCGACTCGGTCGCCACCGTCGTCGTCCACCATCCGGCCAAGCGCAACGCCATGACGGCCGCGATGTGGCGGGCGCTGCCGCCACTGCTCGGCACACTGGCCGCCGATCCCGACGTACGGGCGCTGGTGCTGACCGGTGAGGGCGGGACGTTCTGTGCGGGGGCCGACATCTCCACGCTCCGGGGGTCGCCGGATGAGGCGCAGGGGCTGGCCGTGCGTGCCGAGGAGGCCCTCGCCGCCTTCCCGAAGCCGACGCTCGCGGCGGTCCGCGGGCACTGCGTGGGCGGCGGATCGCAACTGGCGGCCGCGTGTGATCTGCGGTTCGCCGAGGAGGGCGCGCTGTTCGGGGTGACGCCGGCGAAGCTCGGGATCGTGTATCCGGCGTCCTCCACCCGGCGGTTGGTGTCGCTGGTGGGACCGGCCGCCGCCAAGTACCTGCTGTTCTCGGGCGAGTTGATCGACGCGGAGCGGGCGCTGCGGAGCGGCCTGGTGGACGAGGTACTGCCGGAGGGCGAGCTCGCCGAGCGGGTCGGGGAGTTCACCCGGATCCTGGTGTCCCGCTCGCAGCTGACCCAGGCGGCGGCGAAGGAGTTCGCGAACGGGCGTACGGACCGGGACACGTACTGGGCAGGGCAGGCGCGCGGCAGCGGCGACACCACGGAGGGGGTCGCCGCGTTCCTGGAGCGCAGGCAGCCGCGCTTCACATGGAACGTGCCTACGTCAGGATGAAGCGGCTCTTGGCGCGGAACTGCTCGACCAGGTGCGCCGGGGCCTTGTGCGGGGATCCGGCGTCGTAGGGCGGCTGCGGGTCGTACTCCGTCAACAGCTGTACCGCCTGGGCGTGTTCGTCGCCCGCGATCCTGCCGAGCAGGGTCAGGCCCATGTCGATGCCGGAGGAGACGCCGGCCGCGGTGACGTACTTGCCGTCGAAGACGACCCGCTCTCCCGTCGGCTCGGCCCCGAACCGCTTCAGGAAGTCGAGCGCCAGCCAGTGCGAGGTGGCTCGGCGGCCCTGGAGGAGTCCGGCGGCGGCGAGCAGCAGGGAGCCGGTGCACACGGAGGTCGTCCAGGTGCTGGTGGCGTCGGCGGTGCGCAGCCAGTCCAGGAGGATGCCGTTGTCCATCTGCGGAGTCTGGCCGGGACCGCCCGGTACGACCACGATGTCGGGGCCCGGCACCTCGGCAAGGGTCCGGTCCGCGGTGAGGGCGAGGTTTCCGGTGTCGGTGCGCACGGGGCCGGTCCGCTCGGCGACGAAGACGGTCTCCGCGTCCGGGAGGCGGCCCAGGGTCTCGTACGGGCCGACGGCGTCCAGGGCGGTGAAGCGGTCGAAGAGGACGATGGCGATCTGCATCTGCTTCCTTTCAGCGGGTGGGTGCGGGGCGGAACCGGCGGCGGTACTCGGTCGGGGCGGCGCCGAGCGCCTTGAGGAAGGCGCGGCGCATGGCCTCGGGGGTGCCGTAGCCGCTGGCGCGGGAGATCTCCTCGACTCCGTCGCCGGTGTCCTCCAGGAGGCGGCGGGCGTGTTCGAGGCGGACGCGGTCGACGTAGCGGCCGGGTGTCATGCCGGTCTCATCGCGGAACGCGCGGGCGAAGTGGCGGGGGGACAGGCGGGCGCGTTCGGCGAGCGACTCGACACCGAGGTCGTCCGCGGGATGCTCGGTGATCCACTGCTGCACCTCCCGCAGCGGTTCGCGCTGTGCCGTCTGGGCGGTCAGCTGGGCGCTGAACTGGGCCTGGTTTCCGGGCCTGCGCAGGAAGACGACCAGGTGCCGGGCGACGGCGAGCGCCACGTCCCGGCCCAGGTCCTCCTCGACGAGGGCCAGGGCCAGGTCGATGCCGGAGGTGACGCCCGCCGAGGTGGCGACGTGCCCGTCCCGTACGTAGATGGGATCCGCGTCGACCTCGATGGCGGGGTGGTCGCGGGCGAGTTTGTCACAGTACGCCCAGTGGGTGGTGGCGCGGCGGCCGTCCAGCAGGCCCGCCTCGGCCAGCAGGATGGCGCCGGTGCACACGGAGACGAGTCGCCGCGCGCGCGGGCCGTGCTCGCGCAGCCAGCCGGTCAGGCGCGGGGCGGGGTTTCGGGTGCCCTGGCCGCCCGGGACGAGGAGGGTGTGCGGGCGCGGGGTCTCGCCGAGGGTCTCGTCCGGTACGAGGGTCAGGCCGCTGGAGGTGCGCACGGGAGCGCCGTCCAGGGAGGCCGTGCGGATGCGGTACGTGCCCGGGGTGCTGCTCTCGGCCCCGGCGAAGACCTCGACGGGACCGGTGACATCCAGGCTCTGGACGCCGTCGAAGAGGAGGACGAGGACGGTTCGCTGCGGCATGCCCATGATTCTTGGGCGGGGGGAGTCCGGCCGCAATGACGAGTACCCCACCTTTCCTGCCATGGGCCGAAGCCCGGGCGACCCGGGCCTGGAACAGATACCTACCGGTCGGTAACGTGCTGGGGCATGACTACCGTTGCTCTGGACCCGCGCGCGGGCCGCCGCTGCCACAACGCGCTCAACTCCCTGCACGCCACGCACTACTTCTCCCCCGACCTCGGCCGGGAGCTGGGCGCGCTCGGCGTCACGCACCCCCGGGCCGTCAACTTCGCGGTGCGGTCGGCCGCGCTGGGACCGGTCGGGGCCGGCACGGTGACGGCGGCGTTCTACAACTACAAGCACGACCTGGTGGCCCGGCACGTGCCCGCGGTGTGGGAGACGGCGACCCCCGAGCAGGTGCTGGCGGCACGCGCGCGTGCCGTCGACGCGACGCTGCGCCGCCTGCTGGGCGAGCAAACGGTGGCGTCCCCGGAGATGGCGGAGGCCGCGAGCCTGGCCCTGCGCGCCGCCGAGGCCTGCTCGCGCAGCGCCCGGCCCCTGTACTCCGCGCACGCCGACCTGCCGGTCCCCGAGGAACCGCACCTGGCGTACTGGCACGCGGCGACGCTGCTGCGCGAGCACCGCGGCGACGGACATCTCGCCGCTCTGATGTCCGCGTGGCTGGACGGCCTGGAGGCCATGGTGACCCATACGGCCACCGGCAAGGGCATGACGCCGAAGTGGGTGCGCGACACCCGCGGCTGGACCCCTGAGGACTGGGACGCCGCGGCCGGGCGGCTGCGGGAGCGCGGACTGCTCGACGAGGCCGGCGAGCTGACCGAACAGGGACTCGCCCTGCGCGAGGGGGTCGAGCGGGACACGGACCGGCTGGACCGGGCCCCGTACGAACACCTTGGCGCCGACGGCGTCGCACGCCTGACCGAGCTCGGAAGCGGGTTCGCGCGCGCCGCGCTCGCCGCCGGCGCCTTCCCGGCGGATCTGCTCGGCAAGCGCTGATCGATCCGCTTCGCGGCGAGGAAGCATGCCGGGCCGCGGACGAGGTACCCGCTCCTTCCCGGTCGTGGTGGCCGGGAGAGGAAAGGGGAAACTCGTGTTCCGTGCGATCGCAGACGTACTGCGCCAGATCGGTGGGGCCATCGCCACCGTCGTGACGCTGCCCTTCCGGGCGCTGGCCCGGCTCTTCGGCGGCGCGTCGAGTTCCACCCGCAGCCGCCGGGCCTGAGCGGGGGGACGTTCGCCGAGCCCGCGGCGGCGTGCCGCGGCCGGCGGCCCCTCCGCGGCCCGCCCGGGTTGCCGCCCTGATCCCCGACTGTCGGCGCCACCTGCCACAATTGCCGCGCAACCCCAGTGGAGAAGGCGGTACGGGATCGTGACGACACCCCTCGTAGGGTCCATCGAAGGCAGGATCGCCGAGGAACTCGGCGTCCGGGAGCGGCAGGTCAGGGCTGCCGTGGAATTGCTCGACGGCGGTTCGACGGTGCCCTTCATCGCCCGCTACCGCAAGGAAGCGACCGAGATGCTCGACGACGCGCAGCTGCGCACGCTCGAGGAGCGGCTGCGCTACCTGCGGGAGCTGGAGGAGCGGCGGACCGCGATCCTCGACTCGGTGCGCGAGCAGGGCAAGCTCACCGAGGAGCTCGAGGCGCGGATCCGGGCCGCGGAGACCAAGGCGCGCCTGGAGGACATCTACCTGCCGTTCAAGCCGAAGCGCCGCACCAAGGCGCAGATCGCGCGGGAGGCCGGGCTGGAGCCGCTGGCCGAGGGGCTGCTCGGCGACCCGACCGTGGAGCCCCTCGCCGCGGCGGCGGCCTTCGTGGACGCCGACAAGGGCGTGGCCGATCCGCAGGCCGCCCTCGACGGAGCCCGGGCGATCCTCACCGAGCGGTTCTCCGAGGACGCCGACCTGATCGGCGAGCTGCGGGAACGGATGTGGGTGCGCGGACGGCTGGCCGCCAAGGTGCGGGAGGGCAAGGAGGAGGCGGGCGCCAAGTTCGCCGACTACTTCGACTTCTCCGAGCCGTTCACGGAGCTGCCCTCGCACCGGATCCTGGCGATGCTGCGCGGAGAGAAGGAGGAGGTCCTGGACCTGGTCCTGGAGCCGGAGGAGCCTTCCGAGCAGCCCGGGCCGTCCTCGTACGAGGGAATCGTGGCGCACCGGTTCAAGATCGCCGACCGGGGCCGTCCGGGTGACAAGTGGCTGCAGGACACGGTCCGCTGGGCCTGGCGCACCCGCCTCCTCGTGCACCTCGGCATCGACATGCGGCTGCGGCTGCGCACGGCCGCCGAGGACGAGGCCGTGAACGTCTTCGCGGCGAACCTCCGCGACCTGCTGCTCGCCGCACCGGCCGGCACGCGCGCGACGCTGGGGCTGGACCCCGGTTTCCGTACGGGCGTGAAGGTGGCCGTGGTCGACGCGACCGGCAAGGTGGTGGCGACGGACGTCATCCACCCCCATGTCCCGGCGAACAAGTGGGACGAGGCGATCGCCAAGCTGGCCCGCCTGGCGAAGGAGCACGCGGTCGAGCTGATCGCGATCGGCAACGGCACGGCGTCCCGCGAGACCGACAAACTCGCCGGTGAACTGATCACCAGGCACCCGGAGTTGAACCTCACCAAGGTCATGGTGTCCGAGGCGGGCGCGTCCGTGTACTCGGCCTCCGCCTTCGCCTCGCAGGAACTGCCCGACATGGACGTGTCGCTGCGCGGCGCCGTGTCGATCGCCCGGCGGCTCCAGGACCCCCTCGCGGAGCTGGTGAAGATCGACCCGAAGTCGATCGGTGTCGGCCAGTACCAGCACGACCTGTCCGAGGTGAAGCTGTCGCGTTCGCTGGACGCGGTGGTGGAGGACTGTGTCAACGGCGTCGGTGTCGACGTCAACACGGCGTCCGCTCCGCTGCTCGCCCGGGTCTCCGGCATCACCTCCGGGCTCGCCGAGAACATCGTGGCGCACCGCGACAGCAACGGCCCCTTCAAGTCGCGCACCCAGCTGAAGGGCGTGGCCCGGCTCGGCCCGAAGGCGTACGAACAGTGCGCGGGATTCCTCCGTATCCGCGGGGGCGACGACCCGCTGGACGCCTCCAGCGTGCACCCCGAGGCGTATCCGGTGGTGCGGCGCATGGTGAAGACGGCCGGGCAGCAGGTCACCTCGCTCGTCGGCAACACCGGTGTGCTGCGGTCGCTGAAGCCGCAGGACTTCGTGGACGAGACGTTCGGTCTGCCGACCGTGACGGACATCCTGAAGGAGCTGGAGAAGCCCGGGCGTGACCCGCGGCCCGCGTTCAAGACGGCCACCTTCAAGGAGGGCGTCGAGAAGATCTCCGACCTGGCCTCCGGGATGATCCTGGAGGGCGTGGTCACGAATGTGGCGGCCTTCGGGGCCTTCGTCGACGTGGGTGTCCACCAGGACGGGCTCGTGCACGTCTCCGCGCTGTCGAAGACGTTCGTCAAGGACCCGCGGGACGTGGTGAAGCCGGGCGACATCGTCAAGGTGAAGGTGCTGGACATCGACATCCCGCGCAAGCGGATCTCGCTGACGCTGCGGCTGGACGACGAGGCGGCACCGCAGGAGCGGCAGCAGGGCCAAGGCAGCGGCGAGCGCCGGCAGCGGGGCGGGCGTCCGCCCCAACAGCGACAGAACCGGAGTGGCGGCGGGGGCGGCGGTGCCGCTGGCGGTTCGCGCCAGGCCTCCCCGCCCGCCAACAGCGCGATGGCCGACGCCCTGCGCAAGGCCGGACTCGTCGACCCGAAGAAGGGCAGGCGCTGAGCGCCAGGGGCTGAGCCGTCCGGCCCGGACTCTCCGGTACGACACGGGGGTCCGGGCCGGTTCGTCCGTAGGCTGAAAGCCATGCGGACATCACGTGTGATCACCTGGGCCGTGTCCGGAAGCCGTGGCTACGAGACGGCCTGGATCGATCTGTACGACCGTGTGCTGAAAGCACGTGGCAGGGCGGTCGGCACCGTGCCCGAGATGTACTGGGTCTCGTACCGGCTGGACACGACCGACGGCTTCGTCACCCGCCGCCTGCTGGTGGAGGCCGCCACCGCGCACGGCACCCGCGTCCTGGACCTGCGCCACGACGGCGAGGGCCACTGGACCATGAACGGCGAGCCGATCCCCCAGGTCGACGGGGCCCTCGACTGCGACCTCGGTTTGTGTCCCCTCACCAACACCATGCCGGTGCTGCGTCACGGCCTGCAGCGGGAGCCCGGGGAGCGGGAGTTCCTGATGGCGTGGGTCTCGGTCCCCGACCTGGAGGTGGAGCCGTCCCGACAGACCTACACCCACCTCCGCCAGGGACTGGTGCGCTTCGCCTCAGGCGACTTCCGCAGCGACCTGGAGTTCGACGAGGACGGCTGTGTGGTCGACTATCCGGGCCTGGCACGCCGTCTCACCTCGCCTTAGTGCTCCGTCACCTTTCCGTCCGCCACCTCCAGGCGGCGGGTCACATGGACAGCGTCCAGCATGCGGCGGTCGTGGGTCACCAGGAGCAGCGTGCCCTCGTACGCGTCCAGGGCCGACTCGAGTTGTTCGATGGCCCGCAGGTCCAGGTGGTTGGTCGGCTCGTCCAGGACCAGGAGGTTCACGCCCCGGCCTTGCAACAGGGCCAGCGCGGCCCTGGTGCGCTCGCCCGGGGAGAGGGTCGACGCCGGGCGCGTGACATGGTTCGCCTTGAGACCGAACTTGGCCAGCAGCGTGCGGACTTCGGCGGGTTCGGTGTCCGGGACGGCCGCGCTGAAGGCGTCCATGAGGGATTCCGGGCCGTGGAAGAGCTTGCGGGCCTGGTCGACCTCGCCGACCAGGACGCCCGAGCCGAGGGATGCCGAACCCGCGTCGAGCGGGACCCGCCCGAGCAGGGCGCCGAGCAGCGTCGACTTGCCCGCGCCGTTGGCTCCCGTCACCGCCACCCGGTCCGCCCAGTCGATCTGGAGGGACACCGGGCCGAGTGCGAAGTCGCCGCGTCGTACCTCGGCGTCGCGGAGGGTCGCGACGACCGCGCCCGAGCGGGGGGCCGACGCGATCTCCATGCGCAGCTCCCACTCCTTGCGGGGCTCGTCGACGACGTCGAGGCGTTCGATCATGCGCTGGGTCTGGCGGGCCTTGGCGGCCTGCTTCTCGCTGGCCTCGCTGCGGAACTTGCGGCCGATCTTGTCGTTGTCGTTGCCCGCCTTGCGGCGGGCGTTCTTCACGCCCTTGTCCATCCAGGACCGCTGGACCTGGGCCCGGTCCTGAAGGGCCGCCTTCTTGTCGGCGTACTCCTCGAAGTCGTCGCGGGCGTGCCGGCGGGCCACCTCGCGCTCCTCCAGGTAGGCCTCGTAGCCGCCGCCGTAGAGGGTGATCTGCTGCTGGGCCAGGTCGAGTTCGAGGACCTTGGTGACCGTGCGGGTGAGGAACTCGCGGTCGTGGCTGACGACGACCGTGCCGGCGCGCAGACCGCTCACGAAGCGTTCGAGGCGCTCCAGGCCGTCCAGGTCGAGGTCGTTCGTCGGCTCGTCGAGGAGGAAGACGTCGTAGCGGGACAGGAGGAGGGAGGCGAGGCCGGCTCGTGCCGCCTGGCCGCCCGAAAGCGACGTCATGGGTAGGTCCAGGTCGACGGCCAGGCCGAGCGAGTCGGCGACCTCTTCCGCCCGCTCGTCCAGGTCGGCGCCGCCGAGGTCCAGCCAGCGCTCCAGGCTCGTCGCGTAGGCGTCGTCGGCGCCCGGCGCGCCGTCGACCAGGCCCTGGGTCGCCTCGTCCATCGTCCGCTGGGCCTCGGCGACGCCGGTGCGGCGGGCGAGGAAGTCCCGTACGGTCTCGCCGGGGCGTCGCTCCGGCTCCTGCGGCAAGTGGCCGACGGCCGCCGACGGCGGGGACAGCCGCAGCTCGCCCTCCTCCGGGGCGGTGAGGCCGGCGAGCATCCTGAGCAGCGTGGACTTGCCCGCGCCGTTGGCTCCGACCAGCCCGATGACGTCGCCGGGCGCGACGACGAGGTCGAGCCCGGCGAACAGGGAGCGGTCGCCGTGGCCGGCGGCGAGGTTCTTCACGACGAGGGTGGCAGTCATCAGACCGCCGATGATAGTGGCCCGCCCCGGCGGTCCGCTTCCCGGTTGTTCTCAGTGCACCATCGCCTCCACCAGCACACTCCCCGACGTCCGCGCCACCACGAAGGACTCCCCCCGGACCGCTCTGGCGTCCAGGGCGATGCGGTGCCGGCCGGGTTCGAGGATGCCGTCGAAGAGCTCGTGGGTGTGGGTGCGGTACAGGCGGTCGAGGCGGTACGCGGTGAGGCGGACCCGGCACGGAGAGGTGACCTCGACGCCCGCCTCGCCGTCGGCGGCGACCAGGCGGGTCAGCCGCCGCCGTTCCACGGGACTGGGGTCGAGGGCGTGCTCGATCTGGGCGACGAGGAGAGGGACGATCGGGGCGAGGCCGTCGACATAGGTCACGTCGACACCGGCCCGCTCGAAGGACTGACGTACGGCGCCACGTTCCTCCTCGGTGATCGCACGGCCGAAGGCGACGGCACCGTAGGCACGCAGTTCGTCGGCGGGGACGTCGTGCGCGTCACGGGTGATGTCGGCGCCGATGCCGATGGTGCGCAGGGCTGCGGCGAGCTTGGCGAGGAGGGCGACGCGGGCGCCGATGAGCAGGACGCGGCGGCGGGTGTCGGCGGAGGTGTCCAGGAGGGAGTTCAGCGCCGTACGGTATTCGGCGCCTTCGAAGCGGAACGGGCCGATGCCGTGGTAGCCGTTGAGCTCCAGGTCGGCGTGTTCGTCTGTCTGCCAGGCGAAGTCCCGCCAGATGAAGTCGTCGCCGTCACGGTCGATCACGGCGGTGACGGCCCCGCAGGCCAGGTCCTCGCACTCGGGGCAGCCGTAGACGACGTAGCGGCCGCCGGGCAGCGGGGCCTCCGCCTCCAGGAGCAGGCTGCGGACCTGGGCGGTGAAGATCGCGGGTGGGACGTCGGAGGCGAGTGGGGAGACGGCGTCGAGGTCGGAGAGCTGGAAGAGCAGCGGGCGTCCGTCGACGATGAAGTCCACGAAGTCCCGGTGGATTTGGAAGTCACCGTTGGCGAGGACTCCACCGGCACGCATCGCCGGTGCCAGGCCGAAGGTCGCGTACTCGGCACACATGCTGTGAGTATCCCCAGACTGGGCCCGATGTGAGCACGGCATGACATATTCCGCTAACGTCCCCGCGTGAAGAGCGAACTGAAGGACGACGTCGTCGTGGTCGGCGGCGGTGTCATCGGGCTGACGACGGCCCTCGCGCTGGCCGAGCGCGGCCGCCGGGTGCGGGTGTGGACACGGGACCCGGTCGAGCGGACCACCTCGGCGGTTGCCGGGGCACTGTGGTGGCCCTACGCGATCGAGCCGGCGGAGTCCGCGCACACCTGGGCGCTGCGCTCACTGGACGTCTACGAGGAGCTGGCGGGCTCTCCCGAGGCGACCGGCGTACGGATGGTCGAAGGGGTACAGGGGGAGGCGGACCTGGACCGGGCCGTGGCGTGGGCGGGCGCACGGCTGCCGGGGCTGCGGGTGGCGACGGACGAGGAGTACAGCGGGACGGGGATGTGGGCGCGACTGCCGCTCATCGACATGTCGACTCATCTGCCCTGGCTGCGGGAGCGGTTCCTCTCGGCGGGCGGGATGATCGAGACACGTACGGTGTCGGACCTGGCCGGGATCGGGGCACCGGTCGCGGTCAACTGCACGGGGCTCGGCGCCCGGGAACTGGTGCCGGACACCTTGGTGCGTCCCGTGCGCGGACAGTTGGTCATCGTGGAGAACCCCGGCATCCGCACCTGGCTGGTCTCCACGGACGCCGCCGGGGAGACGGCGTACTTCTTCCCGCAGCCGGGCCGGCTCGTGCTGGGAGGCACCGCCGACGAGGATGACTGGTCTCTTGAGCCCGATCCCGCGGTGGCGGAGGCGATCGTACGGCGGTGTGCGGCGCTGCGGCCCGAGATCGCCGGGGCGCGGGTACTGGAGCACCGGGTGGGGCTCAGGCCGGCACGTGGCGCGGTCCGACTGGAGCGTGAACTCCTTCCCGACGGGCGGGTGTTGGTGCACAACTACGGTCACGGCGGGGCAGGGGTGACCGTGGCCTGGGGTTGCGCGGAGGAGGCGGCCGGACTGGCCGCCCCCTCCTGACGCGGGCTCAGCAGGCGGCCACCGGTTCACCGGCCGTGAGGTGGTACGGGGCGCGTTCGTCGAGGAGCAGCGGGACGAGGGCGCGCAGGGACTGGCGGAGCGGGACGTAGGTACCCTTCGTCCTCACCCCGTGCAGGGCGAGTTCGTCCCGCACCTGCGCGTACTGGTCGGCGGTGAGCCGGTAGCCGCAGGGCGGGTCCTGGATCACCTCGGCCGGTTCGGGCGGGTCGTTGTCCGCGCCGCCGACGTAGACGGGGCCGGTGTCGGCGTAGCCGGCCCGCCGGGCCGTGTTCGTCGTGGCCTCGACCTCGGTCCGGCGCCGGTCGGCGAACCCGAACAGGCCCTTCAGGGCGGCGAGTTGGGAGTCGACCCGGCGCCGGTTGTTGACCGCGTCCTCGACACCGGTCAGCGGCTCCACCCGGCTCTCGATCAGCAGGCCGAGCGAGTGCTTGATTCCGGACATGTTCCGCAGGATGCGTTCCTGGCCGTCCCCGGCGACCTGCCGGACCGGTTCGCCGGTGACGGGGTCGGTCCAGATGCCGTACGTGCCGGTGGTGTACCCGGCGTGCCGCGCGGCGGGACGTACGTAGTCCCGGGACAGGGTCTCCGCCTCGTCGTGGACCGCCGCGGAGGTGTTGAGGTTGCGCGGCCACAAATCGAAGAGGTCCTTGTCGTAGTACGGGGGCGTGGCGCCGTACTCGTGCAAGTCGTAGATCACGTCGGGGCGTCGGTCCCGGATGACCTTGGCCATGGCGCGGCCCTCGGCGGTCTGCAGGGCGAGGTGGTCGCGGTTGACGTCGACGCCGTCGCTGTTGCCGCGGGTGTCGGCGGCGCGGCCGTCGGGGTTGGCGGTGGGGACGACGAGGACGGTGGTGCGGTCCAGGAAGCGTCGGGTCGGTCCGTCCTGCGCGTACGCCAGGTCCCGCACGGTGGTGAGGCAGGCCTCGCGGCCGGACGGTTCGTCGCCGTGCTGACTGCACACGAGCAGCACCTTGTTCGGGGCGTTTCGCGCGCCGACCCGCACGAGGTGGAGCGGCCGGCCCTGTTTCGTCGTACCGATGGAGGCGATGGAGACGCGGCCGCTTCCCCTGTCGACGGCCGCCAGGAAGTCCCGCTCCTGCGACTCCCCCGTCCAGCGGGCGCCGTTCGACTCCTCGAAGCCGGTGCGGGGAGGGGTTTCGATGGCCTCGGCCGGTGTCGCCACGAGGGACGCGGCCAGGGCCGCCGTCACGAGGGTCAGGGTACGGATCACCGGCCTCCCTCCGGGACGCGCCGGACGGAGCGCGGTGCCTGGATCCCGTCGAGGGTCGTGGCCTCGGGGGCGGCGGACACGGAGCCCGCGGTGGCCCGCGCGAACGAGGCCGCGCCGCCGACCAGCGGCACGCGAGCGGACGTACGGGACAGGTCGACCGTCAGGGTCGGGGTGCTGGACGGCGGGTCGATGAGGTCCTTGTCCGTGCCCGCGACGATCAGTGCGAGGCGGTGGCCGGCCGGGACGACGTGGTCGGTGGCCCCGAGGTCGAGGGTGATGGTGTACGCCCTGCCCGGGGTGAGCGGGACGCCGGTGCCGGAGGCGTAGTTGCCGAGGTCGGCCCAGCCACGGCTGACGACGGTGTGGTCGACGTCGGTGGTCTTGGCCTGCGTCTCCAAGAAGCAGGCGCTGTCACCGGTGGTGCTCACGCCCCAGCAGGTGCGGTCGGTGAGCGTGCTGATGCCCTCGCCGCTCGCCGCGTAGTCGCGGACGGTGTCGGGGCCGAGGTCGACCAGGACGGCGGACAGGTGGGCCGTCGAGGTGGTGGGGGTCGCCGTGACGGTGACCTTGGAGGAGCCGGACACGCGCAGATCGCGGGTGAGCGGGGCGGTCACGAAGCCCGCCTTGTCGGATGTGGCCGTGTCGATCCGCGCCGCCCAGTCGGTCTCGCTCAGCTGCGGGTCGTCGGTGAAGGTCTCGGTGCCGCTGCCCTTGCGCAGGCCGAGTGTGCCGACGCCGTCCTGGCTGCCCTCGGCGGGACGCAGGGTCGTGGTGGCGGTGTCGCGCGGCGGCCATGCCTTGGAGGTGACCCACTGGTCGGGGTGGCGTTCGATGTCGGCCATGGGCTCACGGTCGATGCCGTTGTCGTAGCCGAGGAGTTCGTGGTCGAACCAGCGGTGCAGGGTGTCCACCCAGGCGGCGCGGCGGAAGTCGAACGGGTCGACGTGGCCCGTCTGGGAGAGCCAGATCTTGCGCTCGACACCGTTCTTCGCGAGCGCGTCCCACCACGGACCGACGTGCTGCATACGGACGTTGAGGTCCTGCATGCCGTGGACCAGGAAGACGCTCGCCTTCACCTTCGAGGCGGCCTTGACGTAGTCACGCTCGCTCCAGAGCCGGGTCCGGTCGCCGGTGCGCGGGGCTCCGTCGACGAGTTTCTGCTGGACGGCGGCGCACTTGGCGCGGGCGTCGGGGCTGTCGACGTAGTCGGACAGCCAGTCGGGGCCGGAGTCGTAGAGCGGGGCGCCCTTGGAGAAGTAGTAGTCGTACCAGGTGGAGATGGCGCTGATCGGGACGATGGTCTTCAGTCCCTTGACTCCGGTGGTGGCCACGCCGTTGGCGATGGTGCCGTCCCAGCTCTTGCCGATCATGCCGGTCCTGCCGTTGGTCCAGGTGGCCTTGGCGGTGGTGGTGCCGGTGCGGCTGGTGTAGGCCCTGGCCCGGCCGTTCAGCCAGTCGACGACGGCCTTCGCGGACTGGATGTCGGAGCGTCCGCCCACGTCGACGCAGCCGTCGGAGCGGTTGGTTCCGGCGAGGTCGACGCCGACGACGGCGTAGCCCCGGGGCACGAAGTAGTTGTCGTAGAACAGCGGCATCCGGACGACGTTGCCGGCGGCGTCGTACGTCTTCTTCTGGCTCTCGTTGCCGCGCCCGCAGCAGGAGTAGTACGGGCTGGCGTCCATGATCACGGGTATCTTGCGGCCCTGCTGGGCGGGTTCGCGCGGCCGGACGATGTCGACGGCGACGCGGTCCGTCTTCCCGTCACTGTCGCCGTCGAGTCCGGTGTCCACCCAGACGGCCTCACGGACGGCGTTCTCGTACGAGTGGACCGGCCTGCTCTCCTGTGGGGCGGCGTGGGCGGCCATCGGGGTGACGAGGCCTGCCACCAGGGGTGCGACGGCGGCCGTGGCGAGCGATCTCCAGGTCATGAAGCGCATGCGTATCGGCATGCGCGGACGGTACATCGGTCAACTCCCGCGCAGAAGAGGGCAATCGGACGCCTACGAGGCTCAGGAGGCTCATATGGCTTTGCGGAACGGTGGGTTCATGACGGCCGAATGGCATTCGCGTGACAGCGGTGGCCGTGGACAGACTGGGGCGCACAGCGAATCAATAGGCTCCGAACAGACCTCGTGCCCCTACGACTTGGAGCTTCCGTGCACCGCAGAATCATCGCGCCGGGCGCACTCGCGGCGGCCACCGTGTTGCTGGCGATCCCGGCATCGGCCGCGAGCCTCTCCCCTGGTGCGCCGGGCATCGGCGACCCCTACTACCCGGACTACGGCAACGGCGGATACGACGTCTCGCACTACGACCTGCGGCTGAAGTACCAGCCGGCGACGGACGAGTTGGAGGGCACGGCCACCCTGCTGGTCCGCACCACAAAGGATCTCTCACGGTTCAATCTGGACTTTCTGCTGGACGTGAGCGAGGTCCGGGTGGGCGGCGCGAAGGCGTCGTTCACGACCTCAGGCGAGCACGAGCTGGAGATCACCCCGAAGACCCCGCTCGCGAAGGGCACCGAGGTGACCGTCGTGGTGCGCTACGGCGGAGTGCCGTCGTCGAAGCAGGCGTACGGTTTCACCAGCTGGCACCGCACCCCGGACGGCGGAGTCGGAGCCAACGAGCCCGAGGCGGCCTGGTGGTGGTTCCCCAGCAACGACCACCCTCTCGACAAGGCCACCTACGACGTGTCCGTGCTGGTGCCGGACGGCACCCAGGCCATCTCCAACGGCACGCTGCAGTCGACGAGTTCACGCCTCGGCTGGACCCGCTACAACTGGCGTTCCGACAAGCCGCAGGCCACGTATCTCGCCACGCTGGCGGTCGGCAGGTTCGACATCACGACCGGCACCACCGAGAGCGGCATCCCGGTCGTCAACGCCTACAGCAAGGACCTCGGCGACAACTACGGCGCGGCGCGGTCCAGCATCGAGCGGACCGGGGAGATCGCGGACTGGCTGACCGGCTACTTCGGGCCGTATCCGTTCAACGCGCTCGGCGGGTACGTGCCGAACACCACCACCGGGTACGCCCTGGAGACACAGACCCGCCCCTTCTACAGCCCGCGCCAGTTCGCGGGCGGCTCGAACACCTCCGTGGTCGTGCACGAGCTGGCCCACCAGTGGTACGGCGACCTCGTGTCCGTCGCCGGCTGGAAGGACATCTGGGTCAACGAGGGCTTCGCGCGGTACGCCCAGTGGCTGTGGTCCGAGCACGAGGGCGAGGGGACGGCGCAGGAACTCGCCGACTACGTGTACGCCTCGCATCCGGCCGACGACCCGTTCTGGACGGTGAAGCCAGGGGATCCGGGGCCGGAGAACCAGTTCCACCTCGCCGTCTACGACCGCGGTGCGCTGGCCCTGCAGGCGTTGCGCAACGAGATCGGCGACGAGGCGTTCTTCGCCGTCCTGAAGGGCTGGCCGCAGAAGTACGCGCACGGCAACGCGTCGGTCGCCGACTTCCGGAAGTACGCCGAGCAGGTGGCCGGGAAGCCGCTGGGCGCGCTGTTCGACACGTGGCTGTTCCAGCCGGTGAAGCCGGCGGCGCCCGCGGCGCGGGACGCCTCCCTGGGCCGGGCCGCGGCGGCTCCCGTCCAGCCGAGGTCGTGGAAGAAGATCGCGGCGACGAACGGCGTGCATGAGCAGGAGCCTGAGCAGGAGCACGGGCACGAGCGCGGTCGCTGAGGAGCCCTGTTCTGCCCGGCGGTCTACGGTTGGTTCATGCGCCGGATGCGTGCGCCGGCCGGCGCCGCCGGGCTGACGGAGGTGCCGGACGTGCGGGACGTGCGGGACGTGCGGGACGTGGCGATCATCGAGGCTCCGTCCGTGCTGGGGCTGCGGCCGACCGGGGTCGAGGAACTGCCTCAGGCGCTGCTCGGGGCCGGGCTGGCCGAAGGGCTGGGGGCGATGCGGGCGGGCCGGGTCGTGCCGCCCGCGTACGACCCGCGACGTGACCCCGGCACCGGGGTCCTCAACCCGGACGGCATCGCGGCGTACTCCGTCGCGCTGGCCGACGCGGTGGGCGGTGTCCTCGATCGCGACCGGTTCCCGGTGATCCTGGGCGGTGACTGCAGTGTCCTGCTCGGCAGCCTGCTCGCGCTGCGCCGCCGGGGTCGCCACGGTCTGCTCTTCCTCGACGGCCACACCGACTTCTACCAGCCCGCGGCGGAACCGGCCGGTGAAGTGGCGTCCATGGAGCTCGCCCTGGCCACCGGACGCGGACCGGCCGTCCTTGCCGACCTGGAGGGCCGGGGGCCGTTGGTGCGGGACGAGGACGTGGTCGCCCTGGGCTTCCGGGACACCCAGGAGTCCACGACGGCCGGTATGCAGCCGCTGCCGGCCGGGCTGCTCGCGATGGACCTCGACAGGGTGCGCGTGCTGGGTGCGGGCGAGGCGGCGCGCCGAGCCGTCGCCCTGCTCACCGGGGGCGGCGGCTACTGGGTACACCTGGACGCCGACGTCCTCGACGACGAGGTCATGCCCGCCGTCGACTACCGGCAGCCCGGTGGGCTGACCTGGCGGGAGCTGGAGACCGTACTGCGCACGGCGCTCTCCGCTCCGGGCGCTGTCGGCTTCGACGTCGCGATCTTCAATCCCCGGCTCGACCCGGACGGAGCCGTCGCGGCGCGCCTCACCGAGTGCCTGGTCCGGGCGTTTCGCGCCTGACGGGCGGCCGGGCCCGGGTCAGTCCCCGTGGTCGTACACCGTCACGGCGATCCCCCGGCGCACCAGCCGCTCGGTGATCAGCGGCTCGACGCGCGACCACTTGCCCCCGGCCAGGCCGCACCCTATGCGGGGCATGTGTACCGAGGCGTTGAGCTCCACCGCCTTGTCGGCCAGCCGCCCGAGCGCCGCGTCGATCGCCTCGTAGCGCACGGGGACGCCCTTGCTGCCCGTGCGAATACCGCGCTGGCCGACCATGTTGGCCACCCACACGTACCGCTCGACCTGGACGAACTGGCACGCGCCCAGCCCGAAGTCGTTCGCCGCGCGGTCGCGGTGCCAGGCGCGGAACGCCGCTTCGGGCTCCGGCCAGCGCCGCGACAGGGCCAGCACGAAGCCCTTCCCCCAGCCCCCGATGTCGTTGCAGACGTGAGCGATCAGCTTCACGCCCTTGACCGACGGAACGGTGGCGTCACCCTGGACATAGCTGATCTCCGACATGACGCCACCGTAGAGGCCACCACTGACAGTGGCCCTCCGCGATCACCTGAGCTGCGACAGTTCCCGGTCGGCGGTTTGCGACACCCTGCGCCGGACCCCGAACCAGCCGCCGACCAGCAGGACCCCGATCACGGGGATGAGCAGCAGCGTCTTGCGGCCGACCTCGGGGTCGTTCCCCATCATGCCGAGACAGGCCAGCAGGAAGGCGATCGTGGTGATCTCCGTGACCGGGCTGCCGGGGAGACGGAAGGAGGGGCGGGCCAGCAGGCCTGCCCGGGCGCGACGGACGAAGACCAGATGGCAGACCATGATGATCACCCAGGTGCTGATGACGCCGAGGGAGGCGACGTTCAGCACGATCTCGAAGGCCTGGCTCGGCATGAGGTAGTTGAGGCCCACGCCGAGGACGCAGACCGCGCAGGTCAGCAGGATGCCGCCGTAGGGGACCTGGCTGCGGTTCATGCGGGCGGTGAACCTGGGCGCCGAGCCCGCCATCGCCATGGAGCGCAGGATGCGGCCGGTGGAGTACAGACCGGAGTTCAGGGACGACATGGCGGCCGTCAGGACCACCAGGTTCATCACGTCGCCAGCCGCCGGGACGCCGATCTTCGAGAGCACCGTGACGAAGGGGCTCTCGTCGGCCGTGTACACCGAGCCGGGCAGGAGGAGGGCAAGGAGGACGACGGAGCCGACGTAGAACAGGCCGACGCGCCACATGATCGAGTTCACCGCGCGCGGGACGACCTTCTCCGGCTCGGCGGTCTCGCCCGCGGCCACGCCCACCAGCTCCAGGGCGGCGTACGCGAAGATCACGCCCTGCATGACGAGGACGACCGGCATCAGGCCGTGCGGGAGGACGCCGCCGTTGTCGGTGATCACGCTCGTGCCGGGGGTCCGGCCGCCCACCTCGTGCTGGGTGGCCAGCAGGAAGATGCCGATCAGCATGAAGCCGACGAGGGTGGCGACCTTGATGATCGCGAACCAGAACTCCATCTCGCCGAAGATCTTCACCGAGATCAGGTTCACGGCCAGGACCACCGCGAGGGCGATCAGGGCCAGCGTCCACTGCGGGATGCCGGTGAACAGGCTCCAGTAGTGCGTGTAGAGGGCGATCGCGGTGATGTCGGCGATGCCGGTCGTCGACCAGTTCAGGAAGTACATCCAGCCGGCGACATAGGCGCCCTTCTCGCCGAGGAACTCCCGCGCGTACGACACGAAGGAACCCGACGACGGGCGGTAGAGGACCAGCTCGCCGAGCGCCCGCACGACGAAGAAGGCGAAGACGCCGCAGACGAGGTAGGCGAGCGCGAGCGCCGGGCCCGCGTCGTGCAGGCGGCCGCCCGCACCCAGGAAGAGTCCGGTGCCGATCGCGCCGCCGATGGCGATCATGTTGACGTGACGGGCCTTGAGGTCCTTGCTGTAGCCGGCGTCGCCCGCGTCCGCGGGCGTCGTGGCCGCCCCGGTGCGGGAGCCGGTCTGTGCCGATCGAACGGCGTCCTTGCTCACGGGTGGTTCCACTCTCTGGTGCGCCCCGGCGGATCTCGCTCGGGTGTCCGGACGTGACTCGGCCCGTGCCCCTTGGTGGCGACCGGCACAGGCCGAGGGGGCGCCTTCCCGGGAAACCACCTCACACGCGGTGGCACGCGTCACAGAGGGCACCTGGGGAACGAGCGCCCCAGGGGCGCGTAGCCGTGCGGCTCATGATCGGCGATGATGCCCAAGAGGTTTCACACCATTGGTGAGACAGCGATACTGCTGCACATGACGACCGACACCACGGATGCCGGGGATCCGGCCCTCACCGTCGACGAGCTGGCCGCTCGGGCGGGTGTCACGGTCCGCACGGTCCGTTTCTACGGCACCAAGGGCCTGCTGCCTCCGCCGGTGATCGGCCCGCGGCGGGTCGGGCACTACGGCCGGGAGCACCTCGCGCGGCTCGCACTGATCGAGGAGTTGCAGCAGCAGGGCATGACGCTGGCGGCCATCGAGCGCTACCTGCGGCAGCTGTCGCCGGACCTGAGCGCGCACGACCTCGCGATCCACCGGGCCGTGGTGACCTCCTGGGCGCCGGACACGGTGGAGACCGTGTCCCGGGAGGAGCTTCAGCGGCGGGCGGGGCGGGAGCTGGCCGACGGGGACGTGGCGCGGCTCGCCGCGATGGGGGTGGTCCGGGCGGACGGCGACTCGTACCACGTCGACCTGGGCCTGCTCCGGCTCGGCGTCCAGTTGCTCGACGTACCGCTGTCGCAGGAGGCGATCCTCGCGTCGCGGAAGGTCCTCGTCGAGCACTCGCGCGCGGCGGCGCACGAACTGGCGGAGCTCTTCCGCGGCGAGGTGTCGGAGCGGGACGCGCGGGACGTGAAGTCGCTGTCCGCGCACATGCATCCGCTGGTCGTGCAGGCGCTGCTGACCACCTTCCAGCGGTCGCTGAAGGAAGAGCTGCGCGAGTGGCTCACGCGGTGACCGGACGCGGGGCGGCGGGGGCGAAAGAACCTGGGGACCTGGGGACCTGGGGACCTGGGATCATCCGTCCCCGAACCGCTCCCCCTTCTCCGCCTTCTCCACGAGCAGCGCGGGCGGCGCGAACCGCTCCCCGTACCGCTCGGCCAGCTCACGCGCGCGGGCCACGAAGCCCGGCAGCCCGCCGTCATAGCCGTTGATGTACTGGAGGACGCCACCGGTCCAGCCCGGGAAGCCGATGCCGAAGATCGAGCCGATGTTGGCGTCGGCTACGGACGTCAGGACGCCCTCCTCCAGAAGCTTGACGGTGTCGAGCGCCTCGGAGAAGAGCATGCGCTCCTGCATGTCCCTGAAGGGGATCTGTGCGCCTTCTCGTGGGAAGTGCTCCCGGAGCCCGGGCCACAGGCCGGCCCGCTTGCCGTCCTCGCCGTACTCGTAGAAGCCCGCTCCCCCGCTGCGGCCGGTGCGGCCGAACTCGTCGACCATGCGGTCGATGACGGCGTCGGCGGGGTGGGACGTCCAGGTGCCGCCCGACTCCTCCACCGCCCGCTTCGCCTCGTTGCGGATCCTGCGCGGAAGAGTGAGCGTCAGCTCGTCCGTCAGAGACAGCACCTTGGCCGGGTAACCGGCCTGGGCCGCCGCCTGTTCGACCGACGCGGGATCGATGCCCTCGCCGACCATGGCCACGCCCTCGCTGATGAAGTGCCCGATGACGCGCGAGGTGAAGAAGCCGCGCGAGTCGTTGACCACGATCGGGGTCTTCTTGATCTGCCGGACCAGGTCGAAGGCGCGGGCGAGGGCCTCCTCGCCGGTGTGCTCCCCCTTGATGATCTCGACGAGCGGCATCTTGTCGACGGGCGAGAAGAAGTGCAGCCCGATGAAGTCGGCCTGACGCTCGACGCCTTCGGCGAGGGCGGTGATGGGGAGGGTGGAGGTGTTGGAACACAGCAGCGCGTCCGGCTCGACGACGTGCTGGATCTCCTGGAACACCTTGTGCTTGAGCGAGGTGTCCTCGAAGACGGCCTCGATGACGGCGTCGCAGCCCGCCAGGTCGGCGGGGTCGGCGGTGGGCGTGATGCGGGCGAGCAGCGCGTCCGCCTTGTCCTGGGTGGTACGGCCCCGGGACACGGCCTTCGCGCACAGCTTCTCGGAGTAGCCCTTGCCCTTGACGGCCGCTTCCAGGGAGACGTCCTTGAGGACGACGTCGATGCCCGCGCGGGCGCACGAGTAGGCGATGCCCGCGCCCATCATCCCGGCGCCGAGGACGGCGACCTTGCGGACCTGGCGCGGTTCGACGCCCCTCGGGCGGTTGGCACCGGAGTTGACGGCCTGGAGGTCGAAGAAGAACGCCTGGATCATGTTCTTCGAGGTCTGCCCGGCGGCCAGTTCCACGAAGTAGCGGGCCTCGATGACCTGGGCGGTCTCGAAGTCGACCTGGGAGCTCTCGACGGCGGCCGCCAGGATGTTGCGCGGGGCCGGGTAGGGCGCTCCGGCCGTCTGCTTGCGCAGGGTGGCGGGGAAGGCGGGGAGGTTCGCCGCGAACTTGGGGTTGGCGGGCGTACCGCCGGGGATCCGGTAGCCCGGCCTGTCCCAGGGCTGCTGCGAGGCGGGGTTGGCCTCGATGAAGGCGCGGGCCTTGGCGAGGAGTTCCTCCCGGGTGGCGGCCACGTCGTCGACGAGACCGTTCTCCAGGGCGCGCCGCGGGCTGTACTGGGTGCCCTGGAGGAGGACCTTCAGCAGCGCGTCGGCGATGCCGAGCAGGCGTACGGTGCGGACGACGCCGCCGCCTCCCGGGAGCAGGCCGAGGGTGACCTCGGGGCAGCCGATCTTCGAACCGGGCGCGTCCAGGGCGATGCGGTGGTGGCAGGCCAGGGCGATCTCGTAGCCGCCGCCGAGGGCCGCGCCGTTCATCGCGGCGACCACCGGCTTGCCGAGGGTCTCGATGCGGCGCAGGTCGCGTTTGATGGCCATGCCGAGGTCGAACAGTTCCTGTGCGGTCTCGGGGGTGACGCGGATGAGGTCGCGCAGGTCACCGCCCGCGAAGAAGGTCTTCTTGGCGGAGGTGATGATGATGCCGCGGATGGTGTCCTTCTCGGCCTCCAGGCGGTCGGTGATCACCGCGAGGGAATCGCGGAACGCCTGGTTCATGGTGTTCGCGGACTGGTCCGGGTCGTCGAGGACGAGGGTGACGACGCCGGTGCGGTCCTGTTCCCAGCGGATGGTGGTGCTCTGTGTCATGACAGGGTCTCCGTAGAGGTCTCTTGGATCCGGGTTCCGCCGGGGATTCAGACGCGTTCGACGATCGTGGCGATGCCCATGCCGCCGCCGACGCACAGCGTGGCGAGGCCGTACCGCTTGTCCTGACGCTCCAGTTCGTCGACGAGCGAGCCGAGGATCATGGCGCCGGTGGCGCCGAGCGGGTGGCCCAGCGCGATCGCGCCGCCGTTGACGTTGACCTTGTCGAGGGACAGACCCATGTCCTTCACGAAGCGCAGGACGACGGCCGCGAAGGCCTCGTTGATCTCGACGAGGTCGATGTCGTCGATGGTCAGTCCGGCCCTGGCGAGGGCCTTACGGGTGGCGGGGGCGGGGCCGGTGAGCATGATGGTGGGCTCGGAGCCGGAGACGGCGGCGGAGACGATCCGCGCGCGCGGGGTGAGCCCGTAGCGGTCACCCACCTCCTTCGAGCCGATCGCGACCAGCGAGGCGCCGTCCACGATGCCGGAGGAGTTGCCCGCGTGGTGGACGTGGTCGATCTTCTCCACCCAGTGGTACTTCTGCAGGGCCACGGCGTCGAAGCCGCCGAGGTCGCCGATGTCGGCGAAGGACGGCTTCAGCCCTGCGAGGGAGTCGGCGGTCGTCCCCGGGCGCAGGTGCTCGTCGTGGTCGAGGACGACCAGGCCGCTGCGGTCCTTGACCGGGACGACGGACCGGTCGAAGCGGCCCTCCTTCCAGGCGGTCGCCGCCCGCTCCTGCGAGAGCGCGGCGTACTCGTCGACGTCCCGGCGGGAGAAGCCCTCGATGGTGGCGATGAGGTCGGCGCCGATGCCCTGTGGCACGAAGTTGACGGCCAGGTTGGTCATCGGGTCGTTGAACCAGGCGCCGCCGTCCGAGGCCATGGGCACCCGGGACATCGACTCGACGCCGCCCGCGAGGACGAGGTCCTCCCAGCCGGAACGCACCTTGGCGGCGGCCATGTTGACGGCCTCCAGACCCGAGGCACAGAAGCGGTTCTCCTGTACGCCCGCCACGGTGTCCGGCAGTCCGGCGGCGACGGCGGCGATCCTGGCGATGTCCGAGCCCTGGTCGCCGACCGGGCCGACGACGCCGAGCACGATGTCGTCGACCGCCGCCGGGTCGAGGGTGGGGAAGCGGTCGCGGATCTCGTGGATGAGTCCGACGACCAGGTCGATGGGCTTCGTGCCGTGCAGGGCGCCGTTCGCCTTGCCGCGGCCGCGCGGGGTGCGGATCGCGTCGTACACGTACGCTTCGGTGCTCACATCAAGCCTTTCGGGAAGGGTCAGCCCAGCAGGGAACGACCGATGATCTCCTTCATGATCTCGGTGGTCCCGCCGTAGATGGTCTGGATGCGCCCGTCGGTGAAGGCCCGGGCGACCGGGTGGTCGGTCATGTAGCCGTAGCCGCCGTGCAGTTGGAGGCAGCGGTCGGCGGTCCGCTTCTGCAGTTCCGTCGCCCACCACTTGGCCATGGAGGCGTCCACGGCGTCGAGACCGCCGCGGGAGTGCTCCTCGACGCAACGGTCGAGGAAGGCGCGGGTCACGGCGCACTCGGTGGCCATCTCGGCTATTTCGAAGCGGATGTGCTGCTTGGTGGCCAGAGGCCGGCCGAAGGCCTCGCGCTCCTTGACGTACTGCGTGGTGATCTCCAGGAGGTGCTCGGCCGCGGCGATCGCGGCGACGGCGATGCTCAGGCGCTCCTGGGCGAGGTTGGTCATGAGGTGGACGAAGGCGCCGTTGGGCTCGCCGAGGAGGTTCTCCTTGGGCACGCGCACGTCCTGGAAGAACAACTCGGCGGTGTCCTGGGCCTTCTGGCCGATCTTGTCGAGGTTGCGGCCGCGTTCGAAGCCCTCCATGCCCCGTTCGACGACGAACAGCGACAGGCCGTGGGCTCCGCCCTCCGGAGTCGTCTTCGCCACGACGATCACCAGGTCGGCCAGGATCCCGTTGGAGATGAACGTCTTGGAGCCGTTGAGCAGCCAGTGCTCGCCCCGGTCCTCGGCGTGGGTGCGGATGCCCTGGAGGTCGGAGCCGGCGCCGGGCTCGGTCATGGCGATGGCGGTGATCAGCGTGCCGTCGCAGAAGCCGGGCAGCCAGCGCCCCTTCTGCTCCTCGGTGGCCAGACCGGTCAGATACGGGCCGATGATGTCGTTGTGCAGCCCGAGGGCGAGACCCGGGGCGCCCGCGCGGGTGAACTCCTCGGCGAGGACGGCGCTGTAGCGGAAGTCGTCGGTGCCGCCGCCTCCGTACTCCTCGTCCACGGCGAGCCCGAGCAACCCCTGCTTGCCGGCCGCCCGCCAGGCGTCACGCGCGACGATGCCGTCCTTCTCCCACTGCTCGTAGTACGGCAGTACCTCCCTGGCCAGGAAACCGCGCACGGTCTCGCGGAACGCGTCGTGCTCGGGCGCGAAGATCTGCCGCTTCATGCGAGGCCCTTCAGGAGATCGGGTACGTCCCAGTCTCGTGCCACGTCCGCGGTGTCGGCGCCGGGGCGAGCGGGGCCGGTGCGGACCTTTGTCGGGGTCCGGGAGAAGCGGGGCGCGGGCGCGGGCTGGGTGATGCCGCCGTGGTCGGTGAAGGTGCCGCGGGCGGCGAGGTGCGGGTGGTGCGGGGCCTCGCGCAGGGACAGTACGGGCGCCACGCAGGCGTCGGAGCCCTCGAAGACGGCCGTCCACTCTTCACGGGTGCGGGACGAGAAGCGGGCGGCGACCGCCTCGCGCAGCTCCCCCCAGCGGGTCCAGTCCTTGCGCGCCGCGGTGTGCTCCCCAATGCCGAGCAGGTTCAGGAACTCCTCGTAGAACTGGGGCTCCAGGGCACCGACCGCCATGTACTTCCCGTCGGCGGTCTCGTAGGTCCCGTAGTAGGGGCAGCCGCCGTCCAGAAGGTTGGCGCCGCGCCTGTCCTGCCAGCCGCCGGCGGCGAGCATGCCGTGGATCATCGCGGAGAGATGGGCGGTGCCGTCGACGATGGCGGCGTCGACGACCTGGCCGGTGCCGGTCGCACGGGCGTGGTGCAGGGCGGCGAGGACGCCGACGACGAGGTACAGGGAGCCGCCCGCGTAGTCACCGAGCAGGTTGGCCGGGACGGCGGGAGGCCGGGACGGTTCGCCGATCATGCCGAGGGTGCCGGTCAGCGCGATGTAGGCGATGTCGTGGCCGGCGCGCGGGGCGAGGGGGCCTTCCTGGCCCCAGCCGGTCATCCGGCCGTAGACGAGTCTCGGGTTGCGGGCGTGGCAGTCCTCGGGGCCGACACCGAGGCGTTCGGCGACCCCAGGCCGGTAGCCCTCGATCAGGACGTCGGCGCGGGCGGCGAGGTCGAGGACGCGGGCGGGTCCGTCGGGTGCCTTCAGGTCGACGATCACCGAGCGCTTGTTGCGGTTGGTGATGTCGGACTCCGGGTCGATGGCGAGTCCGGCGCCGCCGGGCCGGTCCACGCGGACGACGTCGGCACCCAGGTCGGCGAGGAGCATGGCGGCGAACGGGCCCGGCCCGATACCGGCCAGCTCGACCACACGTACGCCGGAGAGCGGGCCCGGCCCTCGCGTCGTTGCCATTCAGCCCCCAGAGGTATGACACAACCGATGTAACACCAGTGATGCTAAGAACGCCTTCCAGCGGACACAAGACCTGGAGAGCAAGCGCTTAGTCGATTGTGCCCCGCCGGTCGGCTCAGCGACCGTCCAGCTCGGTTATCAGCCGCTTCGGCGCAATCGTGCGGTAGCTCTCCTCCACCCAGTCGCACAGCAGCTCGGCACCGGGGGCGCCCTTGTGCTCCAACGGGACGCTCACCCAGCCGGACTTCCCGAGGCCGTACCCGGCGGGCTCGGCGCCCGGGCAGGTCAGCGCGTGGGCATGGGCGGCCTCGTCCTTGAGCTTCATCGTGACGCCCAGCGGATAGCTGCCGTCGTCGACGCCGAGGAAGACGAACACCTTCTTGTTGACCTTGGCGACGGTCTCGCCCCAGGGGAACTCCTCCGTGGCACCCGGAAGCCCGAGGGCGAACTCACGCACTTTCTCCCACTTCTTCAGGGCGTTCTTCGGCACGGCCACCTGCTACCTCCGGCCTCGTCGTCGGGCTCCGCACTCCTCACGCTAGCCTCGGCCACCGACAACGGCGCGTGCGGCGAGACCGAGGGGTGTCATGAGCAGGCTGAACAGGACGGACCGTCCGTACGACATCGTGCTCTTCGGAGCCACCGGCTTCGTGGGGACGCTCACGGCGGAGTATCTGGCCGCGCACGCCCCGGACGGGCTGCGCTGGGCGATCGCCGGGCGCAGCGAGCGCAAGCTGGAGGAACTGCGCGAGCGGCTGCCCGGCGGAACGGACGTCGGCGTACTGAAGGCCGACGTGTCGGATCCGGCCTCACTGCGTGCGCTCGCCGAGCAGGCGCGCGTGGTGGCCACCACGGTCGGCCCGTATGTGACCTACGGCGAGGAGCTCGTCGCCGCCTGCGCGGACACCGGAGCGGACTATCTGGACCTCACCGGCGAGCCGGAGTTCGTGGACCTGACGTACGTCCGCCATGACGCACGCGCGCGTGAGACGGGCGCCCGGCTGGTGCACGCGTGCGGTTTCGACTCGGTGCCGTACGACCTGGGGGCGTACTTCACGGTCCGGCAACTGCCCGAGGGGGTGCCCCTCAGGGTGGACGGCTTCGTGACCGCGAACGCCACCTTCTCGGGCGGCACGTTCGCCTCGGCGCTCAACCAGTTCGCGCGCGGCCGGCAGATGGTGGCCGCCGCCCGGGAGCGCGGGCGGCACGAGCCGCGCCTGGTGGGCCGGCGGGCCTCCGCACCGACCGGCGTCCCGCGGTTCGCCCCGGAGGTGGGCGCCTGGGCGCTGCCCCTGCCGACGATCGACGCCCAGATCGTCCGCCGGTCCGCGCAGGCGCTGGAGCGCTACGGCCCCGACTTCCGCTACCGCGAGTACGCGGCGGTACGGAACCTGCCGGTCGCCGTGGGCGGGGTGGCCGCCGTGGGCGCGCTGATCGCCGCGGCCCAACTGCCGCCCGCCCGGCGGTGGCTGTCCGACCGGCTCAAGCCTGGTGAGGGCCCCGGCCCAGAGCAGCGCGCGAAGAGCTGGTTCAAGGTCCGCTTCGTCGGTGAGGGCGGCGGGCGGCGCGTGTACACGGAGGTCGCGGGCGGCGACCCCGGGTACGGCGAGACGGCGAAGATCTTCGCCGAGTCGGCGCTGTCCCTGGCCTTCGACGACCTTCCGCCGACCGCCGGTCAGGTCACCACCGCGGTCGCGATGGGCGACGCGCTGACCGAGCGGCTGCGGCGGGCCCACATCACCTTCCGGGTGGCCGGGAGCCGGTGAGCCGGCCCTACAGCGGCCACTGGGCGACGGTGTAGATCATCCCGCAGATCCACCCGAGGCCCGCCAGGGTGGCGAGCACCAGCGCGGCGGTCACGGCACGCTCGACGGGACGCTCGGGGTCGGCGAGGGGCTTCGGGGAACGGTGCGAAGTCATGCGCACAGCCTGTCGAGCCGGCGGTCGGCCCCACATCCGTACAGGTACTCAGACCACGTACTCAGACCACGTGTCAGGTGAGGCGCTCAGGGAGCAAAAGTCTCAACGGGCGGTTCAATGAAACGATTGAGGGCATGAAGTTCCTTCTCGAAGTCACGATGGACGACGAAGCACTGGCGAAGGATCCCGCGGGCGAGCTGGGCCGGATCCTGCGCTACTGGGCCGGGAACCTGCGCCATTACCCGCTGCGGCCCGGCGACGAATCGGTGATCTACGACTCGGACTACCGCGAGGTGGGAGGCTGGCGCATCGAGTAGCCGCCCTCAGCGTGTCGCGTCGCGCAGCGCCCTGCGGCACAGGGAGTCGGCCCTGCGGGTCGTCTCGGGCAGGCGATACGCGGGGGTCAGCGCGAGGGTGTGGGCGCAGGCGTTGTCCAGGCTCACCCGGTGGCCGACCGAGACGAAGACCGGCTTGACCGCCGCCCGGGTGCGCAGGGCGCGGCCGACCTCCTCGGCGCCGGCGAGGAGCGGGGCCGTACTGCCGCGCGGGGTGGCGGGGTCGTCGTAGGTGAAGGTGAAGGGGTTCTTGGCGACGCCGATGGTGGGCAGGCCGGTGAGCACGCCGAGGTGGCTGGCGAGGCCGAAGCGGCGCGGGTGGGCGAGGCCGTAGCCGTCGCAGACCACCAGGCCGGGCGGGCAGGGCAGGGCGTCGAGGGCGGCGAGGACCGTCGGGATCTCGCGGAAGGCGAGCAGGCCGGGCACGTAGGGGAAGGAGATCCGGCCGACGGCCGTGGCCTCGGCGACGACCTGGAGGCTCGCCGCGTCCAGCACGACGGCGGCAGCGGCGACCACGTCGTGCTCGTCGTCGTAGGCCACGTCGACACCGGTCACCCGGCCCGTGCCGACCGGCGGTCCCGGCTCGTCGAGCACCACTCGCTCGCGCAACTCGTCCTGGACGGCGCGGGCGTGTTCCTCGGTCGCGGGCCAGTCGGAGGGAATTCTCACCGTCGTCATGATGGGACGAGCCTACTGGCCGTCACCCGGACGGGTAACCTCGTGATCATGTTCGTACTGGAGCTGACCTACACCGCCCCGCCGGCCGCCGTCGACGCCGCGCTCCCGGCGCATGTCGCCTGGCTCGACGAGCAGTACGCGCAGGGTGTCTTCCTCGCGTCCGGGCCCAAGAACCCCCGCGACGGCGGAGTGATCCTCGCCGTCGCGGAGGACCGCGCGCGGATCGCGGAGATCGCCGCGGGCGACCCCTTCGTCACCGCCGGGGTGTGCGAGTACCGCATCGCCGAGTTCACCGCCACGAACACGGCACCGGGCCTGGAGCGGTACCGGCAGACGCCGGCCTGAGGCTCAGCTCTTGCCCAGTGCCTGCTGCAGCTGGCTCTTGTTCATGTCCGAACGGCCCTGGATGCCGCGCTTCTTGGCCTCCTCGTAGAGCTGGTCGTAGGTGGGCCCCTGGGAGCCCTGGCCGGACCGCTGGCCGCCCCGCTTGCCGGACGACATGTCCTTGGTCGAGGTGCGGCTGGCGGTCTTCGACTCGCCGGACCGGGCGCGTTCCTTGTTCACCGTCCGCGCGGCGATCTCCTTTGCGCGGCCGGTGCTCTCGCCCCGGTCCTCGGCGCTCTCCTTGATGTGCTCGTACTGGCGCTCCCGCTTGGGACTCGAACCACGTGGCATGTCCGCTCGCTCCTCTCACGTTCGGTGAACGGGTACCCGTTTTCCGGATCCATGCGCCACACCGAGCGCCCTCAGCCCTCCAGACGGGCGACGCGCCCCTGTTCGCCCGCCGCCCAGCAGCCCAGGTCGGGCGTGCAGTCGACGGTGTCGTAAGAGCCCGTGTCCACCGTCCGCCAGGTACGGCCGCCGTCCGTCGTCAGGTCCGTGCCGGTGGGTCCGACCGCGAGGGCGGCCGTACGGCTGTACGGGAGCCAGGCCACGCCCGAGCGGTAGGCGGGTGGCGGCTGGGCGGCGGACTGCCAGGCGCGGCCGCCATCGGCGGTGCGTGCCGCCGGCCGGGTGGACGTCTGGTCGGGGCGGTAGTCGCCGCCGACCGCGAGACCGTGGGCGCGGTCCCGGAAGGCGAGCGCGAAGACACCGCGGGCCGGGCCGCCCGCCGGAACCGGCGTGTCCGAGGCCGTCCAGGTCAGGCCGCGGTCGGCGGAGTGGAGCACGCGCGCGCGTGCGGCGCCGCCGGTGGCCAGCCAGACGTCCCGGGGGCCGGCGGAGACCAGGCACTGGCCGCTCGCCGCGAACCCGGCCTCGCCGTCCAGGGCGGCCGGCATGCCGCCGCTGGGCAGCACCTTCCAGGAGCGGCCGCCGTCGCTCGTCGAGAGGATGCGGAACTTCCCGTCGACCGGGTCGCTCATCGCGAGGCCGTGGCGGCGGTCGAAGAAGGTGAGGCAGTCGTAGAAGGCCCGCGCGTCGGTGTTGCGGAAGGACTCGGTCCAGGTGTCACCGCCGTCGTCGGTGCGGTAGACGCGGGACGCCTCCCCCTCACCGATGGCCAGCACCACCGCGCGCCGGGCGTCGAACGCCTCGATGTCCCGGAACTGCAGCTCGGCGGCGCCCGGCGGCGAGACGTTTCGCCAGCTCGCTCCGCCGTCCGTCGTCCGCAGGACGGTGCCCTGGGTGCCGGACACCCAGGCGGTGTCCCGGCCGACGGCCGCGAGCCCCCGGAACCGCACACCGGAACTGCCGGTGTCCTTCAGCTCCCAGTGCGGTGTCCGCTCCCCGGGCTCCTGCGCCTGTGCGGGTACGGCGGTCAGGGCGGCCAGTGCCGCCGCGCATGCCACCCCCGCGCCCACCGCTCGCCTCGTCCGTCCCGGCCGTCTCGTGCGTCGCGTGATCCCCAAGCGCCTCATGGCGGGCGAAGCTAGCCCACCGTCAGGGTGCCGTCCAGAGGACCCCGACCGCCTCATCGGGCCACCACACTCGTCACAACTGTCTTTCACACCCCGGGAGAAGAGACTGGCCACTCCCGTGAATGAAGACGGTGACAGAGGTCACTAGACATCGGTGTGCACGGATTGACTCATTCCGACGTCTCTTCCAGTGCCCGGCCTCATCCCCGGAAGTCCGTCCCGCCGTCACAAGGGAGCAAGGCGTTGTCCATCGTCATCGAGCAGCCCGTCGAGGCCCGTCTCGTCGCCGCCGCGCCGCGGATGCCGAGCATTCCCGCCACGCTGCACTACGACCGCCGCGATCCGTTCGCCGTCCGCATGACCTTCCCGGCCCCGGCCACCCTGGAGGGCGTGGAGGTCTGCTGGACCTTCAGCCGCGAACTCCTCACGGCCGGCCTCCAGGAGCCCGAGGGCCACGGCGACGTGCGGGTGCGGCCGTACGGCTACGACCGCACCGTGCTGGAGTTCCACGCCCCCGAGGGCACCGCCGTCGTGCACGTCCGCTCGGGCGAGCTGCGCCGGTTCCTGGAGGCGACCAGCGAGCTGGTGCCGGTCGGTCTGGAGCATCTCCAGCTCGACCTGGACCACGACCTGGCGGAGCTGATGCGGGACGCCTGCTGAGCCCGACCGGGTTCGGCGACCGAACAGCGCGTTGAGCTCGCCGTGCTCGAGCCCGCCGTCGGCACGTCGTCCGTCCCGCGCCCGGCAGCTCCCCGGCGGACCAGGGCGTGCACGGCCTGGGCGATCCCCGAGCCGATGCTCACTCACCCGCTCCCCCACTCCCGGCTTCGCTCGAGCGGGAGGGACCCCCATCGGGGCGAGGGCTGCCCACTGCGCGACGGCAGGGCACCCGGACCGGCCATCACGTGCGACACAGCGTCCACGCCGTCGGCGAGCAGCGTCACGGTCTCCGGGTCGACGGCCCCGGGGACGAAGATCCTGTCGGCGCCCACGCCCCGGCCGGGTCCTGCGCCCAGCCGCTCGCCACGTCCGCACCGACCGGCACGCCGACCGCGCCCGCGACGCACGCCACGGCCGCGAGGGCCCGGTCATGGGCCTGCGTGTCGCCGTCCGCCGCGCCCGCGACGCACGCCACGGCCGCGAGGGCCCGGTCGTGGGCCTGCGTGTCGCCGTCCGCCGCGCCCGGGCGAGCCCACGCTGGTGGTCGCCACCGCGGCGGCACCGGCGTCCTCGACGATGCGCGCACGGGTGTCCCACGCGTTCGGCACAGCACGAGCGGGCTGCCGGGACGTCCAGCCGGCGGAAGGCGAGGGCGCGGTCGCCGAGGGCGGTCTGGTTCGTCATGCGCGTCACTCGACCTGCGGCCTGGTCGCGCTGTACCGCCGTACCGTGGTGGCTCTCGGCATGCGCGTGGCTGCCGATGGCGAAGGTGCTGTGCGAGACGTCGCCGATGCGACCCCCCGGGGGTCCGGCAAGTGTCCGACCTGGCCGTGCGGAGGGTCAGTTGACGGCGGACGCCGCCGTCCGCGCCGTCTGCACCTCCCGTAGGACCGTCCGCAGCACGGGTGCCGCCCCGCCGCGCTCGACGAGCTCTTCGAGACGCCCCCGGTCGGGCTCGTCGTCGGACACCAGCCCCGCGGCGTCCGCGAGCGCGGCGAGGGCCGCGTCCCGCTCGGAGACCTCCGCGACCGGCACCGGTCCCCGCAGAGCCGCCCGCGCCTCCTCGCGCAGCGCGGCCACGATGTCGACGCGCTCCAGGACGTACTCCACGGTCGGGAAGACCCCGAGGACCCGTCGCTTCTCCGCGCGCAGGTGGTCTCCGGCGGCCAACTGCTCCCGTACGGCGTCCAGGGTGATCCGCGCGTGCAGGGTCACCCAGGTCCGCCACCGGTGCGGCCGGGACTCCCGGACCAGTTCGAGGAGGCCGTCGAGAACGGGGTCCCCCGTCTCGGAGTCCAGGTCGGCCGGCGTGGCGATGCCGTCCTCGTCGGTGAGCAGGCCGCGCCGGGCCAGCTCGACGAGGGCGCCGGACCGGACCAGAGGGGGCAGCCGGCCGGCGCCGGTGACCTCCGCCTCCGTGCTGTCCCAGGCCAGCAGGCACAGCCGGGCCGGGAGCGAGAGCGAGCCGTGGGCCACGGGGTCTCCTTCGGGCGGTGGGTTCGGGGCTCAGTTAATGCGTTGACAGCCATCTGGGCCGCTCATACGGTGTAGAGCGGTCCTGTTGCCGTCGATTGGAGAAGGACGTTGCTCGTCTGAGGTCATGAGACACCACGTCACACACATGAGGTGTGTGTGCGCTGTGTGCGACCTCGGCGTTCGAGCCGTCCTCCGGAACAGGGCTTTTCCCATGCCCCCGGGGCCCTTTCCCCTTGGTCGCAGGTGTCTCGATACGCGTTTGCCCCCGACCGCCTCAAGCAACCGCGGAGACCCGTATGTCTACATCCATCACCTGCACTTCCCTCGCGTTCGCCTGGCCCGACGGCACCCCCGTCTTCGAGGGCCTCGACGTGGCGTTCGGCCCGGGCCGCTCCGGCCTCGTCGGCGTCAACGGGTCGGGGAAGTCGACCCTGTTGAAGCTGATCGCCGGGGAGCTCACCCCTGCCGACGGCACCGTCCGCGTCGCGGGCGAGGTCGGTTACCTTCCGCAGACCGTCACCCTCGACACCCACCTGCGGGTCGACGAGGTGCTCGGCATCGCCGCACAGCGGGCCGCGCTGCACGCCATCGAGGCGGGTGACGTGGCCGAGGAGCACTTCGAGACGGTCGGCGACGACTGGGACGTGGAGGAGCGCGCGCTCGCCACCCTCGGCGAACTCGGACTGGGCCACATCGAGCTGGACCGGACGACCGGCGAGGTCTCGGGCGGCGAGTCGGTGCTGCTGCGGCTGGCCGCGCTGCTGCTGCGCCGCCCGGACGTCCTGCTGCTCGACGAGCCCACCAACAACCTGGACCTGTACGCGCGCAGGCGGCTGTACGCGGCCGTCGCGTCCTGGCCCGGCGTCATGGTCGTGGTCAGCCACGACCGCGAACTCCTGGAACTGGTCGACCAGATCGCCGACCTGCACTCCGGGGAGGTCACCTGGTACGGCGGCAACTTCTCCGCCTACGAGGAGGCGCTCGCCACCGAGCAGGAGGCGGCGGAGCGGATGGTGCGGGTCGCCGAGTCGGATCTGAAGAAGCAGAAGCGTGAACTGACGGACGCTCACGTCAAGTTGGCCCGGCGCAAGCGGTACGGGCAGAAGATGTGGGACCAGAAGCGTGAGCCGAAGATCGTCATGGGGGCACGCAAGCGCGCGGCACAGGAGTCCGCGGGCAAGCACCGCATCATGCACGAGGAGAAGCTCGCCGAGGCCAAGGAACGGCTCGACGAGGCGGTGGACGCCGTGCGGGACGACGACGAGATCCGCGTCGACCTGCCGTACACGGCCGTACCGCCGGGCCGTACCGTCCTCACCCTCCAGGATCTGGAACTGGCGTACGGCGCACGCGTGGCGGGCGGTCTCGACCTGCGCGGTCCGGAGCGGATCGCGCTGATCGGGCGCAACGGCGCGGGCAAGACGACGCTGCTGCGCACGATCGCCGGGGAGCTCCGGCCGGTCGCGGGCGAGACGAAGGCGCACGTGCCGATGCGGTTCCTGCCGCAGCGGCTCGACGTCCTCGACGACGAGCGGACGGTCGCCGAGAACGTGGCCCGGTTCGCGCCGGCTGCCACCAACAACCGGATCCGGGCGCGGCTGGCCCGCTTCCTGTTCCGGGGCGCCCGCGCCGACCAGAAGGCGGGAACGCTGTCCGGCGGCGAACGCTTCCGGGCGGCGCTGGCCGCGCTGATGCTGGCCGAGCCCGCGCCG
The DNA here is from genome assembly GCF_042714835.1 of Streptomyces sp. NPDC058678. Classification (NCBI taxonomy): domain Bacteria; kingdom Bacillati; phylum Actinomycetota; class Actinomycetes; order Kitasatosporales; family Streptomycetaceae; genus Streptomyces; species Streptomyces sp. NPDC058678. Next base: position 233,570 of record NZ_JBHXSG010000001.1, on the reverse strand, counting down.
CAGCTGCTCATGCTGGACGAGCCGACGAACAACCTCGACATGGCGAGCGTGCGGCAGCTCACGACGGCCCTGGAGTCGTACGAGGGGGCGCTGATCGTGGCCAGTCACGACCTGCCGTTCCTGGAGTCGATCGGCATCACACGCTGGCTGCTTCTCGACGGAGAACTCAAGGAAATCACGCCAGAAGCTGTCGGGTATCCGGCCTAGCGTCGGGTGCATGCCCGAATTCATCACCATCACCGGAGCCCGGGAGAACAACCTCAAGGACGTCACCCTCCGCATCCCGAAAGGCCGGCTGACCGTGTTCACCGGCGTTTCGGGATCGGGGAAGTCGTCGGTCGTCTTCGACACGATCGCGGTCGAGTCGCAGCGGCAGCTCAACGAGACGTTCACCTGGTTCGTCCGCAACCGGCTGCCCAAGTACGAGCGGCCGCACGCGGACGCCCTGGAGGATCTGACGCCCGCGATCGTCGTCGACCAGCGGCCGGTCGGGGGCCGCTCCCGGTCCGCGGTCGCCACGCTGACCGACATCTGGGAACGGCGGGCGGGTGCTCCGCGAAGGGACCCCTCGGGAGCTCCTCTTCGCCCCCGGCTCCGGCACGGCGGAGCATCTCAGGAGGGCCACAGCCTGACAACGAGGGTTTTGCCCGCGCGCACCGGCCCTGCATGATGGCGGGCAGGCCACACCCTGTCCCACCGATCCGGAGATCCCCTCGTGCCCAGCAAGAAGGCCCTCGTCCGCCGCCCCAGCCCGCGCCTCGCCGAAGGCCTGGTGACGCACATCGAGCGCGAGAAGGTCGACGTCGACCTCGCCCTCGAACAGTGGGAGGCGTACGTCGAGGCCCTGCGCGCGCACGGCTGGGAGACCATCGAGGTGGATCCCGAGGACGACTGCCCCGACTCGGTGTTCGTCGAGGACACGGTCGTCATGTACAGGAACGTCGCGCTGATCACCCGGCCCGGCACCGAGTCCCGGCGCGAGGAGACCGTCGGCGTCGAGGAGGCCGTGGCCCGCCTGGGCTGTTCGGTCAACTGGATCTGGGAGCCGGGCACCCTGGACGGCGGTGACGTGCTGAAGATCGGTGACACGATCTACGTCGGCAGGGGCGGCCGCACCAACGCGGCCGGGGTCCAGCAACTGCGGGCCGCCTTCGAACCGCTCGGGGCGCGGATCGTCGCCGTACCGGTGAGCAAGGTGCTGCATCTGAAGAGCGCGGTCACCGCACTGCCCGACGGAACCGTCCTCGGGCGCATCCCCCTGCTGGACTCGCCCTCGCTGTTCCCGCGCTTCCTGCCGGTGCCGGAGGAGTCCGGGGCGCACGTGGTACTCCTCGGCGGCGCCAAGCTGCTGATGGCGGCGAGCGCGCCGAAGACGGCCGAACTGCTGGGCGACCTCGGCCACGAGCCGGTCCCGGTGGACATCAGCGAGTTCGAGAAACTCGAAGGATGTGTGACATGCCTCTCTGTGCGCATGCGCGATCTTTACGCCTGACCGAGCGCGCACCTCACCCCCTCGGCCCCGGACCTGCGGTTCCGGGGCCACTTGTCATGCCCGCGGAACACCGCTGATCAGGGATCTTTACACGGCTCTTAACCTACGGTCTCGTAACCTACGGAAACGTAGCCTACGATTCCGTAGGTACCGGCCCGGCACCGCTCGCCGGATTCTCCCGTTTCAGAACCGCGTCCCCCTGGAGTACCCGTGACGATCACTTCCCCTCACCTCGGCAGCCCGTCCTCGGCCTGGACCGACGCCCGGCTGCTGTACGCGCTGGAGGAAGTAGTCGAGCAGGAACTGAACCGCCACCTGAAGGTCGCCAAGGACTGGATGCCGCACGAGTACGTGCCGTGGAGCGACGGCCGTAACTTCCCCGGCATCTTCGAGGACGGCGAGGCCTGGGAGAAGGGGCAGTCCAAGGTCACCGAGCTCGGCCGGATCGCCCTGGTCGTGAACCTGCTCACCGAGGACAACCTCCCCAGCTACCACCACGAGATCGCCTCCCTCTTCGGCCGCGACGGCGCCTGGGGCACCTGGGTGCACCGCTGGACCGCGGAAGAGGGCCGGCACGGCATCGTGATGCGCGACTACCTGCTCGCCTCGCGCGCGGTCGACCCGGACCAGCTGGAGCAGTTCCGCATGGCCCACATGGCCGAGGGCTTCGAGTCGGACAACCGCCACTCGATGCTGCACTCGGTGGCCTACGTCGCCTTCCAGGAGCTGGCGACCCGCGTCTCGCACCGCAACACCGGCCACCAGTCCGGCGACCCGGTCTGCGACCGCATGCTGGCGCGCATCGCGACCGACGAGAACCTGCACATGGTCTTCTACCGCAACCTGCTCAAGGCGGCCTTCGACCTCGCGCCCGACCTGACGATGCAGGCGGTGCGCGACGTGATCGTGAACTTCCGGATGCCCGGCCACGGCATGCCCGGCTTCGAGCGGGCGGCCGCGCAGATGGCCATTGGCGAGGTCTACAACATGCGAATCCACCACGACGACGTCATCCAGCCCGTCCTGCGCTTCCTGAAGGTCCTGGAGATCGACGGCCTCGGCCCCGAGGGTCTCAAGGCCCAGGAGGAACTCGGCCTGTACATGAGCGGCCTGGACTCGGAGGCTTCCAAGTTCGACGAGAAGCTGGCGGCGCGCAAGGCGCGGATGGCGGCCCGCGCGGCCGGCTGACCTGCCTGGGGGGCGGGGCCGACTGGATTCGAACCAGCGTGTGCCGGTTCTGGAGACCGGCGCGCCTGCCTCTGCGCTACGACCCCGCCCTTGACGCAAGAGACTAGCCCTCCGGCTCCGGCCGGGGGGCTGTCCTGTGCACACTGCGTACGGCTGCCACGTCGGCCGGGACCGTCGGGGGCGGGACGTGGGCGCTGAGAGCCTCCAGGCGGCGTTTGACGCTGGTGGCGATGCCCCGGCCCAGGACGAAGCGGGTGGCTGTGGTGGCGCGGGGTGCGGCGTCGAGGAGGCGGTGCGCCTCGCGGCTGCGCATGCCGGTGTGGGTGAGGACGAGGTGGCTGAGGCGGTGGGTGGCACCTGCGAGGACTTCCGCGATCGTCCCGGCGGCCGACACGTCGATGCGGTTGTCGGCCGCGCCCAGTACCGCCGCCGCCCGCACCCGGCCGAGATCCAGCAGGGTGACTCCGGCCGCGGCAGCCGCCGACACCAGCCGGGCCGCGGCCTGCGGACCGATGCCGTTGCAGGCCACGGACAGGCGGGCGAGTCGTCCGTACGGTGCCCGCTCCAGGGCACGGGAGAGCTGGTGTGCGCCCGCGTCACCCAACCCGGCCGCGGAGACGTACAGTTCGTCGATCGCCCCGGCCGTGATGACCGCGGCGAGCGGTTCCGCCCCGGCTTCCCCCAGCGGGTTGCCGCCGACGAAGAGCCGTTCGATACGGCGTCCGTTGTCGGCGGCCGCGAGCAGTGCGTCGGCGAGGACGGCGCCGCCCGCCGCGTCGAGGCCGGTCTGGACGAGGTCGAGGGTGCGCAACGACCGGGCCGACTCGACCAGTTCGGCCGCCGCCCGGCCTCCCCCTCCGCCCAGCGGGTTGCGCTTCAGCCAGACGCCGGTGACCACCTGCGGGGAGGCGCGCAGCTGGTCGGCGATCCGGCAGGCGCCACCCGCGGTGATGTTGTTGCAGCCGAGGTAGAGGGTCTCGACGCCGGTGTTCGCACCGGCCACGGCGGTGGCGCCCGCGTCGCCGAGCGCGTCGGTTCCGAGCAGCAGGTGCCGTACCGGCGACGGCCCTTGGGAGAGCGCTTCGGCGACCAGGGCGGCGCCCTGGGCACCCAGTCCCTGCTTGCACAGGTCGAGGCGGCCGTCTGGCAGCGCCGTGCCGGCCGTGAAGTCCAGGCGCTCCCCGGCCGGTCGACCGGCACGCAACCAGTCCAGCAGCGGGGCGAGTTCGGCGCGCGGCCGCGGCACGACGTGCGGGACTCCGGCGAAGCCCGCCACGGGTTGTTCGCTCACCACTCCGCCTCCCGGTAGTCCTTGAGGAAGACCCCGGACACGGGGTCCCCGGCCTCGCCGCGCACGATCGGGTCGTACACGCGGGCCGCGCCGTCCACGATGTCCAGTGGTGTGCGGAAGCCCGCGTCCGCCATCCGGGCCTTCTTCGGCGCCGGGTTCTCGTCGGTGATCCAGCCGGTGTCGACGGCGCACATGTGCACGCCCTGCCCGGCGAGTTCGGCGGCGCTGGTGCGGGTGAGCATGTTGAGCGCGGCCTTGGCCATGTTGGTGTGCGGGTGGCCGGCCATCTTGTTGCGGACGGCGAACCGGCCTTCCACGGCCGTCACGTTGACCACGTACCGGCGCGGGTGCGGCGAGGCCAGCAGCAGGGGCAGCAGCCGGTCGCACAGCAGGGCCGGGGCGAGCGCGTTGACCAGCTGGGTCTCCAGGACCTCGGCCGGGTCGAGGGCACCCAGCCGGGCCGACCAGGAGTTCTCCGGGGCCGGGTCGGGCAGCAGTCCGGCCTCGTCGGCCTCCCGCAGCGCGACCGGCAGGGACGCGGCACCGCCGCCCAGCATTCGCATCGGGGTGAAACCGGGGGCGTGACGTGCGCCCTCGGGCAGCGCGTCGTACTCCCCCGCCGCGAGCAGCGCGTACGACTCGGGCGGGCGCCGCACGGTCTGCGCCGCGTTGTTGACGAGGACGTCCAGCGGCTCGCCCTCCTGACGCAACTCCTCGCACAGCCCCAGCACTTGGCGCGGGTCGCGCAGGTCGACGGCTAGGACGGTCAGCCGGTCCAGCCACTTCTCGCTGCCCGGCTCGGCCCGGAAGCGGCGCACGGTGTCGTGCGGGAAGCGCGAGGTGACCAGCAGGCGCGCGCCGTCGCGCAGCATCATCAGCGCCAGCTGGAAGCCGATCTTGACCCGGCCACCGGTGAGGAGCACCCGGCGCCCGCTCAGGTCGGTGCTCAGGTCGCGGCGGGCGGTGTTGTCGGCGGCGCAGCGCGGGCACAGGCGGTGGTAGAAGGAATCGACCTGCCGATAGGGCGACTTGCAGACATAGCAGGTGCGCGGCCTGCGGAAGACCCCGCCGGTGCCCGCGGCGACCAGCGGGGCGTCCTCGCGCCGGTCGGGCGCGCCGGTCGCGGTCGCGGCCATCACCTCGGCGTCGGCGGCGGACAGTTCGGCACCGCGGGCCCTGCGCCGCCGCAGACGTCCGTCCCTCGCGAAGGAGGCGGCAACCTGCTCGGCGTGCAGGCGTACGGGGTCGTCGACGGGCAGCGCCCGCAGTCGGGCGACCGTGCGGTGGAAGGCGGCCAGCTCCTCCTCGCCGAGTGCGTCACGCATGTGTCCCCGCCCGTCCGGTGCCGTGCTGTGGTGGGCCGGACCGGATTCGAACCGGCGTTTCCGCCCTGACAAGGCGGTGCGCCTGCCTCTGCGCTACCGACCCACCCGCGCGGCCCGGACGACCGGATTCGAACCGGCGTATCCGCCTGGGCAAGGCGGCGCGACTGCCTCTGCGCTACGCCCGGCCGCGCCCCCGGATCCTAACCGCACGCCCACCGGCCGGTCGCACGAATTTACGGCTCGCCCGGCGGCCGGACGGCGAGCGGGGCGGTCAGTCACTCGTGCGCCTGAGGTGCAGCCGTTCCTTCTCGGACAGGCCGCCCCAGACGCCGAAGCGCTCGTCGTTGGACAGCGCGTACTCCAGGCAGGCGGAGCGCATCTCGCACATGCCGCAGATGCGCTTCGCCTCGCGCACCGAGCTGCCCGGCTCGGGAAAGAAGAAGTCCGCCCCGGTCTGCGCGCACAGGGCCTGCGTCTGCCGGCCGAGGTCGGCCGGGGTGATGGTGTCGATGTGCATGAGCGCGATCGTGCCCGGGCGCGAAAAACGTTCCATCAACGCGCGATCAACGCCGGGCCCGCACGGCCTCCGGCCGACCGATGATGACCCTGCCGGGCACCCGCGCGCACGGCGGCGCGCGGGACGCCGTACGACAAGACGAGTTCCTGCGAACACGCAGGGTAACCAGGCCCGTGGTCCTGCCCCGCGCGATTGTCAGTGGGCGGTGCGAGACTCGGCAGTGCAGGCAACGGGACCCTTCGAAGGAGGGCAGAGATGCTCACCACCCGTTATGTCACCGGCGCTCCGAACTGGCTCGATCTCGGCACACCCGACATCGAGGGCGCCTCCACCTTCTACGGCGGGCTCTTCGGCTGGGAGTTCCGGTCGGGCGGGCCCGAGGTCGGCGGCTACGGCTTCTTCCAGCTCGACGGCAGGACGGCCGCGGGCGGCATGCAGACCACCCCGGAACAGGGCCCGCCGTCCTGGACCGTGTACTTCCAGACACCGGACGCCGACGCCACCGCCAAGGCGGCCGAGCAGGCGCACGGCTCGGTGCTGATGCAGCCCATGGACGTCCTGGACCAGGGCCGCATGGCGATCCTCGCCGACCAGGCGGGCGTGTCCTTCGGCATCTGGCAGCCCGCGGCCAACAAGGGCCTGGACGTCGTGCAGGAGCAGGGCTCGCTGTGCTGGCTGGAGCTGTACACGCCGGACCTCCCCGCGGCCGCCGGGTTCTACAACAGGCTGTTCGGCTGGGAGACCTCCGCGCTCACCTTCGCCGGGGACACCTACACCACCGTCCACCCGTCGGGAACCGAGCCGGGTGCCATGTTCGGCGGCATCGTCCCGCTGGAGGACGACCCGACCAAGGCGCGGACCGGAGCCTGGCTGCCGTACTTCGAAGTCCCGGACGCGGACGCCGCGGTCGGCACGGCGCAGGAGCGGGGCGGCACGGTCCGGATGCCGGCGACGGACCTGGAGGACGTCGGCCGCATCGCCGAGCTCGCCGACCCGTACGGCGCCCGCTTCGCGGTGATCAAGAGCGCGCCGCCACAGCAGCAGACCTAGCCGAGGCAGGCGTCGGCGCGGCCGTGGCGCGTCAGGCGGAGGCGCGGCGGATCAGTGTCGTCGGCAGGACGATGCTGGACGGCCGCGTCTTTTCGTCGGCGTTGCGGCGATCGAGGCCGCGCAGGAGCAGGCGGGCCATCAACCGGCCCATCTCCTCTATGTCCTGACGGACCGTGGTCAGGGGAGGGTCGGTCTGTTCGGCGACGGGCAGCATGTCGTCGAAGCCGATCACGGCGACGTCCTCGGGCACGCGCCGCCCGTGCTCGCGCAGTACGCGCAGGGCGCCGGCGGCGGTGAGGTCGTTGGCGGCGAACACCGCGTCCACGTCGGGGCAGCGGTCGAGGAGTGCGCGCATCGCCCGCTCGCCGCCGGCCGGTGTGAAGTCGCCCGGCGCGACCAGTGGCGTCTCGGCGTCGGCCATGACGTCCCGGTACCCGTCGAGCCGGTCCGCCGCCGAGGTCTGGTCGAGCGGGCCGGTGATGTGCGCGACGCGCCTCCGGCCGAGGCCGACGAGATGGCGTACGGCGTCGCGGGCGCCGCCCCGGTTGTCGCTGTCGACGTACACGACGTCGCCCCCCTCGCCGTCGCTCCAGCCGGGGCGGCCGCCGAAGACGGTCGGGACGCCGGCGCGGCGGATCAGCCCGGGCAGCGGGTCCTCGAGGTGCAGCGAGAACACCAGCGCCCCGTCGACATGACCGCCGGCGAGATAGCGGCCGACCCGGGCGTGGTCGTCGCGGCCCTCGGTGAGCAGCAGCACCAGCTGGTTGTCGAGGGCCGTCAACTCCTTGCTGATGCCGCGCAGTTGCAGGGCGAAGAAGGGGTCGGCGAAGACCCGCGTCTCCGGTTCGGCGACGACGACGGCGACGGCGTCGTGGCGTCTGGTCACCAGGCTGCGGGCGGCCTGGTTGGGTACGTACCCGAGTTCGTCCACCGCGCGCCGCACCCGCTCCACGAGCGGCTCCCTGACCCCGTCCCCGCCGTTGACCACCCGCGAGGCGGTGGCCCGTGAGACCCCGGCCCGCGCGGCCACGGCCTCCAGCGTGGGACGCGGCGCTGTCTCGGTCACTTCAGGGCTCCTCATCGGCGGGGTGCCGATCAGGATAGCGTCGGGCGTGGAGCGGGGTGAGAGCGCTCTCGGAGCGGTCTTCGAAGCGCGGAAGTCCGCGATCGTCTCAGTGGGACTCGTGCGGCTCGTGCGGCTCGTGCGGCTCGTACCCGGGGATGGTCCCGTCGGTCTTCCTCACCAGGAACAGCCCCACCATCCCCATGTCGGAGTGGCTCTGCACATGGCAGTGGTACATCCACGCCCCGGCTCCGACCCCCTCCCCCGCGATCACCTGGAAGCCGAAGGAGTCCGCCGGGCCCACGATCTTGTTGTCGACGACCTGACTGGGGTCGTCGGGTCCGGTGAGCATGCCCGTGCGGTTGTCCGCCCAGCGGTGACCGTGCAGGTGGAAGGTGTGATAGTACTCGCCGTGCGTGATCATCACGAACTCGACCCGATCGCCCACGGTGGCCTCGAAGTCGGGGCCGGAGTGCGCGGGCCTGTTGTTGATCAGCATGTCGTTGAAGACGATGGTGTGGGTCCGGTCCGGCAGGACGTCTCCCTTGCGGCGGACGATCACCGGCCCGTACAGGCCCTTGCGGATTCCGCCGGTCCCGTGCTCCGTCCCCACGACGTGGTCGTGGTAGTGCCAGTAGCCCGCGCTGCCTGCCCGCCAGGTGCCGTCCTTGCGACGCCCGGGGGCGTGGGTGCGCCAGGTGTAGGTGCGGGTGCCTCCCGGCTCGACGTGGCTCTTGTTCATCTTCGTGCCGTCGCTGGAGATCTCGTAGTCCAGGCCGTGCACGTGCAGGCTCGCCGCCACGTCCATCGTGTTCTCGAACTCGATGTGCAGGGTGTCGCCCTCGTTGAGTTCGATCAGCGGTCCGGGGATCGTGGCCTTCCCCTTCTCGAAGCCGTAGCCCATCTGCCCGTCGGCGAGCTTCTCGGCGTACAGCCTGATGTGTCTCACCGCGCCCCCGGCCGGGGCGGTCTTCGCCGGTGTGTCGGCACTCATGGCCTCGGGCCCGAGGGACAACGAGGTCGCCACGACCGCGCCGCCCAGCAGTACTCGTCGGTTGAACCCGCGTCTGTCCATGCGGAACTCCCCACCCTGATACGGAATTTGCGGAGACGTACCTGTGATGAACCGGTGAGACGGTACCGGCCGTTCCGCCGTTCATCCACACTCAGGACAAAGTTCGTCGTAACTCGGTCATAGGTATTGGCGAGTTGTGCAAAGTGGTCTAGCTTCCATCGCGCTGTTGCTGTGACCGAGGAGGTGCCCATGCACTTACGAGGGTTGAGCGCAAGAAGCACGAGAAACGGGAGAAGACGGGCCTGGGCGGCCACCGTGACCGCCGGGGTCGTCGCCGCCGGACTGTTGTCGGGGCCCGCCGCGAACGCGCGTCCGGCCCCGGAGCCGTCCCCGACAACGATGTCCGTCAAGTCGCCGCCGGGCGGCGCGAACGTACGGGTGCTGATCTTCCACGGGTCCGCCGCCGCGGGGGACGAGTCGCCGGTCGTGAACGCCGGCATCGAGGCGATCGAGCAGATCGGCCTGACCGGCCCGGCGGGCGGGCGCTTCAAGGTCGAGGCCACGGGCGACCCGTCCGTCTTCACCGATGACACGCGGCTGGGACGCTACAACGCCATCGCCTTCCTGACCGGCGGCGGGGACGTCCTCGATCCCGATCAGGAAGCGGGCCTGGAGGCCTACATGGAGGCCGGCGGCGGCTTCCTCGGCATCCATGACGCGGCCCGCGCCGAGCCGTACTCGGACTGGTTCACGGGCCTCGTCGGCGCCCGACCGGCCGCGTCCGGTCCGACGAACGCGCAGCGGGCCACCGTCGAGGTCGGCGACCGCCGACATCCGGCCACCAAGGACCTGCCTCTCCAGTGGAAGCGCCCCGACCGGTGGCTCAACTGGGTGAAGAACCCGTCGGGTGACGTGCATACGGTCGCCCGTGTAAGGGAGTCGACATACCAGCCGGGTACGAGCGCCAACGGCTGGGACCACCCGGTCAGTTGGTGCCGGGACTACGACGGCGGGCGGTCCTTCTACACCGGCATGGGCGGCACGGTGTCGTCGTACGACGAGACGGACTTCCGCGCGCATCTGCGGGGCGCGCTGCTGTGGACCACCCGGCTGGCGCAGGCCGACTGCAAGGCGACCGTCACCGGCAACTACAAGGCGGAGCGGCTCACCCAGCCCAACCAGCCCGGGCAGAACGACCAGATCGGCGAACCGCACGGCCTGGTCACCGCGCCCGACGGCCGCGTGTTCTACATCGGCCGGGGCGGCGCCGACTCCTCCCAGCCCGTGATCACCGACTGGAACAACCCCGACATCGGAAAGGGCAAGGGCGAGATCCACGTCTACGATCCCGCGACCAAGAAGGTCACCCTGGCAGGCGCGTTGACCGTCTTCGGCAACAAGGGCGGCGGCGACGAACTGGTCAAGGTCGAGGAGGGCCTGCTCGGCATCGATCTCGACCCGCGCTTCGAGCAGAACGGCTGGGTGTACCTGCACTACACGCCGCACGCGCAGATCAACCGCGACACCCGGATGGCCGAGCGGCGCGTCTCCCGCTTCACCCTCGACCCCGCCACCGACAAGCTGGACCTGGGCAGCGAGAAGGTGCTGCTCAAGTGGCCGGTGCAGATCCACAGTTGCTGCCATGCGGGCGGCGGGATGGCCTGGGACTCCCAGGGCAACCTGTACATCGCCACCGGCGACAACAACTCCAGCGGCTTCAGCGACGGCTACTCGGGCAACAACCCGCAGCCGAACTACAAAGGCGTCTCCTTCGCCGACGCACGCCGCACCGCCGGCAACACCAACAACCTCAACGGCAAGATCCTGCGCATCCACCCGGAACCCGACGGGACCTACACCCTCCCCGACGGCAACCTCTTCACCGGCAGGGAGACCGACGAGGGCGGCGGCAAGACACGGGGCGAGATCTATGTGATGGGCGTGCGCAACCCCGCGCGCATCTTCGTCGACAGGCAGACCGACACCCTCTACGCCGGCTGGGTCGGCCCCGACGCGAGCGCGCCCTCGACGACCTGGGGTCCCGCCAAGTACGACACCTTCGCCGTCATCACCGAGGCGGGCAACCGCGGCTGGCCGTACTGCATGGGCAACAAGCAGCCCTACCGGGACCGCAACCTGCCCGATCCCACCCGGCCGCTCGGCTGGTACGACTGCGACCACCCGAAGAACGAGTCGCCCAACAACGACGGCCTGGTCAACCTGCCGCCCGTCACCGGCAACAACATCTGGTACTCGCCCCAGGGCGGCGCCCCCGACTACCCGCGCGACACGAACGGTATCCCCTCGTACAAGCAGGAGGAGGCCACCTATCGGCTGCCGTGGCTCAAGGGCGGAGGCCAGGCCGCGATGAACGGGCCGGTCTACCGGTACGACGCGGCGAGCACGAGCGCCGCCAAGTGGCCCTCCTACTGGGACGGCAAGTGGTTCGTCGGTGACTTCTACGACGCCGACCAGCCGCGCAACGCGGTCATCACCGATCCGAAGAACCACGGTGACGGCGGTCTGCCGGTCCACTCGGAGTCCCTGAAGAAGATCGTGCCGGTCGGCAACAACGGCATCAGGAACCTCATGGACTGGAAGTTCGGTCCGGACGGCGCCCTGTACGTCCTCGACTACGGCCGTGGTTTCTTCACCTCGGACGCCAGGTCGGCGCTGTGGCGGGTCACTTACACGGGCGGCGGGCCGACTCCGGCCGCCGGCCAGCTGGCGAGGGGGACGCAGTGACACGGCAACGAAGAGTCTGGACGGCCCTGTTGGCCGCGCTGCTCGTCATACTCGGGCTGCAGGCGCTGCCCGCAGCGGGGCAGACCCGGCAGGAGACCCGGCAGCCCCAGAAGCAGGCCGCGGCCCAGGTGCTCACCTGGACCGCCGGAAACGACATCGACAAGTACACGTCGGCGCCCGCGACGGCCGTGGCGGGCGCGGCGACGATCGTCTTCGAGAACAGTGCGGCGACCGGCAACACCATCGGAATGCCGCACACGTTGACGTTCGTGACGAGCGATCCGGAGTTCAACAGCGACGTCCAGCTGAACATCCTCGCCAATCCGGGCGACGACCAGGGCGGCCGTCACACCGCCGAGGTCACGCTCTCGCCGGGCCGCTACTTCTACCACTGCACGATTCCCGGCCACGGCCAGATGCAGGGCATCCTCGTGGTGACCGAGGGCGGCGGCGAGGACACGACACCGCCCGAGGTGGCCGCGCAGGTGACCGGCACGCAGAACGCGCAGGGCGAGTACGTCGGCTCGGCGAGTGTCGCGATCAGCGCGACCGACGAAGACGGCGGGTCCGGGGTCGACATTATCCAGTATGCGGTCGGCGAGGCGGGCGACTGGATTCCGTACACCGCACCGGTCGTCGTCGACCAGGTCGGCAGCCACAAGGTCCGCTACCGCGCCCTCGACAAGGCGGGCAACGTGTCGGCCGAGAAGAGCGTCGAGTTCACCGTCGTCCCACCGGCCTCCGACGACACCGCACCGCCCGACACCTCGGCGACGGTGAGCGGTGAGCAGAACGCCGACGGGACGTACGTCGACATGGCGACGGTCACCGTCAGCGCCTCGGACACCGGATCCGGCGTCAACACCATCGAGTACGCCGTCGGCTCCGGTGCCTGGCAGCCGTACACCGCCCCCGTGATGGTGCACCAGGTCGGGACGCACACGGTGCGCTACCGGGCCACCGACAAGGCAGGCAACGTGGCCGCCGAGAAGAGCGTGCGGTTCACGGTCGTCGCCGCGCCACCGCAGGACACGACCCCGCCGGTGACCGGCGTGACCGTGGACGGCACGCGGAACTCCGACGGGGCTTACGTCGGGAACGCCAAGGTGACCGTGAGCGCGACCGACGAACACGGCGGGTCGGGTGTCGACCGGATCGAGTATTCACTCGACGGTGGACCGTACATCGCATACAGCATTCCCGTGGTGGTCGACCGTGCCGGCGCGCACACCCTCGCGTACCGGGCCATCGACAAGGCGGGCAACACCTCCGCCGCACGGACCGTCAGCTTCGCTGTCGTGGCCGGTGGCGGGGTGCCCGCGCCCAACTGCGCGGAATACGACGAACGGTTGACGGTCATCGTCGGCGCGGTCGACTCGGGCGTGCCGAACCGGGTCACCGACAACCGGTGCCGGATCAACGAGTTGATCGAGGACGAGAAGGAGTGGACGTCCCACGCGCTGTTCCTGAAGCACGTCAAGGCGGTCCTCGACAAGCTGCTGACGGAAGGCGTCGTCGACCAGCGCGAGTACGACGCGATCCAGAAGGCGGCCCGCCAGTCCGGCATCGGCAGGCCAGGACAGACCGAGGGCTACCGCACGATCCTCGACGGCAGCGCGGAGTCCTTCGCCAAGTGGCAGCAGGTGGGCGGCGGTTCGTTCGCACCGAACCCCGACGGATCGATCACCTCCGGCACCACCAGGGCCGGGCTCGGCATGCTGTGGTTCCCGCAGCGCAAGTACGGCGACTTCTCGCTCAGGCTCCAGTGGCGTGACGACGCTCCGGGCACCGGCAACGCCAACTCCGGGGTGTTCGTGCGGTTCCCGTGGGTGCTCGACCACCCGGAGGAGTCGCGGCCGGAGTGGGTCGCCATCAAGTACGGGCACGAGGTTCAGGTGCTCGACCGGCCCGACGGGGACATGTACAAGACGGGCTCGGTCTACGGCTTCGACCGGGTCGGACTGGCCGGGGCCGGCGTCACCCAGAAGGGCACGTGGAACGACTACGAGATCCGGGTGGTCGACCAGCACTACGCGGTCTACCGCAACGGCGTGCTGATCAACGAGTTCGACAACGTCGGCGGCCAGGACTTCTCCCCGCCGCGCTCGGACGACCCGGGCACGGACGGGCGGCGGTTCGCCTCCGGCTACATCGGACTCCAGGTGCACGGCACCACGGACGTGGTCTCGTACCGGGACATCAGGATCAAGGAGCTGTAGGTCCCGGCAGAGGCACCTCGTAGCGGGTGCCCTTGCAGGTCAGGCAGGTCAGGCAGGAGGTGCCTCCGGCGGGGGCGCCTCCTTCCTCGCCTTGCTCGGCTGCACCCGCTTGGGTTCTCCCGGCATCTTCGGATACTCGGGCGGGTACGGCAGATCACCGAGCCCGTGATCGTGCTCGTCGCGGCGCGCCAGCTCCAGGAGGGCCTCGAGGGAGAAGGCGTGGTCGTCCATGTCCGCGTGGACGTCGCCGAGTTCGGCGAAGCGGGCGGGCATGGTCGCGATGTCGAAGTCCTGGGGGTGCGCGGTACCGACCTCGTCCCAGCGCAGGGGCGCGGAGACCGGGGCGTGCGGGCGCGGCCGTACGGAGTAGGCGGAGGCGATCGTGCGGTCCCGGGCCGTCTGGTTGTAGTCGATGAAGATGCGCGAGCCCCGCTCCTCCTTCCACCACTTGATGGTCACCCGCTCCGGCATCCGGCGTTCCATCTCCCGCCCGACGGCGATGGCGGCGCGCCGGACCTGGGTGAAGGTCCAGCGCGGTTCGATCGGTACGAAGACGTGCAGGCCCCGCCCGCCCGACGTCTTCGGCCAGCCGCGCAGGCCGCCGTGCTCGTCGAGCACCGCGCGCAGTTCGTGGGCGGCGCGGACCGCGTCGTCGTAGTCGGTGCCGGGCTGCGGGTCGAGGTCGATGCGCAGTTCGTCGGGGCTGTCGACGTCGTCGCGGCGGACCGGCCAGGGGTGGAACGTGAGGGTGCCGAACTGGGCGGCCCACAGCACGGCGGCCTCCTCGGTGGGGCACATCTCGTCGGCGCTGCGGCCGCTGGGGAAAGTGATGTGTGCGGTCGGGATCCAGTCGGGCATGTTCTTCGGCGCCCGCTTCTGGAAGAAGGACTCGCCGCCCACTCCGTCCGGGTAGCGCTCCAGCGTGGTGGGGCGGTTGCGCAGGGCGCGCAGGATGCCGGGCCCGACGGCCTGGTAGTAGCGGGCGAGGTCCAGCTTGGTGAAGCCGCGCTCCGGGAAGAAGACCTTGGTCGGGCTGGACAGCCGTACGGTCCGGCCACCCGCCTCCAGTTCCACCGCTTCGCCCATGCGAGCCACGGTAGGCGCACTGCGCACACCTCGCACACCGGGCATTTCACGGCGTTCGAGCGCAGAATCGGAGCATGGATCTGCCCGTCATGCCGCCCGTGAAGCCCATGCTCGCCAAGTCGGTGGCGAAGATCCCGCCGGACATGCACTACGAGGCGAAGTGGGACGGGTTCCGGGCGATCGTGTTCCGTGACGGGGACGAGGTCGAGCTGGGCAGCCGCACCGGCAAGCCTCTGACCAGGTACTTCCCGGAGTTGGTGGCGGCGCTGAGGGAGCGGTTGCCCGAGCGGTGCGTGCTGGACGGGGAGATCGTCATCGCGCGGGAGGGGCGGCTGGACTTCGACGCGCTGACCGAGCGCATCCATCCGGCGGACTCCCGGGTGCGGATGCTGGCGGAGCGGACACCGTCGTCGTTCGTCGCCTTCGACCTGCTCGCCCTGGCGGACGAGTCGCTGCTGGACGTGCCGCTCGGCGAGCGGCGGGCGCTGCTGACCACGGCCCTGACCGAGGTGACGGCGCCCGTGCACGTGGCGCCGGCGACGACCGACATCGACGTGGCCCAGCAGTGGTTCGAGCAGTACGAGGGGGCGGGCCTGGACGGTGTCATCGCCAAGCCGCTCAACGGGCGGTACCTCCAGGACGAGCGTGCCATGTTCAAGATCAAGCACGAGCGGACGGCGGATGTCGTCGTCGCGGGCTACCGCCTCCACAAGAGCGGCCCGGTGGTCGGCTCGCTCCTGCTCGGCCTGTACGACGACCGGGGTGCTCTCCAGCACGTGGGCGTGTCTGCGGCCTTCCCCATGAAGCGGCGGGCCGAGCTGGTCGAGGAGCTGGAGCCGCTGCGCATGGACGACGTCACGGGACACCCGTGGGCTGCCTGGGCGGAGGAGGCGGCGCACGAGACGGCCCGGCTGCCCGGGGCGCCCAGCCGCTGGTCCGGCAAGAAGGACCTGTCCTGGGTGCCGCTGCGGCCGGATCGGGTGGTCGAGGTGGCGTACGACCACATGGAGAACGGCGCCCGCTTCCGGCACACGGCCCGCTTCCGCCGCTGGCGCCCGGACCGGACTCCCGAGAGCTGCACGTACGCGCAGTTGGAGGAGCCGGTGCGCTACGACCTGGCGGAGATCTTCGGTCCCCCTGAGTGACTCGGCGTGACTCAGGGCGTGACTCAGGGAGTCATCAGCACCTTGACCGCGCCGTCCCGCTTGCGCTGGAACATCTGGTAGGCGTTCGGTGCCTCGCTGAGCGGCAGCCGGTGGGTGGCGAAGTCGTCGACGCCGAGGGGGTCCTCGTCCGTGAGGTAGGGGATGATCTCGTCGCTCCAGCGGCGCACGTTGGCCTGGCCCATCCGGACCTGGATCTGCTTGTCGAACATGGTGAGCATCGGCAGCGGGTCGGCCATCCCGCCGTACACACCGGACAGCGAGATCGTGCCGCCCCGGCGCACCAGCTCGATGGCGGTGTGGAAGGCGGCGAGCCGGTCGACGCTGAAGCGCTCCGCGAACGGTCCGCTGATCTTCCGCGGCAGCATCGAAGAGGCCTGCTGGGCGAGCTTGGCGGCGGCGCTGCCGTGGGCCTCGGTGCCGACGGCGTCGATCACGGCGTCGGGGCCGCGTCCGTCCGTCTCGTCGCGGATCGCCTGGACCAGTTCCTTCTCGTTGTCGAAGCGCCTGAGGTCGTACGTCTGCACACCGCGCGACCGTGCCCGGCGCAGCCGCTCGCCCACCAGGTCCACGCCGAAGACCTGTCCGGCGCCGCGCAGTTGGGCGATGCGGCACGCCATGTCACCGATCGGCCCGAGGCCGAGCACGGCGACGCTCCCGCCCTGCGGGACGTCCGCGTAGGCGACCGCCTGCCAGGCGGTGGGCAGGACGTCGGAGAGGTAGACGAAGCGGTCGTCGGGCGGGCCCTCGGGGACCTTGATCGGGCCGAACTGTGCCTGCGGGACGCGCAGGTACTCGGCCTGGCCTCCCGGGACGGAGCCGTACAGACGGGTGTAGCCGAAGAGGGCGGCCCCCATGCCCTCACTGTGGACCTGGGTGGTCTCGCACTGCGTCGGCAGGCCGGTCATGCACATCCAGCAGTTGCCGCAGGCGATCTGGAACGGCACCACGACCCGGTCGCCGGCCGCGAGGTCGGGCACCCCGGCGCCGACCTCCTCGACGATGCCCATGGGCTCGTGGCCGAGGATGTCGCCCGGTGTCATGAACGGGGTGAGCACCTCGTACAGGTGCAGGTCGGAGCCGCACAGCCCGGTGGAGGTGACGCGGATGACGGCGTCCGTCGGCTCCTGGATCGTCGGATCGGGCACGCTCTCCACCCGTACGTCCCGCTTGCCCTGCCAGGTCACTGCCTTCATCGCACGCTCCCTAGGTCACGTCGGCGTGTCCGGTCTGCGGTGCGGGCCGGGTACCCGGCCGCCACCCGGCCGAATCGCCCCCACCTGAGCCGATCGACGTAGCGAACGCCGCCGATCAGAATCGAGCGGGTATGGCCATCAATGAACGTATGAGCGCACAATCAATGACAACAGACGGGTGGCCACGGTGGGCATGGGACACAGGACGCGCACGCGACGCACCGTCACGGTGGTGGCGCTGTTCGCCGCCGCGGCGACCGCCTCGCTGACGGCCGGCTGCACGGGCGGGCGCGACGCGGGTGACGACGCGCGCGGGCAATTGCGCACGCCCGTCGAGAGCCCGAGCGAGGGCCTTGGCGAGAGGCCGAGCCAGAGCCCGAGCGAGCGCGCGGAGGCCGGCCCGGTGCTCGCCGTGAAGATCGACAACGCGCGTGCCGCCCGCCCTCATACGGGCCTGAACTCCGCGGACGTCGTGTACGCCGAGCAGGTCGAGGGCGGAATGAGCCGGCTGATGGCGGTCTACGCGACCAAGCTGCCGAAGGTCGTCGGTCCGGTGCGCAGCGCCCGCGAGTCGGACCTGGAGCTGCTGCGCCAGTTCGACCGGCCGACGCTCGCCTTCTCCGGGGCCCAGGGCAAGCTGATGCCGCTGATCGACAAGGCGCCGCTGGTCGTGCAGACGCCAGGCAAGGTGTCCGGCGCCTACTACCGCGGCACCGGCAAGCCCTCCCCGCACAACCTCTACCTCCGCCCCGACCGGCTGCTGTCCGCCGCACCGGGCGCGGACGCGCTGACCACCGGCTTCCGGTACGGCGCCGCGCCCGCCGGAGGCCGGAAGGAGACCTCGCGGACCGTGCGCCACCCCGCGGCCGCGTTCACCTTCAGCTGGTCCGCGGACCGGGAGCGCTGGCTGGTCTCGATGGACGGGACGCCCGCGGTGACGACCGACGGGAAGCGGATGGCACCGGCGACGGTCGTCGTGCAGTACGTGAACGTGCGCAAGTCCGCCTTCCACGACTTCCTCGGCAACAACACGCCGTACACCGAGACGGTCGGCTCGGGGACGGCGGAGGTACTGCGCGGGGGACGGGCCTACGACGTGAACTGGTCGCGCCCCGAGGCCACGGCGGGCACCGCGTTCACGACGAACGACGGTGAGCCGGTGAACTTCGCCGAGGGGCAGGTGTGGGTGGTGTTCGCGAAGGCCTCGTGAGCCGCTGAGCGCGCTCAGGGCCGGGTGGCGAGGGGTTCCGCCGGGTTGCGGAGCCCCTCGGCCGCGTCCGCGACCCGCTGGATGAGGTCGAAGAACACGCTCTGCTCCTCGGCCGAGAGCGGGGCCAGGAAGACCTGGTTCATCCGGGCGGTGCGCACGGTCAGCTTGCGGTGGGTGCGCAGCCCCTCGTCCGTGAGGCGCAACAGGAAGCGGCGGCCGTCCTGCGGGTCGCGCACCTTGTCGAGGAGCCCGCGCCGGCCGAGCCGGCTGATCACCTCGGCGATGGTCGACCGGTCGAGGCCCACGCGTTCCCCGACGGTCCGCTGGTCCAGACGGTCCGGTTCCCCGACGAGCGCGTTGAGGACCGCGAACTGCGGCGAGGTGATCTCCTCGGAGACCATGGTGTTCCACAGCAGGTAGTGCGCCTGCTGAAGCCGCCGGGCCAGGTGCCCGGGGTGGGTGGAGAGGTCCACCGCGGCCATGTGCGCTCCCGAGGTCGATTTCGTCGGTGTACTTCGTTGCTGCACTTCGTAGGTGGCACTTCGTAGGTGCACTGAACAATACCGGGCGGTGTCTGGACTGTCTGCGGTGCGCACAGGGGAACTGACCTAGTGATTCTCCTGGGTCTTGACGCCTCGCCCCTGCGGTGGCAGCGTGAACTACACCTCGCTGAAATAATCAGTGCCCTGACTAACTGCGGATGGGGCGCTCGGACGGGATGGGGCCGCACGGATGGACAAGGTGTTCGCCACCGCCCTTGAGGCGGTGGCCGATGTGCCGGACGGTGCGTCGCTGAACGAGGCCTTCGCCGCCCAGGTGCCGGGTCGTGTGGCCGGGTGGCCCCAGTTCGACCCGGCGATCCCCAAGCCGCAGGGTGGTGCCGCCGCCCTCGGCCACCAGCTCGCCCGCCAGGGCAGCGGTACCGGCGTCGCCACCCTCTGCATCGGCGTGGGCCAAGGCCTCGCCCTCGTCCTCGAGCGCTAGGAAGCGTTAGGAACCCCATGACTCTCACCCAAGCGGACATCGACCTGGAGATCGCGGCCGAGCACGCCGCGTACGAGAAGCGCCTCGCCGACGGCGCCCCCGTCGAGCACCAGCCGCGTCGCGACTACGCGCCGTACCGCTCCTCGGTCCTGCGGCACCCCAAGCAGCCGCCGGTCGCGATCGACGTGAGCCAGGACCCGGAGCTGGTGGAGCTGTCCTCCCCCGCCTTCGGGGAGCGGGACATCACCGAGATCGACAACGACCTCACCCGGCAGCACAACGGCGAGCCGATCGGTGAGCGCATCACCGTCTCCGGCCGGCTCCTCGACCGCGACGGGCGCCCGATCCGCGGCCAGCTGGTCGAGATCTGGCAGGCGAACTCGGCCGGCCGTTACGCGCACCAGCGCGAGCAGCACGACGCCCCGCTGGATCCGAACTTCACCGGCGTCGGCCGCACGCTGACCGACGGCAGCGGCTTCTACCAGTTCACGACCGTCCAGCCGGGCCCCTACCCGTGGCGTCAGCACGTCAACGCCTGGCGGCCGGCGCACATCCACTTCTCGCTGTTCGGTTCGGCGTTCACGCAGCGGCTCGTGACGCAGATGTACTTCCCGAGCGACCCGCTGTTCCCCTACGACCCGATCATCCAGTCGGTGACGGACGACACGGCTCGGCAGCGGCTGGTGGCGACGTACGACCACAGCCTGTCGGTGCCGGAGTTCTCGATGGGCTACCACTGGGACATCGTGCTCGACGGGCCGAACGCCACCTGGATCGAAGAAGGGCGCTGACCAGCCATGACGAAGATCGACACGAGTCGTCCGGAGACCGTGCTGCCGACCCCGTCGCACACGGTCGGCCCCTTCTACGGCCACGCCCTGCCGTTCCCCGGCGGAGGTGACGTCGCCCCGATCGGCCACCCGGACACGATCACCGTCCACGGTCACGTCCACGACGGCGAGGGCAACCCGCTGCCCGACGCGTTCGTGGAGCTGTGGGGTCCTGACCCGGACGGCAATCTGCCGACGGTCGACGGTTCGATGCGGCGCGACCCGGCGAGCGGCGGCTTCCTCGGGCGCAACGGCGTGGAGTTCACCGGCTGGGGCCGCATCCAGACGGATGCGAGCGGCCACTGGTCCGCGCGGACGCTGCGGCCCGGCGCGCGCGGGCAGAGCGCCCCGTACCTCAGTGTGTGCGTCTTCGCGCGCGGGCTGCTGGTGCACCTGTTCACCCGGATCTACCTGCCGGGCGACGAGGCGGCGCTCGCCGCGGACCCGCTGCTCGCGCGACTGGACGCGGAGCGACGCGACACGCTGATCGCGACCGACGCGGGCAGGGGAACGTACCGTTTCGACATCCGCCTTCAGGGCGAAGGCGAGACGGTCTTCCTGGAGTTCCAGTGACATCCGAAGAAGCGGACACCGGCCTGCTCGCCCCCGGGTGGGCAGGCTCCCCGGCCGCGTCCGCGACCAGCGAGCGCGCCTGTCTGCAGGCGCTGCTGGACGCGGAGGCGGCGCTGACCCGCGCCCAGGCGGCGCGGGGGCTCGCCCCGGCCGGGGCGGCGACGGCGGTGACCGAGGCGGCCGACGCCGGTCGTTTCGACGTACGGTCGCTGGCGGAGCGTGCCCGGGGCGGCGGAAATCCCGTCATTCCGCTGGTCGCCGATCTGACGAAGGCGGTGGGCGAGGAGTTCGGGCCGTACGTCCACCGGGGCGCGACCAGCCAGGACATCCTGGACACGGCGATGATGCTGGTCGCCCGACGCACACTGGACCTGGTCCTCGACGACCTCGGCCGCACCGAGCGGGTGCTGGCCCGGCTGGCCGCCGAACACCGCGACAGCACGATGCCGGGGCGGACGCTGACCCAGCACGCCGTGCCGACCACGTTCGGGCTGAAGGCGGCCGGGTGGCGGTCGTCGGTGCTGGACGCCCGGGACCGGGTGACGGCCGTACGGGACTCGCTTCCTGCCCAACTCGGCGGTGCGGCCGGGACCTTGGCGGCCTTCACGGCGTACGGCGCGGACGATCCGACCGCACTGCTCGCCTCCTTCGCCCGCGAGACCGGGCTCGACGCGCCGCCCCTGCCCTGGCACACCCTCCGCACCCCGATCGCCGATCTCGCCGGCTGTCTGGCCTTCACGGCGGGGGCACTGGGAAAGATCGCCGTGGACGTGCTGACGCTGTCCCGGACCGAGATCGCCGAGGTCACGGAGGGCAGCGGCGGCGGTTCGTCCGCCATGCCGCACAAGGCGAACCCGGTACGGTCCACGCTGATCGCGGCCGCCGCCCGGCGGGCCCCGCAGCTCGCGGCCACCCTGTACGGCTCGCTGGTCGCCGAGGACGAGCGGCCGGCCGGGGCCTGGCACGCCGAGTGGGAGCCGCTGCGGGACCTGCTCCGGCTGGTCGGCGGAGCCGCCCGCGACGCGGCCGAACTCACCGCGGGCCTGCGAATCCACACGGACGTCATGCGCGAACACCTCGGCCTCACCCACGGGTTGGTCGTCTCCGAGCGGCTGTCCGCCGAGCT
The DNA here is from genome assembly GCF_042714835.1 of Streptomyces sp. NPDC058678. Lineage (NCBI taxonomy): Bacteria > Bacillati > Actinomycetota > Actinomycetes > Kitasatosporales > Streptomycetaceae > Streptomyces > Streptomyces sp. NPDC058678. The sequence goes on along the minus strand of NZ_JBHXSG010000001.1, from coordinate 211,497 downwards.
GGCACCCGTCCTGGGCCGCGCCCGCGCCAAGGAACTGCTCACGGACCTCGCCGGGCGCACCTACGCCGAGGGGCGCAGCCTCGGCGAACTCCTCTCGGAACAGCCGGAGTTGAAGGACGTCGACCTCGACGAGCTCACCGACCCCACCCGCTACACCGGCTCCGCGGGAGCCCTCACCGACCGTGCTCTGGAGCGACGTTGACCGACACCCGACTCAACCACCGTGCCGAAGGGCCCGCTTCCGCTCCCCCGCTGCTGCTGGGGCCCTCGCTGGGCACCTCGTACGCCCTGTGGGACCGGGTCGCACCCGAGCTGTCCCTCACCCACCGGGTGATCCGCTGGGACCTGCCGGGGCACGGCGGTTCGGCGGCCGACCTGATCGGATCGGGCGCGACCGTCGGGGATCTCGGCGATCTGGTGCTCGCGCTCGCCGACTCCCTGGGCATCGAGCGGTTCGCGTACGCCGGGGTGTCGCTGGGCGGTGCGGTGGGGCTGCATCTGGCCGTGCACCATCCGCAACGGGTGTCGTCGCTCGCCGCGATCTGTTCCTCCGCCCACTTCAACGGCTCCAAGCCGTGGGAGGAGCGGGCCGCGCGCGTCCGGAGCGAGGGCCTGGACCAGCTCGCGGACGGTGCCGGCGCGCGCTGGTTCACGTCCGGGTTCACCGTGCCGGAGCTCGTCCGGGACCACCGGGAAGCGGACCCCGAGGCGTACGCCGCCTGCTGTGACGCGCTGGCCGCGTTCGACCTGCGGGAGCGGCTGGCGGAGATCTCCGCACCCACGCTGCTGGTCGCCGGCCGCGAGGATCCCGCGACCCCGCCCGCGCATCTGCGGGAGATCGCGGACGCGGTGCCGGGCGCCGCGCTGGTGGAGATCCCGGGCGCCTCGCATCTGGCGCCCGCGCAGTGCCCCGAGGCCGTCCTGACCGCGCTGCGGGCGCATTTCGACGGTGGTGCCAAACGGGGCATGGAGGTACGGCGCGGGGTCCTCGGGGACGAGCACGTTGACCGGGCGCAGGCCCGCCAGACGCCCTTCACCGCGCGCTTCCAGGACTTCATCTCGCGTTACGCGTGGGGCGAGATCTGGACCGACCCGACGCTCAGCCGCCGCGAACGCAGCATGATCACGCTGACGGCGCTCGTCGCGCACGGCCACTACGACGAGCTGGCGATGCATGTGCGGGCGGCCCGGCGCAACGGCCTCACCCCCGAGGAGATCGGCGCGGTGCTGCTGCAGACGGCCGTGTACTGCGGGGTCCCGGCGGCGAACTCGGCGTTCGCGACCGCTCAGCGGGTCCTGGCGGAGGAGGACGACGCCGAAGGGTGAGCAGGAGGGTGACCCTGCCGGTCGTAGCTTCGGCAGCACCACGCCGATGCCCCCGCCACGTGCCTACGGTGGGGGCATGTCCACGATTCTGCTCACCGGCGCCACCTCCGGTCTCGGCCGCCATGTCGCCTTCGAACTGGTCCGCTCCGGACACCTGGTCCTCGCCCACGGCCGTGACGCCGCCCGGACGCGGCGGCTCGTCGAGGAGCTGCGCGGCGAGGGCGCGGCCGAGGGGTTCGTCGCCGATCTGGCCTCACTGGCGCAGGTGCGCGAGCTGGGCACCCGGGTGGCCGAGGCGCACCCCGAGCTCGACGTCCTGGTCAACAACGCGGGGGTGGGCGGCGGTTCGCCCGGCTCGGGGCGGGAGGTGAGCGCCGACGGGCACGAACTCAGGCTGGCCGTCAACTACTTGGCGCCGGTCGCGCTGACCCGCGCCCTACTGCCCGTGCTGCGGGCGAACCCGCCCGCGCGGATCGTCAACGTCGGCTCGGCCGGCCAGGAGCCCCTCGTCGTCGACGATCCCGAACTCACCCGGGGATACAGCGGTCTGTCGGCCTACTGCCGCAGCAAGTTCGCGCTCGCCGCGCACACCTTCGCCCTGGCCGAGGAGCTGGACGGCACCGGTGTCTCGGTGAACGTGCTGCACCCGGCGACCTACATGGACACGGCGATGGTCCGTGAGGGCGGCATCAGCCCGTGGAACACGGTTGCCGACAGCGCTCCGGGCGTCCTGGACCTGGCCACCCGGGACCTGGGCAGCGGCGGCTACTTCGACGGGACGCGGGCGGCCCGGGCGCACCGGGCGGCGTACGACAGGGACGTGCAGACGCGTCTGCAGGCCGTCACCGACCGGCTGCTGGACGCCTGACCTACCGCAGCCCGCGGCCCGTCTCCAGCACCGCCCTCGCCTGCGCCACCAGCCCGTCCGCCCCGCAGGACCGGGCCAGCGCGAGGCCCCGGCCCAGTTCGGCGACCGAGCGGGCGAGGATGCCGTACTCGACGCGGGCCGCCGCGTGTTCGTACTGGCAGGGCGATGCCTCCAGGTAGGCGACCGCCTGCGCGGCCAGCCGGACCGCGCGCTGGCCGGTCTCCAGCGCGGCGGCGCAGCGCAGGGCCTCACCGATGGCCGTGTCGGTGCCGAGGCGTTCGGCGTGCCGGCGGACGTCGGTGGCGAGCCGGGCGGCGCGGCCCGGGTCCTCGGTGGCGAGGGCGCGGGCGAGGTCGAAGGCAAACGGAACGAGCACCGGGTTGTGGTGGCCGCGGACGGCCGCCGCCTTCTCCGCGGCCTCCAGTTCGTTGATGCCCTCCTTGGTGCGGCCGACGGCGAGCAGGAGGCGGCCGCGCACGGAGCGGGGGTCGGGCAGCACGATGGTGGAGGGGTAGGGCGGGGCGAAGCCGCACTGCTCGGCGATCGCCCAGGCCTCCTCGACGTGGCCGCGGGCGAGCAGGGTGTCCACGAGGTTGCAGCTCGCGGTCCAGTACAGGGGCAGTCCGCGGCCGACGCGTTCGGCCAGGCGCAGCGCCTCGCGCAGGGACGTCTCGGCCTCCCGGAGGCGGCCGCGGCGGCGGTGGCCGAGTCCGACGTAGGCGTGGGCCAGGGCGAGGTGACCGCCGCTCCAGCCGGCCGACTCGTAGGCGCGCAGCGCCTCGGAGTAGAGGGCGTCGGCCCGGTCGAGCCGGTCGGTGTAGGCGTACGCGTTGGTCAGCATCAGGAGCAGTTCGACGCCCCACTCGGTGTCGGTCCAGCCGAGGCCGGGTGCGAGCCGGCCGTTGACGAGGGCGCGGTCGCACAGGTCGACGACCTCCTCGGCGCTCTCGCCGTGGGTCATGGCGTCGAAGCCGCGCAGCATGAGCAGGGCGCGCTCGGAGTTGTCCCGGCCGGTGCAGGTGCGGGCGAGTTCGGCGAGGCGCTCGGAGCGGCCCGGTGAGGTGGCCTCGCCCGCGTAGATGCCCTCCCACATGTACTGCACGGCCTGCAGCCGCATCCTTGCGGGTCCGGCCGTGTGCCGGACGGCCTCCGCCTCGACGGTGCGGACGGCCTCCTCCAGCTGGTCGTTGTGCAGGAGGGCCTGGGAGAGGCGGAAGACGGCGTCGACGCGTGCGTCGCCTTCGAGGCCCGGCATGGCGAGCGCGGTCTGGAGGTGGTCGATGGTCTTCGCGGGCGCGGTCAGGAGGGTGGCGCAGCCGAGTTCGAAGAGCACGCGTGCGTGCACCTCGGGCCGCGGGGGTTCCACCAGGGCGCGTTCCAGGCAGCGGCGGGCGGCGTCGGGGGCGCCGACGGCGAGGTGCTCGCGGGCGGCCTCCCGCAGTTGCTCGACGAGTTCCTCGTCGTCGTCCGGGTGCACCTGCAGGAGGTGGCGGGCGGCGGCCGCGGCGCCGCGCCCGGAGTCGGTGACGACCTGGGCGGCGATGCCGTGCATGGCGGTGCACAGGGCGGGCGGGATGGAGTTGTAGACGGCGGTGGCGATCAGCGGGTGGACGAACTCCAGGTCGCCCTCGTCGGTCCGGCCGTTCGCCGGGTCGGGTGCGGTGAGGATGCGGGCGCTGCGCAGCAGTTCGGCGCAGCGCACGGCGTCGTCGCGGCCGAGGGTGGCGAGCTTGGCGACCAGGTCGACGGAGATGCCGGTGCCGAGGATGGCGGCCGCCCAGGCGAACCGGGTGGCGTCGATGCCGAGTTCCTCCAGGCGGGCGACGAGGCCGCCGCCGCGGGCCGCGCGGTTCAGGGCGCGCAGTTCGCCGGCCGCGCTCTCGGTCGGCTCCAGTTCGCTGTCCTGGACCTTGGCGAGGAGTTCGACGGCCTCGTACGGGTTGCCGGCGGTGACGGCCCAGACTTCGCGGCAGAACGCGGCGTCGGCGTGCCCGCCCAACGTGGCGCGGGTGAGGCCGGCGGTGGCGTCCGGGGTGAGGGCGCTCAGGGTGGTGGCGGGGTGGCCCGCGGTGGCGGCGACCGCGTCGAGGAGCCGGGCGCTCTCACCGGTCATCTCGCCGGGGCGGCGGGCCACCACGACCAGGACGGACAGGTCGTCCAGGCGTTCGGCGAACGCGGCGAGCCAGCGCAGGGTCTCCTGGTCGGCCCAGTGGGCGTCGTCGATCAGCAGGACCAGCGGCCAGTCGCGCCGGGCCAGCCGGCGCACCGCGGCGACCAGGCCGTCGGTGACGCCCTGCGGGTCGGCCTGGCGCTCACCGGGTTCCGTGAGGCCGAGGGCCGGGCCCGCGATGTCGTACCAGTCGCCGAGGTACTCGCGGGCCTCCTCCGGCATCAGCGACATGAGGGCGGGTTGCAGCAGTTGTCGTACGACGTTGAAGGGGACCGACCTGAGGGTCTCGCCGCCGCGCGCCGACCACACCGTGCAGCCGCGTCCTTCGGCGATGCGGCGGGTCTCGGCGAGCAGGGCGGTCTTGCCGAAGCCGGCCTCGCCGCTGATCATCAGCAGGCTGCCCGAGGAAGAGTTGTCCGCGCCCAGGGTGTCGATGGCCCGTACGACGGCGGCGACTTCCTCGTCACGCTCCCACAGCGAGGCCGGGACGGCCTCCGGGGGCCGTACCTCCGTCATCGCGCTACCTCCCCAAGTCGCCCGCACGACGTACAGACTTGAGCGTAGCCGTCCGGGTGCCGAAGCGGAGGCCGGTCAGGGCACCAGTTGCCGTGCCGGGCGACGCCGGTCACCTGCGGGCGACGGGCCCTGCCCCTGACCGGCGGCCCCAAACTTGGCCGTCGGTCAATTTCTTCCCGACCGACAGGACTCGTCCCGTATTAGGGGGAATTCGGAAGTCGACCTTCTCATGCCTCTTTCACCGAGGCCTCATACGGTGGGGACATGACGCAGGCGACTCCCTCCGGGTGGTACCCCGATCCCGGGCAGACAAGTGACGGCCCCGCCACCGAGCGCTGGTGGGACGGCAAGGCATGGACGGACCAGACCCGGCCCGCGGGGTCGGCCGCCGCGTGGGGTCCTCCGGAGGTGGCGGCGGCCGGGCCGTTCCCGGCGCATCCGGGGTATCCGGGGTATCCCGCGCAGCCGCCGGCCGGCTCGCGGCGCGGTCTGCGCACGGGCACAGCCGTCGCGGCGGCCGTGGTGGTCCTGGCGTGCATCGGCGTGGGCGTGTACGCCCTCTCCGGCGACGACGGCGGCAACGGCAACACCGCGAACTCACAGGGGCCGGGCGGACAGGGCGGCCAGGACGGCTCCACGGGCGGCCCCTTCGGCGGCAACGGCGGATCCGGGGGCGACGGCGGCTCCGGCGGGTCCGGGGGCTCCGGCGGGTCCGGGGGGTCCGGGGGGTCCGGGGGCCAGTCGCCCTCGCCCGACCAGTCCGAGGCGCCGAAGATCGAGAGCGGTTCGGTGACCGACGCGATCGACGGGATCAGCCTGCCGATACCGGAGGACTGGTACGGCCAGCAGCTGTCGGTGGGGGCGTCGGTCACGTCGAACGACTCCTACGACTGCCCCGGCGACACCTCCAAGTCCTGCACGAAGGGCGGCGCGTACTCGGCCCCCGCCCTCGCGCTCGGCACCAAGGGCACCACGGCCGAGGAGATCGCGAAGGCGGACATCGCGGCCAACGCCGAGGATTCCTACGGCGGCTCGACCTACGGCGAGATCACCTCGCACGACGTGCTGGCCTCCAAGGCCGTCACCGTTGCCGGACAGAAGGGCTACCTGGTCCGCTGGAAGGCCGTCACGAGCAAGGGCTCCGACGGCTACGTCCAGTCACTGGCCTTCCCCTCCCCGGCGAACTCCCAGCAGATGGTCGTCGTCCGCTTCGGCGTCGACGTGGAGGAGACACAGGCCGTGCTCGACGAGATCACCAAGGGCATCAAGGTGTCGACGGGTGGCGGCAGCGGCCAGGACGTCTGACGTTCGGCAGGCCCCCGGAGGACATGCCGGCCGGGTGGGGCACCTCTCCGCTCAAGAGGTACTCCACCCGGCCGGGGGGTCCGCGCCGCCCCCGTCCCCACGGTGCGGCGCGAGCAGGTCACCGTCCCGGTCATCCCGTGGACGGCGGCCTGAGTCTCAGGTCAGGCCGAGCGCCGGCAGCACAGCGGCCTCCACGAACCGGACGAGGTAGTCCGGGTCGGCGTATTTGCCCTCCAGGACGGGCCGCGCGCGCAGGACGCCGAACATCTGGGCCGGGATGTACTCCACCGCCGGATGGTCGGCGGCGATCTCGCCGCGTTCGATGCCGCGCCGAAGGATCTCCTGGAGCGCGACGATCTCCGGTTCCACCAGCGCCTCGCGCAGCGCCAGCGCGAGTTCCTCGTCCTGAGTGACGGCGTGGCCGAGCGCCTGGACCAGCTTGGTGTCGCTCGTCGACCAGGCGCCCGCCGCCCGTGCGGCCTGGCGCAGGTCCTCGGCGAGCGAGCCGGTGTCGATGCCGGCGAAGCGCACCCGGCGGCTGCCGCGCAGGGCCGCCGCCACGAACTGGGGCTTGGTCTTCCACTGCCGGTACAGCGTCGACTTGCTGCAGCGCGTGCTGGTGGCGACGCCGTCCATGGTGACGGAGTCGTAGCCGAATTCGCGAATCTGTTCGAGTACGGCGTCGAAGAACTCCCGCTCACGCTCCGGCGTGATCTTGGAGCGGCGCGAGGCGGCGACCGTTTCCGGTCCGTCTGCGGCCTGCGACGTCATCGACTCTCTCCTCGCTCGTATCCGTGGCCGGGGGGCTCACGTTCCAGTGTGTCGTACGTCTATCGAAACTCGAGTGTACCGGTACGGGTTCGTATCGGTACACTGTCGTATCGGTACGCACCAGTATCGATGATTTGCCGGGGCCGGACGAGTCACAAGCCCGTCCGGAACAGCACCAGCACACGCACCACGTCAGCGAAAGGGCCGGGGGATGAATGCCCGCACCGAGCCTTCACCAGCGGCGCCGAGCGCGATAGCGCGGCCGCCGCTCGTCCGTGAGCTCCTGCTCGTCGCAGGGTTCTTCCTCGTCTACAAGTTCGGCCGGCAACTGGCGACGGGCCACACCGGCGAGGCCTACCACAACGCGCACCGCGTGTGGGACCTGGAGCGAACCCTCCGGCTGCCCGGCGAAGGCTCGGTGCAGTCCCTGCTGCTGCACGGCGACACGTTCGCGCACCTCGCGAACACCTACTACGCGACCGTCCACTTCCCGGCCACCGTGGCCTTCCTGGTCTGGCTCTACCTGCGCCGCCCCGCGCACTACGTCTGGGCCCGCCGCGTCCTGGCCTCGCTCACCGGCGCCGCGCTCGTGATGCACCTCCTGTTCCCGCTGGCCCCGCCGCGGATGCTCGCCGTCACCGGACTGGTGGACACCGCACGGATCTACGGACCCTCCGTGTACGGCCCGCCGCGTACCGACCACCTCTCGAACCAGTTCGCGGCCATGCCGTCGCTGCACTTCGGCTGGGCGCTGATGCTGGCGATCGGCCTGATCGTCGCCACCCGCTCCCGCTGGCGGTGGCTGTGGCTGCTGCACCCGCTGCTGACGCTGCTGGTGATCGTCGGGACGGCGAACCACTACTGGCTGGACGCGATCGCCGCGGGGGCGCTGCTCGGTCTCGCGCTCGCACTGATCCACCTGCCGCACCGGACGGTCACCACCGCCGGACGTGGTCAGGGCCGGCTGGTGCCCGCCGAGGAGCAGGTTCTCGTGGGGGCGGGCCGATGAACGCCACCGTTCTCGCCGTCGTCCTGTCCCTCTTCTCCTCCGTCGCCTACGCCGCCGCCGCCGTCGCCCAGGAAAGGCTGGCCTCCCGCAACCCGGGCTCCGGCACGCTGCGGCTGCTGCGCTCGGGCGCCTGGTGGGGGTCGGTCGTACTCAACGCCGCGGCCGCACTGCTGCATGTGGTCGCCCTGAAGTACGGGCCGCTGACCGTGGTCCAGCCGCTCGGTGCGCTCACCCTGATCGCGGCGGTGCCCATGGGGGCGCGGGTCGCGGGGCGGCGGGTCAGTGCCGCGGAGTGGCGGGGCACCGCGCTGACGCTGCTCGGTCTGTCCGCGATCCTGGTCACGGCGTCCGGGCCGGCGCCCGAGGACGTGCTGAGCGTGCCCGAGGCGGTGGCGGTCGCGGCCGTGACAGCCACGCTGATCGGCGTACTGGCACGGCGGGGCGCCCGGCCGGGCCTGCGCCACGCGTCCGCGTCGGGCTTCGCCTCCGGTGTCGCCTCGGCGCTCACCCAGACCGTGACGGTGGCCGTGACGGACCGCACCCAGTCCCTGCTCAGCGTGGAGGTGATCGGGGTGGCCCTGCTGGTCGCGGCCTTCGCGGCCGGCGGACTGCTGCTGTCCCAGACCGCCTACCGGGGCGGCCTCGGTGCCCCGCTCGCGGTGGTGACGCTGGCGAACCCGGTGGCCGCCGCGGCGATCGGCCTCGCACTGCTCGGCGAGCGACTGCAGGGCGGTGCGGCGGGCGTCCTGCTCGCGCTGACGGGTGCGGGGCTCGCGGCGTGGGGCGTGGTGCTGCTCTCGCGGGTGCCGCGCGCCGGGGACGCCGAGGACTTGGACGGACACGACCACGAGGAACACCCCGTGGCCGCGGTCCTGGCCCTGCGGCCGGAATCGGCGGCGGCCGAACCGGCGTGGGTGCCCCGGCCGGCCGAACCGGCGTGGGTGCCCCGGCCGGCCGAACCGGCGTGGGTGCCCCGGCTGTCCGGGCCGGGACACCTCACCCGACTGTGAGCGCCGTCGCGGGCAGGCTCAGCCGAGTCCCCGCGAGTCCTGCTTGAGCGCCGTGTCGACGGTCAGCGCCGTCGCCACGACCAGGCTCAGCAGCGGCTCGGGCAGCTGGTAGTGAATCTGCAGGACGTAGTTGTCCGCGGTCGTGAACATCGTCTTGGCGAGGCCTTCCCAGGTCTTGGTGATCCGGGCGACCTCCTTGCCGGTGTCGTCGACGATGGCGAAGTTCCACGCGCGCCAGTTCTCCGCCTTGATCGCGCCGACCTGCCGGCCGTCCACGTTCATCGCGAAGTTGATCTTGCCGATCATGTTCTGCTGGACGATCTCGCCCACCGGCTGACCGTCCGGACGCGCCACGACCACCCGTGACTTGAGGAACTTCGCGGGGCGCGTCAGCAGCAGCACCGGCCGGCCGTACGCGTCGCGGATCTCCAGCTTGTGCGTCATGAACTGGTCGACGCTGGCGACCAGGCGCACTGCCTTCTTCAGCGCGCTCTGACCGACCTGGACGACCGAGCCGAGCTGGTTGCCGTTCTGGTCCATGACCGTGTACTCGTTGGTCAGCTCGATCAGCTTGGCCTTCTGGTTCACCACCAGGACCGGCTCGCTGAACAGGCTGCCGCCGCCGGGGCCGCCCGCCGCGACCCCGGCCTGCTGCTGCACCTGGCGCTGGACGCGCTGGTCCGGACCGGCCGACTGCGGCGGCACCTGCGGCGCGGCCGCGGCCTGCTGGTTCGTGTGGTCCGTCCACTGCGCGCCGTCCCAGTAGCGGAGCGTCTGGGCCGCTCCGTGCGGATCCGGGTACCAGCCTGCAGGTGTGTTCGATTGCGTGGTCACCGAGGCACACTATCCCGAGTCTCCCCGTCCCCGACCAGCCCGGATCCGCGCCCTCGGGGAGCCTTTACCCAGTCATGACAGCCGGGTCGCTCACCCCCGGCCGTCCGTTCTCCACGTGGCCGGCGAACCTGCGCAGGAACGCCGGCTCGGTGTCGGAGGTGACGGTCAGGTCGTACCAGCGCCTGCTCGCCGTGAGGTCGAAGGTGTGCTTCACGGTGGCGCCGGCGCGCACGGTGAAGGTCCTGGCCCGGTCGCCGTATCCGCTGGTGACCTTCCACCGCACGGTGGCGGAGCCCTTGTTGGCGAAGGCGAGCTCGACGTCGTCGCCGCTGTGGCGCGCGGTGACCTCGAGGCCGGCGCTGTCGTTCGGGCCCTCGAAGACGCGCAGGAAGCCGTTCGGGCCGTGCACGGTCAGGTCGTACGAGCCGTTCGAGTGCGCCGAGTTCCAGGTGTCGGCGATGCTCTTGCCGGCCTCGGTGGTGTACGTCCACGGACCGTCGGCGCGGTTGCCGGAGGTGACGTGGAAGGCGGCCCCCGCCTTCGCCCCCGAGGCGAAGGTGAGCGTGTACGTGCCCGCCACCGCGTCCGCCGAACCGTTCACGGACGGGGCGTACTTCAGCGGGCGGGCCGGGCGCAGGCCGCGCTCCTGCACGGGCATGCCGGGGTCGGCCGGCGGCGTGGGGCGGTAGTCGGGGTGACGCTCGCGGTCCGGCGGTTCGTAGCCGTCGGTGTCCGGCAGCGCGGCCGGCCTGGTGTCCTTGCGGGAGAAGTCGAACGCGGACGTCAGGTCGCCGCAGACCGCGCGCCGCCAGGGCGAGATGTTCGGCTCGCCGACGCCGAAGCGACGCTCCATGAACCGGAGGATCGAGGTGTGGTCGAGGGTCTCGGAGCACACGTATCCGCCCTTGCTCCACGGCGAGACGACCAGCATCGGCACGCGCGGGCCGAGGCCGTAGGGGCCGGCCGGGCGCTTGCTGTCGCCCGGGTAGAGGTCCGGGGAGACGTCGACCGTGGACCTGCCCTGCGCGGCGGACGCCGGCGGCAGCGGCGGCACCACATGGTCGAAGAAGCCGTCGTTCTCGTCGTAGGTGATGAACAGGGCCGTCTTCGCCCACACGGCCGGGTTGGAGGTGAGCGCGTCGAGAACCTGCGCGATGTACCAGGCGCCGTAGTTCGAGGGCCAGTTGGAGTGCTCGGAGAAGGCCTCGGGGGCGGCGATCCAGGAGATCTGCGGCAGCCGGCCGGCCTTGACGTCCGCCTTCAGCCGGTCGAAGTAGCCGTCACCGTTCTTGACGTCGGTGCCGGTGCGGGCCTTGTCGTACAGCGGGTCGCCGGGCTCGGCGCCCCGGTAGGTGTTGAAGTACAGCAGCGAGTTGTCGCCGTAGTTGCCGCGGTAGGCGTCCTCGATCCAGCCCCAGCTGCCCTTCGCGTCGAGGCCGTCGCCGGTGTCCTGGTAGATCTTCCAGGAGATCCCGGCCTTCTCCAGCCGTTCCGGGTAGGTCGTCCAGCCGTAGCCGAGCTCGTCGTTGCCGAGGACCGGGCCGCCGCCCCGGCCGTCGTTGCCCGTGTAGCCCGACCACATGTAGTAGCGGTTGGGGTCGGTCGAGCCGATGAACGAGCAGTGGTACGCGTCGCAGACGGTGAAGGTGTCGGCGAGGGCGTAGTGGAAGGGGATGTCCTCGCGGGTCAGGTACGCCATGGTCGTGGTGCCCTTCGCGGGCACCCACTTGTCGTACTTGCCCCCGTTGTAGGCGGCCTGCCCGTCGGGCCAGCCGTGCGGCAGGCCTTCCAGGAACTGCATGCCGAGGTCGTCGGCGTCCGGGCGGAACGGCAGCACCTCCTTGGTGCCGTCCGACTGGTGCCATATCGACCTGCCGTTGTCGAGCGTGACCGGACGCGGGTCGCCGAAGCCGCGGACGCCTCTGAGCGAGCCGAAGTAGTGGTCGAAGGAACGGTTCTCCTGCATCAGGACGACGATGTGCTCGACGTCCTCGATCGTCCCCGTGCGGTGGTGGGCCGGGAGCGCGGCGGCACGCTGGATGCTGTTGGACAGCGCGGTGAACGCCGTGGTGGCGCCGGTGAGCTGGAGGAAGCGGCGCCGGTTGACGTCGGGCATGGGTGAGGCCTCTCATCCTGCGGAACGGATGGCCGGAACGTGACGGAAGGTGCGCGAATGGAGTGTTCCAAGAGCACCAAACGTCAGGGAAGGGTCCGGTGGCGCTGATGTGAAAGTCGTGAGTACGCAGGGTGTGCCGGGCCGGAGCGCGGGGAGGGACGCGGTCATGACAGAGACGCACACCTCGGCGTCCACGCCGACGAAACGGCCCGCACGCCAGCTCCTCGCCGCCTCCGTGGGCAACGCCGTGGAGTGGTACGACTGGTACGCCTACACGTTCCTGGCCACTTATATCGCCGCCGAGGTCTTTCCCAAGAGCGCGGACAACTCACTGGTGCCGCTGCTGTCGACGTTCGCGGTCTTCGCGGTGGGCTTCTTCATGCGGCCGGTCGGCGGACTGCTCATGGGCACGGTCGCGGACCGGCACGGGCGGCGCGCCGCGCTGACCGTCACCATCCTGCTGATGGGCGGCAGCAGTCTGCTGGTCGGACTGACGCCGACGTACGCGGCGGCCGGTGTCCTCGCTCCCGTGATCCTCGTCCTCGCGCGGCTGCTCCAGGGCCTGTCCGTCGGCGGGGAGTTCGCGGCCTCGACGACGTTCCTGGTCGAGTCGGCGGGGCCGGGCCGGCGCGGACTGTTCTCCAGCTTCCAGTACGTGTCCACGACCGCCGGGCAGCTCGTCGCGTCCGGGATCGCCACCCTGCTCGTGGACACGCTGAGCGACAGGCAGATGAACGGCTGGGGCTGGCGGGTCCCGTTCGTCCTCGGAGCGGTGCTGAGCCTGGTCGGCTTCTGGATCCGGCAGGGCGCGCAGGAGACCCGCAGCGAGGAGCAGCAACAGGCGCCGCGCCCCGGCCTGTTGGAGGCGCTGCGCCGCCACCCGCGCGAGTCCCTGCTGATCTGCGGGATCACGGCGGGCGGCACGATCGCCTACTACACGTGGACGTCGTACCTGCCGACGTACGCCGAGCTCAACGCGGGCGTCGCCAAGTCGGACGCACTGCTCGCGGGCACGATCTCGCTCGCCTTCTTCGGTCTGCTCCAGCCACTCGGCGGCCTGCTCTCCGACCGCTTCGGCCGGCGCCCCCTGCTGCTCTTCTTCGGCCTGGGCTTCGCCCTTCTGAGCGTGCCGCTGCTGCACGCCCTGCGCGACTCCTTCGCCGTCCTGCTCCTCGTCCAGTGCGCGGGCATGGTGCTGCTGACCGGGTTCACCTCCATCAGCGCGGCCGTCAACGCCGAGATCTTCCCGCCCCGGGTGCGGGCGGCCGGTATCGGCTTCCCCTACTCGCTGACGGTGGCACTGTTCGGCGGGACGGCACCGTATGTGGGCACCCTCTTCACGGAGTCGGGGCACACCGGGCTCTTCCCCTGGTACGTCGCCGTCCTGTGCCTCGTGTCGTCGCTGGTGTATCTGCGGCTGCCGGAGACGGCCCACACGGCGCTACGGCGCTGAGGTCCACCGCTGTGCCACGGCCCGTCCCGCCCGGAGCGCGGCCACGGGGTCGGCCGCCTCGTCCAGTTCGATGAGTACCGTGCCGGCGCCGGGGGTGCGGGACATCGCGTCGGCCCAGCCCTTCCAGTCCACGATGCCCGTGCCGAGTTCGGTCATGTAGGGCTGCTGCCGGGCGAAGACCGTGTCGTCGATGGTGAGTTCCACGTCGATGGGCCTGACCGCGTCCTTCCAGTGCGCCAGGGCGATGCGCGGGGTGTGGCGGCGTGCGACGGCTACCGGGTCGCCTCCTCCGAGGGCGATGTGGCAGGAGTCGGGGCACAGCCACACGTAGCGCGGGTCGGTGAGGGCCATGAACAGGTCGATGTCCCGCTCGTACCAGAGGGTGCTGTTGGACTCCGTGTGGAAGGCGAGTTTCACGCCGTGCCGCGACACCGCCTCGCCGACCGCGTGCGCGATGCCTGCCATGCGGGTCATGTACGCGGCGTCGACGAAGAAGGGCGGCCGGGCCCCGTACGTCGTCCGCATGGGCAGTCCGGCGACGAGGAGTTCCGCCCCGGCCTCGGCGAGGAAGGCCGCGCGGCGTTCGGCGTCGGCGACGATCGCGGCCAGGTTCTCGCCGTGCCGCCAGTCGGGGCAGTCGCTGCCGGCGATGAAGGCGCTCACGACGGACAGGCCCCGGGCCGCGAGCTCACGGCGGAACGCCGGTGCGCTGCCGAAGGCGCGCAGGGCGGAGTCGATGTCGCCGGGCGCGAAGGTCAACTCGATGCCGGTGACCGAGGCGTCGACCAGCGCGTCCATCACCCGCTCCCAGAACCGCTCCGGGTGCTGCCGGGCCCAGTCCCGAACGGCGTCCGCGGACGCGAGACCCCAGAACGCCGGGTGGTGGAAGGTGATGACGTCGGTCGCGAAGCGGGGCGTCATTCGGCACCACCACGGGCGTTGTAGACGACGATGCCGTCGGCGCTGTCGACGGCATCGCGGTAGCCGCGGAACACGGCGAGCGCCTCCTCCCGGAGCACATCCCCTACGACCTCGATGCCGCGTGCCTCGAACTGCCCGGCCCAGTCCGCGCCGAGCGGGCCCTCGTCGAAGGTGGTGATCTCCTCCAGTTCCGGGCCCTCGCCGGCGACCACGAGAGCGCGCACGCCGGACCACATGGCGGCGCCGTAACACTGGACGCACGGGCGCCAGTTGACGACGAGCTCGTGCGCAGGCATCCCGTCGCCGCCGAGGTCCCAGCCGCCGGTCGCCGTCTGGGCCAGGCCGAGCGCGACGACCTCGGCGTGGGCGCTGGAGACGCCGGAGGCGAGGACGACGTTCACGCCGGCCGAGACGATCCGGCCGGTGTCCCGCTCGGCGACCAGGGCCGCGAACGGGCCGCCGTCGCCCTCGCGCCAGTTGCGGTCGGCGAGGCGGTGCACGAGGCGCATGCGGTCCTCGCGGTCGGGGACGACGGCGGGCACGTCGGCCAGTTCGTCGTCGATCCAGGCCGGCAGAGCCACCTGGTACTGCCTGGCGATGTCGATCATGATGGTGCTTCCTGTCAGTGGGTGGCGAGCGCGGTGTTCCGCCGGGCTACGGCACGGGCGGCCCGGACGGCGGTCACCGCGCCGGTCAGGGTGACGTTGGCGGCCATCGCGGTGGGTATCACGCCGTTGCCGGCGAGGTACAGGTTGTCGTAGTCCCACACCCTGCCGTCCGGGTCACACACGCTGGTGCCGTCGTCGGCGGCGCCGGCCCGGACCGTGCCGGTCTGGTGCAGCGAGGAGCCGGGCGGCAGCAGGGCGCTTTCGGTCGCGGGGTCGAAGGGACCGAACTCCTCGGCCGTGGACCGGACTTCGTCCAGTGCCCGGGCGATCAGCGCACGGTCCGCGTCGCAGTAGCCGAACTCGACGGTGATCCGGGGCATCCCGGCCAGGTCGGTCTCGGTCTCGGAGAACACGAGCCGGTTCTCGGGGCGCGACTCGACGGGGGCGTACAGCGAGAGGCCCACGGAGTGCGCGAGCGGTCGGCCGTCCTCGTCCACGTACGTGCGGTTCATGATCTGGCCGTGGAAGGGCTGCGCCGCCCCGTTCTGCGGCAGCCAGAGCGAGTCCGTGCTGAACTCGCCGGGGCGCTGCGGGGGCAGGTCGTCGAGGTCGATGCCGAACCGGTCGAGGTCGAGCAGGACCCGGGCGGTGATGAACGCGTGCTCGTTGAGGTGACGGCCGAGCGCGTGGGGCCGTATGCCGGAGGCGAACAGCAGTTGCGGGGTGCGCAGCGCGTCGGCGCACACCACGACGGTGTCCGCGAGGAGCACGGACGCGGCGCCGTCGGCGACGCGGCGCAGCCGGGCGCCGGTGACGCGGTGGTCCTCGACGAGCAGGGCCGTCGCGAGCGTGCCGGTCATCAGGGTGAAGGACGGGTCCCCGCCGGTCGCGAGGGCGGGGAAGATCGTTCCCGGTGCCGTGCGGGGCATGGGACCCGAGGTCGTCGGGGTGACGGCCATCGGCATCGGCTGTGGCCGCCGGTCGTGCGGTCCCGCGCCGTCGAAGCGTCGGCTCAGGACGTCGAGCACCGTCCGGCCGACCTCGGTCGGGCCGATCGCGGCGGGCGTGACGGCGAGGACCCGGCGCGCGGTGTCCAGGTCGGCGGCCCAGCGGGCCGGGTTGCCGAAGTCGAACACCTCGTGTCCGGCGGGCCACGGTGTCGCCGCGGTCCAGTGCACTCCCATGCCGCCCGCGTTCCAGGCGAGCGCCGTCGCGGGCATCGCCTCGGCGTCCTCGCCGAAGGCCAGGGCGTGGACCATGCCGGGCCTCAGGCCGGGGAGGCTGTCGGGGACCTCGCGCACCACCTCGGCACCCGTGTACATGCCCTGGACGCCGGTGGCGACCTGTTCGTTGTAGCGGGCCCACAGGAGCGGGTCGTCGAGGTCGTGCAGGTGCAGGCCGGGACTCTCGCCGATCGCGCTGCCGCCGTCCACCATGGTGATGTCCAGCGCCGGATCGGTGTCGCGCAGCTGTCGGGCCACGACGGATCCCATGATGCCGCTGCCCACGATGAGGACGTCGGTGCGGGGGGTGTCGGTCAAGGTGAGACTCCAGGTGTCGGGCCACGGGTGCCGGAGCAGGGTGGGTGGGGTGTGCGCTCACGTGCGCGGGACGAGCGGGCCGAACAGCTCGGTGTCCATGCGGTCGAGGGCCAGCTTGACGGCGCCGACGAGGGCGGCGTCGCGGCCCAGGCCGGTGGCGCGCAGTTCGATCGCGGGGGTGCGGGCGTCGCGCATCGCCGCGCGCACCCGGGGCAGCAGGACGTCGGCCGCGTCCTCCAGACCGCCGCCGAGCACGATGAGCGACGGGGCGACCGTCCACGACAGGATGGTGAGGATCGACGCGATGTTCTCCACGAACTCGTCGACCTCGGCGAGTGCGGCCGCCTCGCCCGCGCGTGCGGCGTCGAACCGGCCGAGTGCGACGCCGCGTTGGGCCGCGTCCGGTGACGTCAGCCAGGCCACCGGGTGGTGCTCGACCGAGCCGGCCGGTATGGAGCGCGCCTCGACGATCTCGCCCGCGGCGCCGTCGAGACCGCGGTGCACGTCGCCCCGGATGAGGATGCCGAGGCCCGTGCGGTTGCCGAGGATCGCCCAGACGACGTTGTCGTGGTCGCCCGCCACGCCCCGCCAACGCTCCGCGAGCGCACCGAGGTTGGTGTCGTTGTCCGCGAACCAGGGCACCGGGATGCGGCGGTTGAGTTCTTGGGGCAGGTGCACGCCTTCCCAGTGTGTCGTGTGCACCAGGCGCCGTACGACTCCGTCGTCGTCGATAGCGCCGCCGCCCGCGACCGCGCCGGCGCGCAGCCGGTCCGCCGACCCGCCCGCGTCGCCGAGCGCCGCCCGGACCAGGGCGGCCGCGTCGTCGAGGGTGACCTGCGGGTCCTGGTAGGCGCGCAGCGGCCCGTGGGCCCGGCCGAGGATGCGCCCGCGGACGTCGGCGACGACCGCGGACGCGTCCGACGTGGTGATGGTGACAGCAGCCAACAGCGCGTGTTCGGCGCGCAGTTCGTAGCGTCGGGCGGGGCGCCCGGCGGAGCCGCTGACCGGCACCCGGTCCAGCTCCGCCACCCGGCCGGCCTCGACCAGCGAGTCCAGGATCAGCTCGATGGTGCGGCGGGAGAGGCCCGCCCGCTCGGCGAGCGCGGTCAGCGTCGTCGGCCCGGCCGACACCGCCAGCGCGCGCAGGACGACCGAGGTGTTGACGCGCCGGACGGCGCTCTGGTTCATCCCCGACATCACGCTCACCGCATTCCCGTTCCGGAGATGCCCTGCACGAAATAGCGCTGCAGGAACAGGAAGAGCAGCAGCACCGGCAGCATCACGACGATCGCACCGGCGAGCATGAGGCCGTAGTCCGTGACGTGGGCGGCGGCCTGGCTGGTGGCGG
This sequence comes from Streptomyces sp. NPDC058678, assembly GCF_042714835.1. NCBI lineage: Bacteria > Bacillati > Actinomycetota > Actinomycetes > Kitasatosporales > Streptomycetaceae > Streptomyces > Streptomyces sp. NPDC058678. Next base: position 193,701 of record NZ_JBHXSG010000001.1, on the reverse strand, counting down.
CGAGGCCCACCGGCAGCGTGTAGGTGGACATGCTCTGGGCGACGATGAGCGGCCAGATGAAGTTGTTCCACGAGGTGAGGAACGACATGATCGTGATCGTCGCGACGGCGGGGCCCGCCAGCGGGAGGAAGATCCGGAAGAAGATCCGGAGCTCGCCCGCGCCGTCGATCCGGGCCGCCTCCAGCAGTTCGTCGGGGATGGACATCGCGTACTGCCGCATGATGAACACCGACATGGGCATCGCCACGCCGGGCAGGGCGATACCGGTGAGGGTGTCCGCCAGGCCGAGGTCGACGGTGATCACGAACTGCGTGACGAAGACCGCGGTGAACGGCACCATCATCGCCGCCATGACCGCGCCGAACGCGAGCCTCCTGCCCGCGAAGTCGAGTTTCGCGAGCGCGTAGCCGGCGGCCGACGCCGCGACGATGTTGCCGGCCACCACGAGGACCGCGACCACGACGCTGTTGGCCATGAACCGGCCGAAGCCCTCGGTGGCGAACAGCCGCACGAAGTTGTCGAGAGTGACATGGTGCGGGAGCCAGGCACCGGGGTCGGACCGGATCTCGTCGAGACCGCGCAGCGAGCCGCTGATCACCCAGGCGAACGGCAGCATCGTGAGGAGCGCGCACAGCACCAGCGCGCCGTACAGCAGCGGCCGGGCGACGGACCGGGAGCGCACGGCGCCCCGGTCGGTGGCGGTTTCGGCGTTCCGCAACGCGGCGACGGCGGTCATGCGCGGGGCCTCAGCAGCCGGAACTGGACAAGACTCACCAGGGCCACCATGACGAGCGTCACGAAGGACGCGGCCGAGGACATCCCGAACTCGCCGGCCCCGAACTGGTGGTAGGTGTACAGCGCGACGGATTCGGTGGAGCCGAGCGGGCCGCCGTTCGTGAGCAGGTACGGCTCGTCGAACACCTGGAGGTAGAAGACGGTCAGCAGCACCGACACCATCAGGGTGGTCGGCAGCAGCAGCGGCAGGGTGATGTGCCGCAACTGCCGCCACGGTCCCGCCCCGTCGAGGGAGGCGGCCTCGTACACGTCGTCCCCGATCGCCTGCAGACCGGCGAGGAACAGGACCATCGCGGTGCCGAAGTTGCGCCAGACGCCGAGCAGGATCACCACGGGCATGGCGAGGTCCGGGTCGTCCAGCCAGTTCGGTCCGGCGAGGCCCGCGGCGCCGAGCACCTTGTTGACGGTGCCGTCGGCCTGGAAGGCGTACTGCCAGATCAGGGCGACCGCCACGACGTTGGTGACGACCGGCGCGAAGAAGAGCGTGCGGAACGTGCCGCGCAGGCGCCGGATGCCCGAGTTCAGCGCGAGGGCCAGTCCGAAGCCGACCCCCATGGTCAGGGGCACCCCGACGACCACGAACAGGACGGTGTTCCGGATGTCGCGCAGGAAGCTCTCGTCCTGGAACAGACGGACGAAGTTGTCCAGGCCGGTGAAGTCGACCGCGAGCGGATGCCGCAGATCCGTGCCGCGCAGGTCGGTGAGGCTGAAGCCGAGCGCGGCGACGGTGGGGACGGCCGTGTAGAGCAGGAACACCAGGGCGAACGGCGTGAGGAACAGCCAGGCGACGGCCGTACGACGGGCGCGCCGCCGGGTGCCCACAAAAGGCGTGATGGTCATCCGCGGCTCACTTCGCGCCCGTGCCGAGGCTCTCGGCGTACGACTGGATGTTCGCGGCGGCCTTCTCGGCGGTCGCCGTCCCCTTGGCCACGGCTTCCATCTCCTTGCCCATGCGGGTCGCGATCTGCTGCCAGGTGGTGACTCGCGGGAACGTCCGGGTGTTCTTGAGCTGGGTGAGGAACGCGTCGAGCAGTGGCTGGTTCTTGATGGCGGGGTCGTCCCAGGCGGAGATGACCGCCGGCAGCGAGCTGTACGCCTCGTACTGCGCGACCTGGGTGCTGGGCTTCGCGATGTGCCGGACGAGCTTCCACGACGCGTCCGCGTTGCCGCTGTCCGCGAGCACCCCCCAGCTGCCTCCCGCGGAGAAGGAGACGCTGCCCGACGAACCGGCCGGCAGCGGTGCGGTGGCCACGTGGGACGCCGTCCAGCCGTCCCTCTTCGCGGCGGTGTCGAGCTGCCCGACCACCCACGGCCCGGTGATCATCGTGGCGGTCTTCCCGCTGACGAAGTACGGCTGCGCGTCGAGGAACGTGGGCGTGGCGGTGTCGGCGACGCCCGAGGTGAAGAACGACGCGTTGTACTTGAGCGCGTCGACCATCGCGGGTGTGTCGAGCGTCCACTTCCCGCCGGCGGAGAGCAGCGAGCCACCGGCCTGCCAGGCGTACATCGCCACGTCCTGGCCGTTGAAGAGGTCCCAGCCGTTGTCGGCCCCGAGGCCGTGCCTGGCGCCGGCACCCTGCAGCGCCTTGAAGAACGGCACCATCTCGTCCCACGTGGCCGGCGCCTCGACGCCCGCCTTCTCGGCCAGGTCGGAGCGGTAGACGAGGGCGTACGTGTAGGCGTACCAGGGCACCGTGTAGGCCACGTCGTCGACCACACCCGCGTCCCACAGGCTCTTGAAGAAGCCGGCCGGGTCGACGAGGCCGTCCGGAACGGCCCGGAGGATCGACGGATCGAGGAACTGCGACTGCGACTCGGGGAAGAACTGCGCCACGTCGGGCCCCTTGCCCGCCGCGATCGCCGCCTGGAGCTTGGTGTAGTACTCGGCGTTCGGGATCAGCGTGAACTTCACGGTGACCTCGGGGTTCGCGCTCTTGAAGGGCTTGATGACCTTCTCCAGCACATCGGCGTCGCCCTGGGCGGCCCAGACGCTGATGGTGCCGGTGGCCGGGGAGTCGTCGATCGGCTTGGCGGAGGCTTTCGCGGCGGCGGTGCCGTCCTCGCGCCCACAGCCGGTCAGGCCGAGGGTGCCGAGGACGGCCATGCCTGCGGTCAGCTTCAGGGCACCGCGTCTGGAGAGGTTGGGCACCTTGGGCTCCTGGGATTTCAGGGGGAAGTAGCTTTTTCGGTCCGACGGACCCAGGAGCGAAGCTATGAGCGATGCATTTCGGCCACATGCACGGAGCCGTCCCGAATAATTTCGGAACGTGTAGCGAAATCAGCGAGGGTGCCCGAGCCGCGCGGGGGCCGCCGCCCGCCTTCCGCGAGACGGAAGAGGCATTGCCGTGCCGTGACGCTCTTCCGGATGATGACGCCATCACAGAGAGACGGAGCCGCTTCCATGCCTCACACCACCGCCTTCGCCAGGAACCAGTGGTACGTCGCCGCATACAGCCACGAGGTCGGACGCGAGGAGTTGCTCGGCCGGACGATCCTCGGTGAGCCGCTCGTCTTCTACCGCACCGAGGAGGAGGGGACGCCCGTCGCGCTGCACGACCGGTGCGTGCACCGCCGCTATCCGCTCTCCAAGAGCGGACTCGACGGCGACCGCATCGTCTGCGGCTACCACGGCTTCACGTACGACAAGACGGGCGCCTGCGTGTACGTGCCGGGGCAGAAGCGCGTCCCGCGCACCGCCCGCGTCGCCTCCTACCCGGTCGTCGAGCAGGACTCCCTGGTCTGGGTGTGGATCGGCGACCCGGCGCTCGCCGACCCCCAGGCCATCCCCCGCGCCCGCCACCTCGACTCCCCCGGCTGGGTGACCGTACGCGGCATGGAGCCGATCGACGCCGACTACGGCCTGCTGGTCGACAACCTCCTCGACCTCTCCCACGAGACGTATCTGCACGGCGGCTACATCGGCACCCCCGAGGTCGCCGAGACGCCGATCACCACCGAGGTCGACGAGGGCGCCGGGATCGTACGGGTGAGCCGACACATGGACGACGCGGAGTGCCCGCCGTTCTACGCCCGTTCCACCGGTATCGAGGGCCGGATCACGCGCTGGCAGGACATCGAGTACCACGCGCCCTGCCTCTACCTGCTGCACAGCCGGATCGCGCCGGTCGGTGTCGTGCCCGAGGCGGACGGCAGCGACCCGAACGGCTTCCACACCGAGATCACGTACGCCATCACGCCGTCCGCCGACGGCAAGGTGTACGACTTCTGGATGGTCTCGCGCGACTGGGCCACGCAGGACGCCGAGGTCACGGAGTTCCTGCGGGGCAACAACCACACGGTCGTCATGCAGGACGTCGACGCGCTGAACCTGCTCCAGGAGACGCTCGGCAGCGAGCGCACCGGCTACCAGGAGCTGAGCATCAACATCGACACCGGCGGCCTCGCCGCCCGCCGTATCCTCGCCCGCCTGGTCGAGGAGGGCGAGAAGCCGATGGAGAAGGTCCAGTGACCAGCCCCACCGGTGAGGTCTACCGCATCGACTGGCTGCCCGGCACCGACATCCTGCACGGCACCTGTCACTGCGGCCGCGAGCACACCTCGCAGGACCCGATCGAGATGTGGGAGTGGATGCTCGCCCACCCACAAGGACACGAGCCGCAAGGACACGAGCCGCAAGGAACCAGCTCATGACCCTGTACGAAGCCGAACTCGTCGTCGCGCAGCGGGAGTTCGCGGCCGACGGAGTGCTCGCCCTGACTCTGCGCCACCCGCTGGGCGAACCGCTCCCGGCCTGGGAACCCGGCGCGCACATCGACGTCGTGCTGGGGCCGGACCTGGAGCGGCAGTACTCGCTGTGCGGCGACCCCGCCGACCGGGACGCCTGGCGGATCGCCGTCCTGCGCGAGCCGGACGGGCGCGGTGGATCCGCCCATGTGCACGGGCAGTTGGGGCAGGGCGACAAGGTACGGGTGCGCGGTCCGCGCAACCACTTCGCCCTGCGCCCCGCGCCCCGCTACCGCTTCGTCGCGGGCGGCATCGGCATCACGCCGATCCTGCCGATGCTGGCCGCGGCGGAGGCGGCGGGCGCCGAGTGGACGCTGCTGTACGGCGGTAGGAGCCGTGAATCCATGGCGTTCGCCGGGGAGTTGGCCCGCTACGGGGACCGCGTCACGATCGCCCCGCAGGACGAGACCGGCCTGCTGGACCTGGCCCCGGTGCTCGACGACGTCCCGGAGGGCACCCTCGTCTACTGCTGCGGTCCCGGACCGCTCCTCGACGCCGTGGAGGCCCGCTGCCCGGCCGGGGTGCTGCAGGTCGAGCGGTTCCAGCCCAAGGAGCAGGAGACCGGCGAGAACACCGAGTTCGAGGTCGAGCTGGCGCAGAGCGGCCGTACCCTCACCGTCCCGAAGGACGTCTCCGTGCTCGACACCGTGCGCGCCGCCGGCGTCGAGGTGCTCTTCTCCTGCACCGAGGGCACCTGCGGCACCTGCGAGACCGACGTCCTCGAAGGCACCCCGGACCACCGGGACTCGGTACTCACGGACGAGGAGCGGGAGGCCGGGGAGACCATGCTCATCTGTGTGTCCCGGTGCCGGGGGAAGCGGCTCGTCCTCGACCTGTAGACAGCCCGAGGTCGGTCTCGATGCCGGCGACCGCCGCCAGCAGGGGCGGCAGCAGGTCCCGGCGCACCGACGCCAGGGAGTTGCGGCTGACGTGCACCGGGATGTTCACCGCCGCCACCACCTCGCCGCCCCGGTCCCGCACCGGGGCGGCGATCGAGCGCAGCCCCTCCTCCAGTTCCTGGTCGACGAGGGCGTACCCCTGCCGGCGTACCCGGTCGAGCTCGGCACGCAGCGCTTTCACCGACACGATGGTGCGGGCGGTCAGCGGACGCAGGTCGGCGCGGGCGAGCCGCGCCTCAAGGTCCCCCTCCGGCAGATGGGCGAGGATCACCCGGCCCACGGAGGTCGCGTGGGCCGGGAAACGGGTGCCGACGGTGATGGCCGCGGTCATGATGCGGCGGGCGGGCACCCGGGCCACGTACACGACGTCGTCGCCGTCGAGTACGCACAGGGACGACGACTCCCTTGTGCGTTCGACCAGTTGCTCCAGATGCGGTTCGGCGATCTGGGGCAGTGAGAAGCTCGACAGGTAGGAGTAGCCGAGCTCCAGCACGCGCGCGGTGAGCCGGAACGCGCGGCCGTCCTGGTGGACGTAGCCGAGGTCGACGAGGGTCAGCAGCAGCCGGCGGGCGGCCGCGCGGGTCAGGTCGCAGGTGCGGGCGACCTCGCTGAGCGTGCGCTCCGGATGCTCGGCGTCGAAGGCCCGGATGACGGCGAGCCCGTGCTCGAAGGACCTCACGAAGTGCGCTGCGCGGACCGGCTCGGACATCGTGGGGCCTCCAGAACTGTCGACAATGTGGTCAGCCGGCCCAATTGGCCCTGAACCGTTGCGAGTTCCACCTTCCCGCTGGGCAGGCCTGCGCACTACTGTGCGGTCTGCGCACAACCTGTCGGAACACCGCTGCACCGCTGTCTGTACAGGAGGAGCCATGCGTCGTCTGTTCGCCGGTCTCACCGCCGGCGCCTTCCTGCTCGCCGGGACGGCCTGCGGCTCGTCCGACGGTGGTTCGTCGGACGCGAGCCCGTCGTCGGGCGGCACCACCACGGTCAAGGTCGGGCTCATCCCGATCGTCGATGTCGCGCCCCTCTACCTCGGCCAGAAGAAGGGCTTCTACGAAAAGCGCGGCCTGAAGCTGGAGTTGACGGCCGCCCAGGGCGGTGCGGCGATCGTGCCCGCCGTGGCGTCGGGCCAGTACCAGTTCGGGTTCTCCAACGTCACCTCGCTGATGATCGCCCAGTCCAACAGTGTTCCCGTCAAGGCCGTCGTCAACGGCATCGCCTCGACGGGCGTACAGGGCAAGGACTTCAACGGCCTCGTGGTCAAGAAGGGCAGCGCCATCACGTCGCCCAAGGAGCTGGAGGGCAAGAAGGTCGCCATCAACACCCTCAAGAACATCAACGAGTCCGCGGTGCGCGAGTCGGTGCGCAAGGCGGGCGGTGACCCCGACAAGGTGAACTTCGTCGAGCTCGCCTTCGACCAGATGCCCGCGGCCCTCGACAAGGGGCAGATCGACGCCGCGAGCGTGGTCGAGCCGGCGCTCGCCACCGTCAAGAGCCAGGGCGGTGTGGAGATCGACTCACCGCTGATCGACGTGGCTCCGGACCTGACCGTCGCCATGTACTTCACGTCGGCGCAGTACCTCCAGCAGAACCCGGACGTGGTGAAGAAGTTCAAGGAGGCCACCGCCGAGTCCCTCGCGTACGCCGACAGCCACCCGGACGAGGTCCGCGAGGTCGTCACGACGTACACGAAGATCCCGGCGTCGGTGCTGGCGCAGGTCACCCTGCCGAAGTGGCCGGCCGAGGCGAACCGCGCCTCCATCGAGGCGCTGGCGAAGCTCGGGGAGCAGGACGGGCTCTTCAAGAAGACCCCCGACCTGGACGCGCTCCTGCCGTGAGGGGCGAGAACGCGGTCCTCGGCGCCGCCGGGCTCGCGGCCTTCCTCGCCCTCGGCGAGGCGGTGCCGCGGCTCGGCCTCGTCAAGGAGGCCTACTTCCCGCCGACCAGCCGCATCGCCGGCGCCTTCGCGGACGAGCTCGCCGACAGCGCCTTCTGGTCGGCGCTCGGCGACACCCTCACCGGATGGGCGCTGGGCCTCGCGATCGCGGCCTGCGCGGGAATCGTCGCCGGTGTGGTGATCTCCGTGGTCCCGTACCTGCGCGAGGCCACCGCCTCGACGATCGAGTTCCTGCGCCCGATCCCCTCGGTCGCACTGATCCCCCTGGCGGTGCTGCTGTACGGCACCGAACTGCGCTCGGTGCTCCTGCTCGTCGTGTACGCCTCCTTCTGGCAGATCCTCATCCAGACCCTCTACGGCGTCCAGGACGTCGACCCGGTCGCCGAGGAGACGGCACGGTCGTACGGCCTCGGCACCTGGGCGCGAGTCCGGTACGTGCTGTGGCCGACCGCGCTGCCGTACGTGATGACCGGGGTCCGGCTGGCGGCGGCCGTCGCCCTGATCCTCACCATCACCGCCGAACTCGTCATCGGGGCACCGGGGTTGGGCGCCCGGATCGCGGTCGCGCAAACCTCGCAGGCGGTGCCGGAGATGTACGCGCTGATCGTGGTCACCGGTCTGCTGGGGCTGTTCATCAACGTGGGCGCCCGGACGGTCGAGCGACGGGCCCTGGCCTGGCACCAGTCGGTGCGCGGGGAGGTGGCGGTGTGAGGCGCGTGTTGCTGCGGCTGTTCTTCGTGTTCGCCCTGCCCGCGCTGCTCGTCGCCGTCTGGTGGCTCGCGTCCGACAACAGCACGGACGTGTTCTGGCCGCCGCTGCGCACGATCATGCAGACCTTCCCTGAGGTGTGGACCGGCGATCGCCTCAGGGACGACGTCCTGCCCAGCGTGCTGCGGCTGACGGGCGGCTACGCGCTCGCGGCCGTCGTGGGGGTGGCGCTCGGCACGGTCATCGGCTCCTACCGGCGGGTCCGCGCGGTGTGCGAACCGGTCCTGGAGTTCCTGCGGGCGGTGCCCCCGCCGGTCCTCGTGCCGGTCATCATGCTGTTCGCCGGCATCGACGACACGATGAAGGTCACGGTGATCGCCAGCGGCTGCGTGTGGCCGATCCTCCTCAACACCGTCGAGGGCGTCCGAGCGGTCGACCCGGTGATGACCGAAACGGCACGCTCGTACGGCATCAAGGGACCCTCGCGCCTGACGAACCTGGTGCTGCGCTCGGCGAGCCCGCAGATCTTCGCCGGCCTGCGCCAGGCGCTGTCCATCGGCATCATCCTGATGGTCATCAGCGAAATGTTCGCGGCCAGCAACGGCCTCGGTTTCACGGTCGTCCAGTTCCAGCGCAGTTTCGCGATCCCCGGCATGTGGACCGGGATCCTCGTCCTCGGCCTGCTCGGCTTCCTGCTCTCCGTCGTCTTCCAATTGGTGGAGCGGCGGGTCCTGGCCTGGTATCACGGCCTGCGCGCCGCAGCCCGGCGGTCCCCGTGAGTTACCTGAAAGGGCGGTCCATGCTCGACGTACGCGGCCTCAAGAAGGTCTACGAGGGGTCCGGCCGCCGGGTGGAGGCGGTGCGCGACCTCACCTTCACCGTCGAGGCCGGCGAACTCGTCTGTCTCGTCGGACCGTCGGGGTGCGGCAAGACGACCCTGTTGAAGTGCATGGGCGGACTGCTGACCCCGACGAGCGGTGAAGTCCTCCTGGAGGGACGGAAGGTGAACGGCCCGCCGCCCGGGATGGCGTTCGTCTTCCAGGAGTACGGACGCAGCCTGTTCCCCTGGATGCGGGTCGCGCAGAACGTCGAACTACCCCTGAAGCAGAAGAACCTGACCGCGTCGCGGCGCCGGGAGCTGGTCGCGGACGCGCTGCGGTCGGTCGGACTCGCGGACGCCGCCGACGCCTACCCCTGGCAGCTGTCCGGCGGTATGCAGCAGCGGGTCGCCATCGCCCGCGCGCTGGCGTACGAGCCCCGGGTGCTGCTGATGGACGAGCCGTTCGCGGCGGTGGACGCGCAGACCCGCGCCGACCTGGAGGACCTCGTCCGGGGACTGTGGCGGCAGCGCGGGATCACGATCCTGTTCGTCACCCACGACATCGACGAGGCCGTGTACCTGGGCGAGCGGGTGGTCGTCCTGTCCGCCTCCCCCACCGTGGTGCGGGAGCAGCTGAAGGTCGACCTGCCGGACGAGCGGGACCAGTTGCACACCCGGGTCGCCCCGCGCTTCGCCGAGTTGCGGACCCATGTGTACGAGCAGATCCAGGCGGCGAAGCGCGGCGCGGGTGCCGCCAGGACGGACACGCCGCCCCCTCACTGAACGGCGCTGTGTGCGTGGGGGGGGAGGGCCGGTCCTCGTGGTCGCCGTGCTTCTCCTCAGCCGCGGGCCGCCCACAGACCGCGGACGTGGCCGAGGTGACGGGTCATGACCTCGTGCACCGCGTCCGCGTCACGGGACAGCAGGGCGTCGAGGAGTTCGAGGTGCTCCTCGGCGGAGCCCAGCAGGCGGCCCCTTTCCAACAACGCGGTGAGGCCGTAGAGGCGGGAACGCTTGCGCAGGTCGCCGACCACCTCGACGAGGTGCACGTTGCCCGCGAGAGCGAGCAGCCCGAGGTGGAAACGCGTGTCGGCTTCGACGTAGGCGATGAGGTCACCGGCCACGGCGGCGTGCACGATCTCCCGGGCGGCCGGGCGCAGCGCCTCCAGCGAGACCGGGTCGGCGGTGCGGGCCAGCTCCACCACCGTGGGGATCTCGACGAGCGCGCGGATGTGGGTGTACTCGTCGAGCTGCTTCTCGGAGACGGCAGTGACCCGGAAGCCCTTGTTGGGGACGGTGTCGACCAGGCCCTCCTTGGCCAGGTCCAGCATCGCCTCGCGCACCGGCGTCGCGGAGACGCCGAAGCGGGCGGCGAGCGTGGGCGCCGAGTACACGTCGCCCGGACGCAGCTCACCGGCGATCAGCGCGGCCCGCAGTGCGTCCGCGACCCGCTCGCGGTAGCTGCTCTTCTTGCCGCCGAGCACGGGCAGGGCGGGGGCGGCGGCGGACGGGGCGCTGGTGCGCTCGACGGCGGTCAAGGGGTGTCTCCTAGCTGTGCAATGTCACGCGTTACGGGTCATCGTCCTCGACCTCTAGAGGACGAACCCGGCCGGGAAGGGGTCGGTCGGGTCGAGCAGGTACTGGGCGGTGCCGGTGATCCAGGCGCGGCCGGTGAAGCTGGGCAGGACGGCGGGTAGTCCGGCGACCTCCGCGGTGCCGAGGAGACGGCCCGTGAACCGTGTCCCGATGAAGGACTCGTTCACGAACTCGCTGTGCAGGGGCAGTTCGCCCCGCGCGTGGAGTTGCGCCATGCGCGCGCTGGTTCCGGTCCCGCAGGGTGAGCGGTCGAACCAGCCGGGGTGGATCGCCATCGCGTGCCGTGAGTGGCGGGCGGTGGCGCCGGGCGCGTACAGGTGGACGTGGTGGCAGCCGCGGATGGACGGGTCCTCGGGGTGGACGGGCTCCTCCTCGGCGTTGATCGCGTCCATGAGGGACAGGCCGGCCTCGAGGATGTCGTCCTTGCGGGCGCGGTCGAAGGGCAGTTGGAACTGTTCAAGGGGCAGGATGGCGTAGAAGTTGCCGCCGTACGCCATGTCGTACGTCACCGTGCGCCCGTCGGCGAGCGTGATCTTGCGGTCGAGACCGACGGCGAAGGACGGGACGTTCTTGAGGGTGACGGCCTTGGCCGCGCCGTCCTCCACCGCCACCTCGGCGACGACCGGGCCGGCCGGGGTGTCGAGCCGGATGGTGGTGACCGGCTCGACGACCTCCACCATCCCGGTCTCGACGAGCACGGTCGCCACGCCGATCGTGCCGTGTCCGCACATGGGCAGATAGCCCGAGACCTCGATGTAGACGACACCCCAGTCGCAGTCGGGGCGGGTGGGCGGCTGGAGGATGGCACCGCTCATCGCCGCGTGACCGCGCGGCTCGTTCATCAGGAGCTGCTTGATGTCGTCGCGGTGCTCACGGAAGTACAGGCGCCGCTCGTTCATGGTCGCCCCGGGGATCGTGCCGATGCCGCCGGTGATCACCCGGGTGGGCATGCCCTCGGTGTGCGAGTCGACGGCGTGCAGGACGAGTTTGCTGCGCATGACGCTCCTGGTGGACGTGACGGACCGAGGGGACCGCTACGCGAGTCCGGCCGCGACCGCCTTCTCGGTGGCGGCACGGACCGCGGCGGCCTGCTCGGGCAGCAGCGGGACGCGCGGCGGGCGCACCGGGCCGCCGTGGCGGCCGACGATGTCCATGGACAGCTTGATCGCCTGCACGAACTCGACCTTGGAGTCCCAGCGCAGCAGCGGGTGCAACTGCTCGTACAGCTTCCTGGCGGTGCCCAGGTCGCCGCCGACCGCCGCGCGGTACAGCTCGACGCTCGCGGCGGGCAGTGCGTTCGGGTAGCCGGCCACCCAGCCCTTGGCGCCGGCCACGGCGAGCTCCAGCAGGACGTCGTCGGCGCCGATCAACAGGTCAAGTTCCGGGGCGAGTTCGGCGAGCTGGTAGGCGCGGCGCACGTCGCCGGAGAACTCCTTGACGGCGTGGATGCTGCCCTCGCCGTGCAGCTTGGCGAGCAGTTCGGGCACCAGGTCGACCTTGGTGTCGATGGGGTTGTTGTAGGCGACGACCGGCACACCGGCCTCGGCGACCTCGGCGTAGTGGGCGAGGACGGAGCGCTCGTCGGCGCGGTAGGCGTTGGGCGGCAGCAGCATCACGGCGGCGCAGCCCGCGTCGCGCGCCTGCTCGGCCCAGCGGCGGGCCTCGGCGGATCCGTAGGCGGCGACGCCGGGCATCACGCGTTCGCCGCCGAGGGCGGCCACGGCGGTCTCGACGACCTTGGACCGCTCTTCGGGCGTGAGCACCTGGTACTCGCCGAGGGAGCCGTTCGGAACGACGCCGTCGCAGCCGTTCTCGACCAGCCAGGCGCAGTGTTCGGCGTACTTGCCGTGGTCGACGCCGAGGTCGTCGTTCAGCGGGAGGGCGGTGGCGACGAGGACGCCGCGCCAGGGGCGAGTCTCGGTGGTGGTCATCCGGGGTCCCATCTGAATAGGGTGTGACATTTTACTGAGCGGTCGGGAACTGGAACAGCGGGCTGGAGTTGGGCTCAGTCCTCCTCGGACTCTCCGGCGCGGGCCAGCACCCCGAGCGGCACCGGGCGGGCGAACGGCCCCCGGCACGGGGCGAGTTCGCACCCGGCGAGTCCCGCGACCGCGGGCCCGCACACCCGGCCCTGGCACCAGCCCATCCCGGCACGCGTCAGCAGCTTCACGGTGCGCAGGTCGTCGGCGCCGAGTTCCGTCACGGCCTCACGGATCGCACCGCCGGTGACCTCCTCGCAGCGGCAGACGACGGTGTCGTCGGTGACCTGCTCGGCCCAGTGCGCGGGCGGCGCGTACACCCGGTCCAACGCGGCGGAGAAGGCCCGCAGCCGGGTGCGGGTCCGCACGGCCGCCGCCCGGTCGCGCGGGTCGGGTTCGGTGCCGTGCAGGCGGGCCGCGACGGAGCGGCCGGCGATCTGTCCCTCGGCGAGAGACAGGGCCGAGCCGCCGATGCCGGTGGTCTCGCCCGCCGCCCACACGCCGGGTACGCCGGTGCGCTGTTCGTCGTCGACATGGACGTTCAGCCCGTCGAGGCGGCAGCCCAGGGTGTCGGCGAGGTCGGTGTGCGGCAGCATGCCGTGGCCGACGGCGAGGGTGTCGCAGCAGACGCGCCGCCCGGTGCCGGGCCGCACGCGCCCTTCCGCGTCGAGCTCGGCGACGGTCACCGCCTCCAGCCGCTCGGTGCCGTGCGCCTCGACGACGGCATGCCGCGCGAGGAGCCGCACCCGACGGCGCAGCAACCGGGTCGCGTACCGGGCGCCTTCGGCGACCTTGCCCGGCTGGGCGGCCAGTGCGCGGGCCCGCCACAGGAACGCCTTGGGGTCGGCGGACTCGACCAGCGCGGCCACCTCCACCCCGGCCGCGGCGAGGCCGGTCGCCACGGGCAGGAGCAGTGGCCCGGTCCCGGCGACGACGGCGGTGCGGCCGGACACCGCGAGGGAGCCCTTGAGCATGGCCTGGGCGCCGCCCGCCGTGATGACGCCGGGGAGGGTCCAGCCGGGGAAGGGCAGCACCTTCTCGTAGCCGCCGGTGGCGAGGAGGACGGCGTCGGCGCGCACCTCGACCGGATCCTCCTGGTCGGGGCCGAGCAGGGCGTGGACGGTGAAGCCCTCGTCGTGCCGTTCCACGAACCAGACGTGATGGTCCGCCAAGTGCCGTACGGCGCCGGCCGTCACGTGGGTGCGCAAGCCGTCCCGCAGTCGCTCCCAGGTGCGCCACTGGTGGTGCAGGGCCTGCGGGCGGCGGGCGCGCAGTCCGGCGGCGGGCCGGCGGTAGAACTGCCCGCCCGCCTCCGCGGCCGAGTCGAGCAGCGTGACGCGTACCCCTTGAGCCGCCGCCGCGACGGTGGCGGCGAGACCGGCCGGCCCCGCGCCGATCACCGCGAGATGCGGCCGGTCAGTCATCGTGTCCCGTCCCCTCCTGCGTACGGATGGCGTCGCCCGGGTGCAGGGGCATCAGGCAGGCGCGTCGGTTCGGGCGGTCGTTGACGGTCACCAGGCAGTCGAAGCAGATGCCGATCCCGCAGAAGACCCCGCGCGGGCGGCCCTCGCCGCGAGTGCTGCGCCAGGAGGTGACACCGGCCGCCCAGAGCGCGGCGGCGACCGTCTGCCCGGGCAGTGCCTCGATCTCGCGGTCGTCCAGGGTGACCGTGAAGGCGGGGCCGGGGCGGGCCCCTGCCAGGTCCAGGGGAGAGCTCACGCGGCCTCCTCGGTGAAGCGGTCGGGCCGGAACGGAGTCAGGTCCAGGTCGGTCGTCCGCGCGGTCAGCGCCTGAGCGATCAGGTGCCCGGTACCGGTGGCGAGGCCGATGCCCGCGCCCTCGTGGCCGCAGGCGTGGTGCAGGCCGGGGACGCGGGGGTCGGGGCCGATGGCGGGCAGGTGGTCGGGCAGGTAGGGGCGGAAGCCGAGGTAGGCGCGCAGGGCGCGGACCTCCGAGAGGAACGGGAACAGCCGGGTCGCGCCCGCCGCCAGGGCCTTTGCGACCGGCAGCGAGAACGTCCGGTCGAATCCGACGCGTTCGCGGCTCGCGCCGATCAGGATCGGGCCGGCCGCCGTGCCCTCGACGACCGGCGAGGTCTGCAGGGCCGCCGAGTCGCTGGCCACGTCGGCCACGTAGTCGGCGGCGTACACCTTGTGGCGGACCATGCGCGGGAGCGGTTCGGTGACCAGGACGAAGCCGCGGCGCGGGAGGACGGGCAGGGACGTTCCGGCGAGGGCGGCCAGATCGGAGCCCCAGGTGCCGGTCGCGTTGACGACCGCGGGGGCGTGGATGTCGCCCTGGTCGGTGCGGACTCCGCGCACGGCTCCGTCCGGGGCGCGCGGGACGCCGGTCACGGTCCTGCCGGTGAGCAGGCGGGCGCCCGACGCGCGGAGCAGGTGGGCGGCGGCCAGGGCGGGCATCACCTGGCAGTCCTGGGGGTAGTGGACGGCTCCCGGCAGGCCCGGAGCGAGGTGGGGTTCGAGGTCGTGCAACGCGTCGCCTCCCACCGTTTCGGCGACGACTCCGGCGGCACGCTGCCCTTCGGCGAAACGCTCCAATGCGGCGAGGCCACCGGGGGAAGAGGCCACGACGACACCGCCCTTGGCCTCGTACTCGACGAACTTCCCGTGTTCCTCCTCGAGTTCGCCCCAAAGGCGGCCGGAGAGCAGTGCGAGCTCCAGCTCCGGCCCCGGTTCCTTGTCGGAGACCAGAAGGTTGCCCTCCCCGCGGCCGGTCGTGCCGCCGGCCACCGGTCCGCGGTCGACGACGGTGACATCGAGGCCGACCCGGGCCGCGTACAGGGCGCAGGCGGCCCCGACCATTCCCGCTCCGACGACCACGACATCGCAGGTCAGTCGCTTACTCACGACAGTACTATGTCACATAGCTCTCTATCGGGGAACGTTGCCCACATGCGGAAGGCACAGGCGTCGACGTGCAGGACACGCACATTGACGAGGCACCGTCGGCGACCTGAACGCCGACGGTGCCCGTCAGACCTCGGGGACGGGCACCACGCTGAGGTGGCTCGCCGGACGGCGCGGACGCACCGTCCGTCGCGCCGGGGGCGCCGCGCGGCGGGCGGAGCGCAGGACCAGCGTCAGCCGGCTGTAGCCCATCTCCGCCAGGGTCCTCGGCGTCTCGTCGACGACCCGGCACTCGGTGACGCCCCAGCGCGGATCGGGGTGCTTCAGCGGGCGGACCGCGCCGTCGAGTGCGACGGCCTGCTCGCCGACGGCGCGGATCCAGTGCGGCAGGCCCTGCCGGTAGGCGGCCTCCATGATCGGATCCTGGGCGATGTCCCGGCGGATCGACTGGAGTCCGTGGTCGTGGCCGTGTCGCTCCACGGCGGCGGCGAAGTGCGCCAGCATCGGCAGGCACCAGCGCGACTCGTGCTCGCCGAGGACCTGGCTCGCGTCCGGGTGGAAGAGGACGAATCGCAGGAAGTTGTCGTCCGGCATCGCCGTCGGATGGGGACCCACACCGCCGAAAAGTGACGCGAAAGCGGTGTTGGCCAGGACGACGTCCCAGCGGTGGTCGAGGACGACGGACGGAAAGGAGACGGCATCCAGAAGGGTGGCGTAGTCCTGGAGATACGCCTGTGCCTCAAGACTCTCGGGGACGGGCCGCGGTACCGACGGCTGCCCACCTGCCTGATACGCCATCGGGAGGTCACCCCTCTTGCCTATGCGGCCTTCTCGCGGCGGTGTTGATCCTGCTGCCCCGACGCAAGTCGTGTCAACTATCGTGGCATTCCGCGGCTGTTGACGGCTGAAATTGGCCACAGTTGTGGCGAGACCTGGATGTGAGTTCGAACAACCCGATACTCTCCGGGATGTTCACGGCAACCGCTTGTGAGAAGCCAGTGAGAAACGTAGGAGATCTGTCGGTGTCGGAAGGTCTCGAGGGTCCGGGCGACGTGGCGTCGACTGTGCTGCCGGCCGTCGTCGTCCGCGTCGCCGCGCTCGCGGACCGGCTCGGCGTGCCGCACGCGGAGGTCTTCGACACCGGCCGCCTGTCGGTCGCCTCCGGCGTGACCGAACCGGTGGTCAAGGCGTTGCTCAGCGGCCGGCCCGCGGGCGAGCCCGATGTGCAGGCACGGTTCCTGCAACGCCTGGACCTGTTGCGCCGCACCCGGCTCAAGGCGAACGGGCGCAAGTACACCCAGCAGGAGATCGCCGACGGCGCCGGCATGTCCCGGCAGCAGGCCGGCGCGCTCATCAACGGCGACCGGCGCCCCACCATGGAGCACTGCGACGCCATCCAGCGCTTCTTCCGGGTGCACGCCGGCTTCCTCACCGCCGAGGACCCCGAGGCGCTGGCGGGCACGCTGCAGCGCACCGAACAGGAACTCCTGCAGAAGCTCGCCGACCGTGAGCGGGAGGCGGCCGCGGCCGCCGTCGATCCGCTGGAGCGGCTGTTGCAGGACCACGGCGTCCGCGGGATCGCCTGGCGGGCCGCACAGCTGCCCACCGACCAGCACCGCGACAAGGTGGCGGAGTGGCTGGACATGCTCTTGGAGAGTGTCAAGCGGCCCGAGTCGTGATCCGGGGGAGAACTGTGGGCACTGGTAAGGAAATGCGCCGCCTGTGCGGCGAGCTGGTCGCGGAGCTGACCCTTCCGGCACCGGCGCGGCCCGCGGACCTGTACGGCGCCCTGTGCGACGCGATGAGCAGACGGCGCGGCCGCCCGGTCCACTTCCGGACGTCCGCCTTCCCACCCGGCACGGCCAGCGGACTGTGGCTCGACATGGCCGACCAGGATCTCGTCGTGATCGAGGAACGCACCGCGCCCGACCACCAGTTGGTGATCCTCGGCCACGAGCTGTGGCACATGAAGGCCGGGCACTGCAGCCATCACGTCGAGGGCGCGGCGGTCGCGGCCCGTTTACTGTGCGACGACGCGGACCTGCAGGCGACGGTACTGAAGGTGGCCGCCCGCAGCCGCTTCGACCAGGCCGACGAGAGAGAGGCCGAGCGCTTCGGCCTGCTCCTCGCCAGCAAGTGCCGCACCTGGCTCGCCGGTTCGTCGCTGCGGGGTCCGGTGCAGCGCGATCATCTGGCGGGCCGGATCGAGGCGTCACTCGGCTACCTGGGACCGCAGGGCTGAAGGCCGGGCCCGCCTGACCACGCCGTCCGACGGCGAGAGCCCACCACGTCCGTCTGTCCCCAGGCGCCGGCACAGGGCGCCCCGCAGGCGATCGAGCAGTGATTCACGTCGCGCTGCGTTCGCTGGCTTCGCGCAGGCCGCGTTCCACAGCCCGGCTGCGGGCGGTGTCCGGGCGGCCGGCCGAGGTGCCGGGGCGGCCGGAGCGGAGCAGGTCGCGCCAGTGTTCGCGGCTCCAGTGGGCCGGTTCCGTGCCGGCGGTGAACTCCTCGACGAGGGAGACGAAACGGGCGGGGTCGGTGTGGAACGGGAAGTGGCCGGCTTGCTCGAAGATCTCCAGGCGGCTGCCCGGCATCGCCTCGTGCGCGCCGTACGCGTGCCGTACCGGCACCACGCTGTCCCGGTCGCCCCACAGCAGCATCGTCGGCATGCCTTCGGTGAGATAGCAGCGGTCGAGCATGGTCACGACCTGGCCGCGCCAGTCGACGACCGCGCGCAGGGTGCGGATGAAGGCGTTGCGGGAGGTCTCGTCGGGCAGCGCGTCGACGAGGGTGAGCAGTTCGGGGGCGTCCTGGCCGAGGTCGGTGTCGAGGAGCTTCATCAGGCGTACGGCGAGGCCCACTTGCAGGCGCATGCCGGGCAGGCGGAGGCCGGCGAGCATGAGGTGGGCACCGGGCAGGGACACCATCCGCAGGACGGGATTGACCTCGCGGCCGACGCCGCCCGCGCTGACCAGGATGAGCCGTTCGGTGCGCTCCGGGAACTGGTAGGCGAACTGCATCGCCACGCCTCCGCCCAGCGAGTGCCCGACGAGGGTCGCGGACTCGATGCCGAGGGTGGTGAGCAGGTCGCGCACCCCGTTGGCGTACGCGGCGACCGAGTAGTCGGCGCGCGGTTTGTCCGAGTCGCCGTGGCCGAGCAGATCGGGGGCGATCACGGTGTGGGTGCGGGCGAGGTCCGGGATCAGTTCGGCCCAGGTCGCCGAGGAGTCGCCGATGCCGTGGATGAGCACCAGCGCGGGTCCCTCGCCGGCCACGCGGAAGGCACGGCGGTAGCCGTGCACGACGCGGTACTGCAACTCGAGTTCTGCGTCGCCCACCGGGCGCAGCCGTACGGTGCGCGCGGGGTGACGTCGCGGGGCGTCCACCACTCGCTCGCCTCCCGTTCCCCGGCCGTGTCTCGGCGGCCGGGAGTTCCTCGCTCGAAAGCCCTTCACTCCAGCGTAGGGGCGCATTCCCCCAGGGGATTTCGGTGAGGTTTCGCCTCCGCTAAGCGGGCGAACCGCCCCGTAGCGGGGCCGGATTGTCAGTGGTGGACGGCAAGCTGGACGTGTGCCCCGTCCGGGGCGCGACCGACGACGCCGACATGGGGAGAGCCGCGCGATGCCCACCGCCGTACTGACCGACCGCGAGCGCACCGCCGTACAGGCCTATCTGCGGCTGCTGCACACCGTGCGAGCTGCTTTCGACGTGGCGCCAGGCCCGCCGGAGGCCGCGCGACCACCTGTCGTTGCGCCCGCCGTGCTCGCCGAGACGGAACGGGCCCTGGCCCGGGCGGGGCTGGCGGGCAACGAGGAGGCGTTCTTCCGGCTGCTGCACACCTGGTGCCCGCCGGAGCCGTAGCGCGGAAGGTGTCGGGCGTGCCGCATGGGGGCTTCAGCCGTGCGGCACCGCGACCGCCGTCGCCACCAGCCCCCGACGGGCGGTCCAGCGCCCCTCGAAGTGCCCGAGCCGCCGACCGCCCACCGAGGGTCCCGGTACGAGGAGTTCGGCACGGAAGGTACCGCTCAGCCGCTCACCGGGGCCGGAGTCGGGTCCCACGGGTCCTACGGCTCCTGCGGGTCCGACGCGGCCTACGACGAACTCGATGTCGGCCTCGCTGAAGTCCAGCCACTTCCCGGTGAGGGGGAACCACGCCTTGTAGACGGACTCCTTGGCGCTGAACAGGAGCCGGTCCCAGTGGGTGCCGGGGTGGTCCCGGGAGAGCCGGAGCACCCGGTCCAGCTCCGCGGGCAGCGCCACCGACGTCAGGACACCGTCCGGGAGCGGCCCGTCCGGTTCGGCGTCGATGCCCAGCGAGGCCAGGTCGGTGGTGCGGACCAGGGCGGCGGCGCTGTATCCGTCGCAGTGGGTCATGCTGCCGGTGAGGCCGGCCGGCCAGCGCGGGGCGCCGCGTTCCCCGGGCAGGACGGGCTGCGGCGGCACGCCGAGCTTCTCCATCGCCCGGCGTGCACAGCCGCGCACGACGGCGAACTCGCGGCGCCGCTTGGGCACCGCCTTCACCATGACGGCCTCTTCCTCCGGGTACAGCCACGCGTTCGCGGGCTCGTCGTGGCCGTACGCCTCCACGGCCACCACGGTGGCCGGCAGCAGTTCCCCGATCACCGCGCCCCCGCCTCACTCGGCATGATCCGGCGCAGCCGCCCCGGCGCTTCCGGGCGTTTGCGCCACTCGCGGGGGTACCCCACGGACACCTCTTCGAAGCGGACGCCCTCGTGCCAGGTGGTCCGCGGGATGTGGAGATGGCCGTAGACCATGGTCTCGACGCGGAATCTGCGGTGCCAGTCGGCGGTGCGGCTGGTGCCGCACCACATGGCGAACTCGGGGTACCACAGGACGTCCGTGGGGTGCCGGTCGAGTGGGTAGTGGTTGACGAGGACGGTGGGAAGGTCGCCTGGCAGGGCGGCGAGTCTGCGTTCGGTCTCGGCGACCCGGGCCCGGCACCAGGCCTCGCGGGACGGGTACGGGTCGGGGTGCAGCAGGTACTCGTCGTTGCACACGATGCCCGTGCCGTGCGCGTACTCGAGCCCCTGTTCCTTGGTCGCGCAGCCGGCCGGCAGGAACGAGTAGTCGTACAGCAGGAACAGGGGAGCGACGACGACCGGGCCGCCGGGGCCGTCCCACACGGGGTAGGGGTCCTCGGGGGTCGTCACGCCGAGTTCCCGGCACAGGGCGACCAGGTGGTCGTAGCGGGCGACGCCGCGCAGGGTGACGGGGTCCTTCGGGTGGGTCCACAGTTCGTGGTTGCCGGGGGCCCAGAGGACCTTGCGGAAGCGGCCGGCGAGGGTTTCCAGGGCCCAGCGGATGTCGGACACGGTCTCCGAGACGTCGCCGGCCACCAGGAGCCAGTCCTCGTCCGTCCCGGGGCGCATGCGTTCGACGAGCGCGCGGTTCTCCTCGTACCCGATGTGCAGGTCGCTGATGGCCAGCAGTTGTCCGGCACCGCCGGCCGTCGACGTCACTTCTCGCCCCCTGTGAGCACTCGAAGGGAACCACGAGAACACAGTCGCCCTCCCGAGGACAAGGGCGGACCGAGTCGGCCGATCTTCCGCCGACCGCCTGGTGACGCGCCCCCGCTCGGTGCGCGTCACCACCGGAGCCATCATGATCGGAAATTCCGTAACACGGGCGTTGCACGCGGCACCCCTTCGAAGCCGTATGATCGCCCCAACACCACCCATGAACGTCCCCTCACACGGGGGCGGTTTGGTGTCCCTCCAACCACCCTGCCCGGGCACGGGCGTGCTCCGCCCTGCCCGCGAACAGTGAAAGGCGGCCTGCATGGTCTCTCGCGTACGCGTCTGGCTCAACCGCACGTACGCGGAGAACGTGTTCTTCATGGATCAGCTGCGGCGAAATCCCAGCGATCGCGCCGTCGAGATCCATGCCACGCACGGAGACGCGGACTCCCCCGTACTGGCCGCGGCCGACACCGCCGACCTGGAGCCGGAGGGCCTGTCCCCGGCGGCGTACGTCGAGTACGCGCTCGACCAGTGCGCCCGGCGCGGCATCGATGTGTTCGTGCCCCGGCTGCACCAGTCGGCGATCGTGGCCCACCGCGCCGACTTCGAGGCGGCCGGTACGGCACTGCTCGCACCGCCACCCGAGGCCGTGGCCGTCTTCCACGACAAGGTGATCGCCTACGAGGCGGTCCAGGCGATCGGCGCGCCGGTGCCGCCGTGGTGGCGGGTGCGCAACGCGGACGAACTCGTCGCCGCTGTCGAGGAGTTGGAGGCGGGCGGCCACAAGGCGTGCTTCAAGCCGGCGTCCGGTGCGGGCGGGGTGGGCTTCCGCGTGATCACGCGCACCCCCTTCTCGCTCATGCACCTCAACGGCTTCCCGAGCCCGTACGTCCCGATGGACCTGGTGCTGGGGGCCCTCGAGGAGGCCGACGAGCAGGACGAGCCGGTCGACTGGCTGGTCATGCCGAGGCTGGAGCAGCCGGAGGTGTCGGTGGACTGCCTCACCGGCCCCGACAACCGGGTCCGGATGGCCGTGGGCCGTACGAAGAACGGCCGCCGTCGCGGGTTCACGCTGCACGAGCAGTGGCTGGAGCCGGCGCGGCTGATCGCGGAGGGGTTCGGGCTGCACTACCTGTCCAACATCCAGTTCCGGATGTACGGCGACACGCCCGTCCTCATGGACGTGAACACCCGTCCGGCCGGCGGGCTGCACCAGCTGTCCCTGTGCGGCGTCAACGCGCCTTGGGCCGCTGTGCAGTTGGCGCTGGGCGAGGACCCGGGCGAGGTCGTGCCGCCGTTCCTGGGGCAGGACTACACGGTGGTGTCGGGACCGCGTCAGCTGCGTCCGGTGTCTCTCCCGCACCAGCGCGCGGAGGTACACGACCCGCTGCCCGCGGTCCCGGCGTCGGCCCCCCAGTCGGTGGAGCCGGTCACCGCGGAGTCCGACACCACGGCTTCCGCGACGGCCTCGGCTTCAGCTTCGGCGATCGCACCGGCCTAGTCCTGGGCGTCCTCGGCGTCCTGGGCTTGCCCGGCGTCCTGGGCTTCCCCGGCGTTGCGCGCACTCACCCGCGGGCCGCTGCCGCACGCCTCGTTCACCCGGCCGGACAGCCCCATCTCTTGTTCTCGCTGCCGTGGTCCAGTGATCGAGCATGAGGCTCTCCCACGGGACGTGACGACCGCGTCCTGGTGGTCGTCCTGATTCTTGTCGGGAACGCGTCTCATGAGCGGCCCGACCCGCGGTACAGCTCCACCTCGCCGTCCAGCTCGACCGCGAGGACCGTGGCGTGCGGGTCGAGGTCGGCGGCTGCGGGCGGGTCGATCCACAGCACGCCGACGGCCTCGTGGAGCCCGCCGACCACGCGATGGGCGAGCTCGGTGCCGGTGCCGAGGACGGTGACCCTGCGGACCGGCGTGACCAGGCCGCGGACACCGATCTCGGCGCGCGGGATGTCGTACAGCGTGAGATAGAGCGTGCGGCGGTCGGCGGAGAGGGTGCTGGGTCCGTAGTGGTGCCCGGCCGGAAGCCCGCGCACCGTCCCGTACACGGCCTCGGAGTGCTTGCGGATCCACTCCCCCAGGCCCTCGAGGCGCTCGACCTGAGGCTCGGGGATGGTGCCGTCCTCCCTCGGGCCGACGTCGAGAAGGAGGTTGCCGCCCCCGCCGATGGTCTCGGTGAAGTAGCGGATCAGCTGGGTGAGCGACTTGTGGTTGTGGTCATGGTGCTGGTAGCCCCACGAGTCGTTGATCGTCAGGCACAACTCCCAGGGCCCGTTCGGGGGTTCGATGGGAGCGCCCTGCTCGGGGGTGGCGTAGTCGCCCTCGCTGAGCATGCGGGCGTTGAAGACGACCTCGGGAGTGTACGAGCGGATGAGGGCGGCGAGCTCCTTGATGCGCCACTGCTCCTCGCTGCGGTCCCACTCGCCGTCGAACCACATCAGGTCGGGCCGGTAGCGGGAGGCCAGCTCCCGGATCTGGCCGTCGCGGTAGGCGATGAACCGCTCCCAGGCCACCAGGTCCTCGTCCTCGGCCGAGCACTCGGAGTAGCGGTTGTCCTCCATCTCCGGCGGGCGGCCCGGCTTGCGGGTGGTGGCGTAGTCGGGGTGGTTCCAGTCGGAGTGCGAGTAGTACAGGCCCACCTTGAGGCCCTTGTCGCGCAGGGCGTCGGCGTAGCCGGTGAGGTAGTCGCGCCCTAGGTTCAGATCGCCGTACGCGGTGTCCCACAGGGCGACTCCGTCGTGGTGGCGGCTGGTGAGGACGGCGTATCTCGCGCCTGCCCGGGCGAAGAGGTCGGCCCAGGCGCGCGGGTCGTAGCGGGCGCCGGTGAAGCGGTCGAGCTGGGACATGTACTGGTCGTGCGGCACGATGTCGTCGTAGAACGACCAGGACTCCTGGACGCCGTCGACGGCGTAGATCCCCCAGTGGACGAAGATCCCCAACTTGGCGTCGGTGAACCACGGCTGCATGGGCACGGCTGAACTCCTCGACAGGACAAGGGACTTCGGACTTCGGACACTGCGGGAAAGGGGCGGACGCGGTGAGCGCGCCCGCCCCTGGGGCCGGTGGTTACAGGCCGGTGGTACCGCGCTGCAGACGGAGCGTCAGAACCTGGAAGGGGCGCAGCGACACCGCGACCGCGCCCTCGCCGTCGACCTGCGCGGTCTCGTCCGGCAGCGGCCGCTCGAGCAGGTCGGTCACCTGGGCACCGGCGAGCGGGAATCCGGTGCTCAGCACACCCTGGGCACGGCCGCCGCGCGACTCGTAGAGGCGGACCACCACGTCACCGGACTCGTCGTCGGCGAGCTTGACCGCCTCGACGGTGACGCCCTCGCCGGCCACGGACACGACCGGCTCCGGGGCGCCCGCCGCGTTCGCCACGCGCAGCGGCAGGTTGAGGGCGTAGCCCTCGGCGACCGCGTCGCCGATCGTGGCGCCCGGGAGCAGGGAGTACGTGAACGTGTGCTTGCCCTGGTCGGCCTCGGGGTCCGGGATGCGCGGGGCGCGCACCAGGCTGAGGGCGACCGTGGTCGTCGTACCGCCGTCCTCGCGGACCGTGCGGGAGACGTCGTGGCCGTACGTCGAGTCGTTGATGACCGCGACACCGTAGCCGGGCTCGCCGATGTGCACCCAGCGGTGGCCGGAGACCTCGAAGCGGGCCGACTCCCAGCTGGTGTTGGTGTGGGTGGGCCGCTGGACGTGGCCGAACTGGATCTCCGCGGAGGAGTGCGCCGCCCGGACGTCCACCGGGAAGCCCGCCTTGAGGATCTTCTCGGCCTCGTGCCAGTCGATCTCGGTCTCGAAGTCGATGCGGGGGCTGTCGGCGCGGACGGTGATGGTCTGGGTGATGGTCGAGCCCTTGCCGAAGGACCGTGTGACGCGGATCGCGCCGAGCAGGGGGCCCTGCGAGACGACCTCGACGGAGTCGGCGGTCAGCAGGTCCTTGTAGCGGTTCTTGTAGTGCTTGTCGATGTCCCAGGCGTCCCAGTAGTTCGGGAGGTCGGTGTGCAGGCGGAGCAGGTTGCCCTTACCGGCGAGCACTTCACGACTCGACCGTAGATCGTATACAGAAGACAGTGTGCCGTCTTCTGTGATCTGTACACGCACGAGCCCGTTGTCGAGGGTCAGCCCCTCGGCCCGCACCGGCTGCGCGGGCCCGGCGTCGGTCAGGGAAGCGCTGCCGTTCGCGGGCACCTCCACGTACGCCGGTGCGCCGTCGGCCGTGCGGACGACTTCCGCGCGGTCGTACGGGCTGGTGTTGAACACGCGGGTGCCACCGGCGCCCAGCGCGGCGACCGCCTCGGCCGTCAGCGCCTCCAGCTCCTCGGCGACGCGCGCGTACTCGGCCTCCGCCTCCCGGTGCACCCAGGCGATCGAGGAGCCCGGCAGGATGTCGTGGAACTGGTGCAGGAGGACCGTCTTCCACAGGCGGTCGAGCTTCTCGTACGGGTACGCGTAGCCCGGCGCGTGCAGTGCGGCCGTCGTCGCCCACAGCTCGGCCTCGCGGAGCCTGTGTTCGCTGCGCCGGTTGCCCTGCTTGGTGCGGGCCTGGGAGGTGTAGGTGGCCCGGTGGAGCTCCAGGTAGAGCTCACCGACCCACACCGGCGCGTCCGGGTACTCCTCGCGGGCGGTCCTGAAGAACGTGTCGGGGTGCTCGACGACGACCTTCGGCGATCCTTCCAGGTCGGCCAGCCTGCGCGCCCGTTCCATGATCTCGCGGGTGGGGCCGCCACCGCCGTCGCCCCAGCCGAAGGGCGCCAGGGAGCGCGTACCGCCGCCCTTCTCGCGGTAGTTGCGCACCGCGCGGTCCATCTCCTCGCCGCTGAAGCGGGCGTTGTAGGTGTCGACCGGAGGGAAGTGGGTGAAGATGCGGGTGCCGTCGATGCCCTCCCACCAGAAGGTGTGGTGGGGGAACTTGTTGGTCTGGTTCCAGGAGATCTTCTGGGTGAGGAACCACTCGTTGCCGGCGAGCTTGGCGAGTTGCGGGTAGGCGGCGGTGTAGCCGAAGGAGTCCGGCAGCCAGACGCCCTTGGTCTCGACGCCGAAGTGCTCGATGAAGAACCGCTTGCCGTGGACCAGCTGGCGGGCGATGGCCTCGCCGCCGGGCAGGTTGCCGTCGGCCTCGACCCACATGCCGCCGACCGGGGCCCACTGGCCCTTCTTCACCGAGTCCTGGATGCGGGCCCACACGTGGGGGTAGTTGTCGCGCACCCACTCGTACTGCTGGGCCTGCGAGCAGGCGAAGATGAAGTCCTCGTACTCGTCGGCCAGGGACGTCACGTTGGAGAAGGTGCGTGAAGTCTTGCGCTTGGTCTCGCGGATCGGCCACAGCCAGGCGGAGTCGATGTGGGCGTGGCCGACGCCGGAGACGGTGTGGGCGCTGGCGTGGGCGGGCCGGGCGAGGACGGGGGCGAGGACCTCGCGGACGGCGGCGGCGCTGCCGGAGACGTCGTCCAGGTCCAGGGTGTCCATGGCCCGGTCCAGGGCGTGCATGATCTCGTGCCGGCGCGGTTCGTGCTCGCCGAGGTGGACCATGAGTTCGCTCAGCACCTGGAGGTCCAGGTCGAGGTGGAAGACCTCCTCGTCGAGGACGGCGATGTCGGCGCGCTGGAAGGTGTACAGCGGCTTGTCGCCCGCCGTCAGGACGTCGCCCATCAGGGTCGGGGCCGAGAAGTTGTCGGCGAGGATGTCGGGGTTGGAGGCCGCCTCGACCAGGTAGTCGATCGTCTCGCCGCCCGTCGCGGGGTTGGCGATCGGCACGTACTGGTTGAGCGGGTTGACCGCCTTCAGGGGTGTCCCGTCCGTGAGGTGGACCAGTGCCTCGGCCTGGTTGCCGGGCCAGTCCCCCACGAAGCCGAGGTCGATGACCGCCTCGACACGCTTGCCGGCCCACTCGGCGGGCACCTGGCCGCGCATGCGGAACCAGGTGGTGCCCCAGGGCGGGCCCCACGAGGTGTCCATCGCGAAGGGCTCGTAGGGCGCGGCGGCGGCCTCCGCGAAGGGGACCGGCTCCCCGGGCGCCTGCCAGGCCTCGACGTCGAAGGGGACGGTGGCCGCGTAGATCGCGGGCTTGATGCGCTGGGTGTGGACGCGCTCGACGCGCTCCTCGATCCGGCGGCGTTCGTCGTGCATGGAAGTCTCCAGGAAACCAGGAAGGGGAAAGCGCTTACTTGAGGTACGCCAGGCCGGGATGGACCGAGGTGTATCCGTCCACCAGTTTGCGCGCGACGTTCACGGAGTCGACGAGCGGGTGCAGTGCGAACGCCTTCACGGCCGTCGCACGGGAGCCGGCCTCGGCGGCGGCCAGCACCTCGCGTTCGACCGCCTTGACCGAGCAGACCAGGCCGGTGGCGTGGTCGGGCAGCGGGGCGACGGCGACCGGATGGGCGCCGTTGGCGTCGACCAGGCAGGGCACCTCGATGACGGCGTCCGCGTCGAGCACCGAGAGGGTGCCCTGATTGCGCACGTTGAGGATCAGGGTCGTGCGCTCGTCACGGGCGATGGCCCGCATCAGCGCGAGGGCCACCTTCTCGTAGCCGCCGGACAGGTCGTCCGCGTCGCGCTCCCCCGCTCCCGCCGTCTCCCGGTTCTCGGACATGTAGGTGGCCTCGCGCTCGGCGCGGGTGCGGTCCCAGGCGGTCAGGGCCGCCGCGTCGGGACGCTTCATCTCCTCGTAGAAGCGGGCCTGCTGGTCGGCGAGGAAGGCGCCGCGGGTCTTCTCGGCCTGCTGGTAGGAGCGGACGGCTTCCCGGTTGAAGTAGTAGTAGTGCAGGTATTCGTTGGGGATCGCACCCAGGGACCGGAGCCAGTCGACGCCGAAGAGCTTGCCCTCCTCGAAGGAGCCGAGCAGGTCGGGGTCGGCGAGCAGTCGCGGGAGTTCGTCGCGGCCGGCGACGCGCAGGCCGCGGACCCAGCCGAGGTGGTTGAGACCGACGTAGTCGATCCAGGCCTCCTTCGGGTCCGCCCCGAGGACGCGGGCGATACGGCGGCCGAGGCCGACCGGCGAGTCGCAGATGCCGATGACGCGGTCGCCGAGATGGCGGGACATGGCCTCGGTGACCAGTCCGGCCGGGTTGGTGAAGTTGATGACCCAGGCGTCGGGGGCGAGGCGGGCCACGCGCTGCGCGATGTCGACGGCGACCGGGACCGTCCGCAGACCGTAGGCGATGCCGCCCGCGCCGACCGTCTCCTGCCCAAGGACACCCTCGTCCAGCGCCACCCGCTCGTCGTTGGCGCGGCCCTCCAGGCCGCCGACCCGGATCGCGGAGAAGATGAAGTCGGCGCCGCGCAGGGCCTCGTCGAGGTCGGTGGTGGCGGTCACCCGGGGGGCGTCGGGCACGGCGGCGGCCTGCTCATCCAGTACACGGGCGACTGCATACAGTCGACTGTCGTCCAGATCGTGCAGAACGACTTCCGTGACCCGGCCCTCGGCGCGGTCCGTCAGCAGCGCCCCGTACACGAGCGGCACCCGGAATCCGCCGCCGCCCAGAATCGTCAGCTTCACGCTGCGCCCGCCTTTCCTGGTTCTCCCGCCAGGACCACGTCGACGCCGACCTCCTCCAGGGAGGACCGGGTCGCCGCGTTCACCGGCGCGTTCGTCACCACCGCGTCCAGCTCCTCGGGACCGCAGACCTGCGCCATACCGGTACCCGGGAACTTCGCCGAGTCGGCGAGCAGGACGACCTTGTCACTGGCCTTGATCATGGCCCGCTTCACCGGGACCTCGACGACCGTCGTGTCCATCACCTGCCCGCCCGGCCGCACTCCACTGGTGCCGAGGAAGAGCCAGTCCGCGTGCAGCTGGCGCAGGTTGTCCTCGGTGAGGAAGCCGACCAGGGAGCGGTACTCGCGGCGGAGCATGCCGCCGAGCAGCACCAGCTCGATGCCCTCGTCGTCGGCGAGCTCCTCGTAGACCACCAGGTTGCTGGTGATCACGGTGAGGCGGCGGCCGTGCAGCTGTCTGGCCAGGCGGTAGGCGGTGGTGCCGATGTCGAGCAGTACCGACTGCCCGTCGGCCACCATGGCGGCCGCGTGCGCGGCTATGGCGTCCTTCTCGGCCACCCGCACCTCGGCGACCTCGGCGAAGGGCTGGTCACCCTCGTCGGCCACGGCCCCGCCGTGCACCCGCGTCAGCAGGCCGTCCTCCTCGAGTTTGACCAGGTCGCGCCTGATCGTGGCGGGGCTCACACCCAGCTGCTCGGAGAGATCGGTCACGGCTGCGGGGCCACCTGAGCGCAGGGCCCGCAGGATGAGTTGATGTCGTCGTTCTGCCAGCACGACGTGAACACTACTCGTCATCTTCAATCATTTCTATGCTCACTTCTGCTGAGGTCTTGACCAATGTCGCCGATCGGCGCACGATTCCGGTCACCGAAATGAAGAGTTTTGACGAGACTCTCCAGACGAGAGGATGCGCGCGTGGACGACGACCGGCCCGAGGTGCTGCTGACCGGGCTGCTCTTCTACGACCTCGTCCTCACCGGTCTGGGCGGGCCGCCGACGCCGGGCGAGGAGATCTGGACGGCCGGCATGGGCTGCGGGCCCGGCGGCATCGCCAACCTGGCCGTCGCCGCCTCCCGCTTCGGTCTGAGAACCTCCCTGGCCACGGTGTTCGGCGACGACTTCTACGGCGCCTACTGCCAGGAGATCCTCGCCGGTCAGGAAGGCGTCGACCTCTCGCTCTCGCGCGTCGCGGACGGCTGGCACACCCCGGTCACCGTCGCGCTCGCTCACGGACACGACCGTGCCCTGGTCACCCACGGCCAGGAACCGCCGTACTCGCAGGACGCGCTGATGGGCGACCCGCCCGAGGCGCTCACGGCCCTCGTGCACCTGGAGGCCGAACCGCGCGCCTGGCTCGCCAAGGCCGCCGCGAACGGCACCCGGATCTACGCCGACGTCGGCTGGGACCCCACCCAGCAGTGGTCCACCGACCTCCTCGACCAGCTCTCCCTCTGCCACGCCTTCCTCCCCAACGAGGCCGAGGCGATGGCCTACACCCGAACCGACAGCGCGGTCGCGGCCCTCGGCACGCTCTCCGAGCTGGTGCCCGTCGCCGTGGTCACGCGGGGCGGCGACGGCGCCGTCGCCGTCGACCAGACGACCGGCGAGTACGTGGACGTCCCCGCCCTGGACATCGACGTCCTGGACGCGACGGGCGCCGGGGACGTCTTCGGCGCGAGCTTCGTCGCCGCCTCGCTCGGCGGCTGGCCGCTGGAGGAGCGGCTGCGGTTCGCCGTACTGGCCGCGGGTCTGTCCGTACGGCATCACGGTGGCGCGCTGGCGGCCCCCGGCTGGTACGGCGTCGACCGCTGGTGGCGCTCGCTCACCGACCCCGCGCTGAAGCGGGCGTACGGCTTCCTGGCGGAGCGGCTCCCGGACGATCCCGGCCCTCCCGTGCGGTACGCGCCCGTCACGCCGCCCGCACGGCAGCAGTGATCCCCGCACTCGCAGAACCCGCGACATCCCCCCCTCGTATGCGAAGTCCCGAAGAGATTTGAAAGGCGGTGGGAGCTGTGCGGCTCTCACGAAGAGGCCTGCTGCGCGCGGGCCTGGCCGGCACGGCGGCCACGGCGCTGGGCGGCCTGGCGTCCGGCTGTGCCGTTCCGACCGGCTCGACCGGCCGGAACATGGTCCTGTGGTACTGGGACGGCGGCCTGGGCGACACGGTCGTCGCGAAGGCCAAGGCCCGTTACGACAGCGCGGTCGACCTCCGGGCCATCAAGATCGGCGGCTACTACCGGTCCAAACTGATCACCACGATGGCCGGACGCGCCCATGTCCCCGACATCGCCGGCCTCAAGGGCGAGGACATGGCGTCCTACCTGCCCAACGCGGACCAGTTCGTGGACCTGCGGACCCTGGGCGCGGAGAAGTACAGGAGCCAGTACCTGTCCTGGAAATGGGACCAGGGCATCGCCGACGACGGCTCGATGGTGGGCTTCCCCATCGACTGCGGTCCGGTCGCGCACTTCTACCAGTACGAAATCTTCCGCAAGGCGGGACTGCCGTACGAGCCCGCCGACGTGTCCCGGGAGCTGAACACCTGGGAGAAGTTCTTCGCGGCGGGCGAGCGGCTCCGGAAACGGATTCCGGGAACCTCCCTGCTCACCGACGTCAACAGCGTCTTCGAGAACGTGGTGCAGCAGGGCAGCAAGCGGTACGTCGACAAGGACCGGAACTTCATCGGCGACCAGGAGCACGTGCGGGGCGCCTGGGCACTCGCCGTGGAGGCCAAGCGGCGCCGGATCGTCTCCAACCTGGTCACCGGCACCCCGGACCAGATCTCGGCGGTGGACTCCGGCAAACTGCCCAGTCAGCTCGGCGCCTCCTGGGCAACGTACGACATCAAGAACGGCAACCCGAAGACCAAGGGCAAGTGGCGGATCGCGGACATGCCGGTGCGGCCCTCCAACAACGGCGGCTCGTTCCTGTCGATCACCAAGGCGTGCCGGGAGCCCGAGCAGGCCTTCGAGATCATCGCGTGGATGCTCGACGCGGCCAACCAGGCCTCGGGCTACGTCGACGCGGGTCTGTTCCCCTCCACTCCGGCCTCGTACGGCCTGAGGCAACTGCGCGAACCCGACCCGTTCTTCGGCGGCCAGGTGACGACGGACGTCTTCGGGCCCGCCGCGCAGAAGATCGTGGTCGCCTACAACAGCCCCTTCGACGTGGCGCTCGGGCAGCCCATCAAGGACGAGATCAAGAACGTCGGCGTCCTCGGCAAGGACCCGGAGAAGGCCTGGAGTGACGCCATGAGCAAGTGCCGGCGGATCGCGAAGCACCTGGGGGTGAGCTACTGATGGCCACCGTCCCCGCCCTGGAGAAGCCCCCCGTGGTCCTGGCGGACCCGCCCGCCGTGCGGCCGAAGAACGGGTGGCGCAAATACTGGCACCTGTATGCCGCGATCTCCCCGTTCTATCTGCTGTTCCTCGCGTTCGGTCTGATCCCCGTCGGCTTCTCGCTCTACCTCTCCTTCCACCGCTGGGACGGCCTCGGCTCGATGGAGTGGGCGGGCCTGTCGCAGTACCGGTACCTGCTGAGCGACAGCGACTTCTGGAGCTCGATCGGCAACACCGTCATCATCTGGGCGCTGGCCACCTTCCCCATGATCTTCCTGGCGATGGTCACGGCCGTGATGCTCAACGCGGCGGTCCGCTTCAAGAACGTCTACCGGTTCGCCTACTTCCTGCCGAACGTCACCTCGGTGGTGGCGATCGCGATCGTCTTCGGCTCGGTGTTCTCCACCAACTTCGGCCTGGTGAACGCCCTGTTGCAGGCCGTGGGTCTCGACCAGGTGGCCTGGCTGAACACGCCGTGGGGCATCAAGGTGGCCATCGCGACACTGATGACCTGGCAGTGGGTCGGCTACAACGCGATCATCTTCCTCGCGGGTCTGCAGACCATCCCGGGCGAGCTGTACGAGGCGGCGCGCATGGACGGCGCCGGTCCCCTGCAGACGTTCTTCCGGATCACGCTGCCCCTGCTGCGGCCGACCCTGCTGTTCGTCCTCGTGGTCTCCACGGTCACCGGCCTGCAGAGCTTCACCGAGGCGCAGGTCCTGCTGCAGAACACCTCGAACGACTCGACGTTCTCCGGCGGGCCGGACCACGCGGGCCGGACGATGGTCCTCTACTTCTTCCAGCAGACCTTCGACAACAACGACTTCGGCTACGGCGCCGCCGTGGCGTGGGGCATCTTCCTCGTCGTCGTCATCTTCTCGATCATCAACTGGCGGCTGGTGCAGCGCCGGGACGAAGACTAGGGAGGCCCGAACACCATGGCATTCATCCAAGGCACAAGGCGCCCCAAGGGCATACAGGGTGTCCGGCGCCGGGGCATCGCACTGCACGCGGTCCTCGTCATCGGACTGCTGCTGTCGGCCTTCCCGTTCTACTGGGCCATCATCATGTCGACGCACACGTCGACCGAGATCTTCTCCTACCCGCCGAAGCTGCTGCCCGGCTCGCACTTCCTGCAGAACGTGCGCAGTCTCTTCGACAACATCGACTTCTTCGGCTCGATGTTCAACTCGCTGCTGGTGGCGTGCGCGGTGACCTTCCTGGTCCTGTTCTTCGACTCGCTGGCGGCGTTCGTCTTCGCCAAGTTCGAGTTCCCGGGCCGCAGGCTGCTGTTCGTCGTGCTGATGGCGATCTTCATGGTGCCGACGCAGATGGCGATCATCCCGCAGTTCGTGATCATGGCGAAGATCGGCTGGATCGGGTCGATGACAGCGCTGATCGTGCCGGCCGCGGCCAACGCGTTCGGCATCTTCTGGATGCGCCAGTACATGCAGAGCGCGATCCACGACGAACTGCTGGACGCCTCGAAGATCGACGGGGCGAACTTCCTGCGCCAGTACTGGCACGTCGCCCTCCCGGTCGTGCGTCCGGGGCTCGCCTTCCTGGGCATCTTCACCTTCATGGCCCAGTGGAACGACTACGCCTGGCCCCTGATCGCCCTCACCAACCCGGACAACGTCACCCTCCAGGTCGCGCTGTCCCAGCTGAACGGCGTCCACGGCACCACCGACTACGGCATGGTGATGACCGGCGCGCTGCTCGCCCTGATCCCGCTGCTGATCGTGTTCGCGATCGGCGCCAAGCAGATCATCGGCGACCTCGGCAAGGGGGCCATCCGCTGATGGACCCCTTGCTGGCACTTCGCCCCTGGGAGGCACCCGAGGTGACCTCCTGGCGGCGGCTGCCGATGAACGCCACGGACCGCCGCGCCGGGGCGCTGAAGCTGGACGGCGACTGGCGCTTCCAGCTGCTGCCGGCGCCGGACGCGCCGCTCACGGACGCCTGGTCGTCGGCGTACGTCCCCGGTGTCTGGACCATGCAGGACACCGACGACCTTCCGCAGTACACCAACGTCCGTATGCCGTATACAGAATTCCCTCCACTGTCTCCCGCCGACAATCCGACGGGTGTGTACGAGCGCACGGTGGACGTGCCCGCCGAGTGGGCGGGGCGGCGTTTCGTGCTCCAGGTCGGGGCCGCCGAGAGCGTGCTCCTCGTGCACGTGGACGGGCGGCCGGTCGGCATCTCCAAGGACTCCCACCTGGCCGCCGAGTTCGATCTGACGGAGGTGGTGCACGCCGGCGAGCGGGCCGTCGTACGGCTGACGGTCGTGAAGTGGTCGGACGCCTCGCACATCGAGGACCAGGACCAGTGGTGGCACGGGGGCGTCACCCGGTCGGTGCTGCTGTACGCGACGGATCCGCTGCACCTCGCCGACGTGACCGTGCGGGCGGGACGGTACGGGGACCTGAGAGTCGACTGCCGGGTGCGGGACGCGGGTGGTGCGCTGCCCGAGGGGTGGTACGTCAGCGGCGAGCTGGACGGTCAACTGCTCACGCAGGACGGCGAGTTCGACCGCGTCAACACCGACGACGACCGCGTCTCCGACTTCCTCGGTGAGGCCCGGCTGCAGACCACCGTCGCCGACGTGCGCACCTGGAACGCCGAGACGCCCGAGCTGTACGACCTGACCGTACGGCTGCACCGCGCCGACGGCACGGTCGCCGACGCCTCGCACCACCGCGTCGGCTTCCGGGACGTCGAGATCGTCGGGCGGGACCTGCTGGTCAACGGCGAGCGGGTGTTCGTCCGGGGCGTCAACCGGCACGACTTCCATCCGCTGACCGGGCGGACGGTGTCGCAGGACGACCTGCGCGCCGACCTGGTCGTGCTGAAGCGTTTCGGCTTCAACGCGATCCGTACCTCGCACTACCCGGGCGACCCGGCGCTGTACGACCTCGCCGACGAGCTCGGCTTCTACGTCGTGGACGAGGCGGACATCGAGTCCCACGACCACGCCCACGAGATCGCCGACGACCCGCGCTATCTGAACGCCTTCGTGGACCGGGTCTCCCGGATGGTGCTGCGGGACAAGAACCACCCCTCGGTCCTCATCTGGTCGCTGGGCAACGAGTCCGACTACGGCGCGAACCACGACGCGGCGGCGGGCTGGGTACGCCGGCACGACCCGACGCGGCCGATCCAGTACGAGGGCGCCGCCAAGCTCGGCTGGGCCGATCCGGCACTCGCCTCCGACATCGCCTGCCCGATGTACGCCCCGCTGGAGGACTGCGTGGCACACGCGCTGTCCGGCGAGCAGACCAAGCCGCTCATCCAGTGCGAGTACTCCCACGCGATGGGCAACAGCAACGGCACGCTCGCGGACCACTGGGCGGCCATCGAGTCCACCCCGGGTCTTCAGGGCGGCTTCATCTGGGAGTTCTGGGACCACGGCATCCTGCAACGTGTGAACGACGGAAGACCGGTCGGGCGAGGGGGCGCCGGACTCTACGACAACGGTGTCACCGCGCCCGGCCACCGCTGGGCGTACGGCGGTGACTTCGGGGAGCGGATCCACGACGGCGCCTTCATCGCGGACGGGGTCGTCTTCCCGGACCGGACGCCCAAGCCGGTGATGTACGAGCACCGGGAGATCGCTGCGCCGGTGCGGCTGGAGTGCTTCCGGCACGAGGGCATCGTCATCGGCAACCACCAGCACTTCCGCGGCCTGGACTGGCTGTCCGCCCGGTGGGAGCTGGCCCTGGCCGACGGCGGCACGCTGACCGCACCGGCCGAGCTGCCCGAACTGCGCCCGGGTGAGTCGGCGGCGGTGCCGCTGCCGTTCGAGCTGCCACAGGGCGGCGGCGAGGCGTGGCTGACGCTGCGGGTGACGACCGCTGCCGACGAGCCGTGGGCGCCGCGCGGCACGGTGGTGTGTCTGCCGCAGGTGCGGCTGCGCGCGGCTGAACCGAAGCGGTCCGCCCCCGTCGTGCAGAACCGTTCCGTCGATGTCGACGGGGAGGGGCTGCTCCTCCATCCCCTGCTCTCTTCCGCACCCGTCCTCTCGCTGTGGCGGGCGCCCACCGACAACGACGAGCTGGGCGGCATGGCCCTGCGCTGGCGGACCTGGGGGCTGGACGCGCTCGTGCGCAAGGTCGCCGACGTCCGCCGGGCGGCGGGGCGGGTCACCGTGCACGCCGAGTACGCGACGGAGGCGGGCGTCGTCCGTCATGTGCAGGTGTTCACGCCGGTCGAGGCCGGCGTCCACATCGAGGAGCGGGCCGAACTGCCGGACGCGCTCGTCGATGTGGCGCGGGTCGGCTCCGTGTTCGAGACGGTGGCGGGTCTCGACCTGATGGAGTGGTACGGGCAAGGCCCCTGGGAGTCGTATCCGGACCGCGGCTTCGGCGCGCCCGTCGGCCATCACTCCGTCCCGGTGGACGAGTTGTTCACCCCCTATCTGCGTCCGCAGGAGAGCGGCGGGCGGCACGGCGTACGGCGGTTCACCCTGTCGGCGCCGGACGCCACGGGTCTCACGGTTGCGCTGGACGAGCCACGGCAGGTGGCCGTGACCCGTCACCGCGCCGAGGACCTGACCGCCGTGACCCACCACGACCAACTCGTCCCACGGGCGGGGTGCGTGGTCCATGTCGACGCGGCCCACCGCGGCCTGGGCACCGCCTCGTGCGGGCCCGACACCTCACCGTCGTACCTCGTCGCACCGGGCGTCCACCACTGGAGCTGGACCCTGCGCGCCCTCTGACTCCCCCCACGCCTTCTCTGTCACCTTTTACGCAGTGTTACGGAGCACACGTGTGCGTTTCGCATGAGCACGATCAGGGCGAGGCCGCGCAGGCCGGTGCCGGAAGACGCGGTTTCCTGCGGGCGACGGCGCTTCTGGGTGCCGCCGCGACGGCCGGTCTCGCGCTGCCGGCGGCCGCCGAGGCGGCCCCGGCCCCCGCCGCCTGGCGGCCCGACCCCGACAGCAGCCGCTTCACCCTCGCCGTCATGCCCGACACCCAGTACCTATTCGACGGGCCGAGCATCGACAAGGCGCCGATCGAGGCGTCCCTGCGCTACCTCCTGGAGCACGGCAAGGAGGAGAACATCGTCTTCCTGTCCCACCTCGGCGACCTCACGGAGAACGGCGCCCAGGCCGAAGTCACCGCGATCAGCGAGGCGTTCGGGCTGCTGGACCGGCGCGGCGTCGGCTACAGCGTCCTGGCCGGCAACCACGACGTGAAGTCGTCGACCGACGACCAGCGGGGCTCGACGCCGTACCTGAACGCCTTCGGTCCGGACCGGTTCAAGGGGAAGCCGACCTTCGGCGGGGCCTCTCCCGACGGCTACAACACCTTCCACCTCTTCAAGGCGGCCGGCCGGGAGTGGATGGTGCTCGCGCTGGACTGGCGGCTGTCGGCGAAGGGGTACGCGTGGGCCAAGGAGGTCCTGGCCAAGCACCCGAAGACGCCGGTCGTCCTCACCACGCACGAGCTGGTCGTCGAGGACGACAGCCTGTCGGCGTACGGACAGCAGCTGTGGGACCAGCTGATCGAGGACCACGACCAGATCTTCCTCACCCTCAACGGGCACTACTGGCCGGCCGGCCGGGCGACGCGCAAGAACGCGGCGGGCAACGACGTCCACCTGCACCTGACGAACTACCAGAACCGGTACTTCGGCGGTGCGGCGATGATCCGTCTGTACCACTTCGACCTGGACCGCGACGTCATCGACGTCGAGACGGTCTCACCCTGGATCCTCGGCCGGGCCTCGAAGGGACTGAACGAGCTGGAGCGGCAGGAGATCGAACTGAGCGGCGACGCCGACCGGTTCTCCGTCGACATCGACTTCGCGGACCGCTTCTCCGGCTTCGCCCCGCTGCCCGTACGCCCGGCCCGCCCCGCCTCCAGGATGCTGGTCCCGGGAACGGTCGCCTACTGGCGCTTCGACTCACCCGCGTCCGGCACGGTCCGTGACCTGTCCGGCCGCGGCAACGACCTCACCCTGGTTTCGGTGGGCGGCGGCGCCCTGGGCTGGTCGGCGGACCACCACCCCGACCAGCCTGGTCACGGCAGCCTGGAGTTCCAGGGCTACAAGTCCCCGCTCAAGGGCGCCTACCTGCGCACGGTCGACGGCGCCCCCCTCAACTCGGCGACCTTCAAAGCCGGTTACACCATCGAGGCCTTCTACCGCCTCCCCGTCGACTGGGACGCCTCCCACAACGCCTGGTCGGGGCTGGTCAGCCGCACCGGGACCGGCGGCGCCGCCGGCAAGACCGAGGACGACCCGGACGAGCCGCTGGCCACGCTCTCCCTGTCCGACGGACCCGGCCCGCAGTGGGCGGTCCGCCCGCTCAACCAGCAGGGCATCGTCACGAACTGGGGCGACGAGACGGCCCGGGAGAAGTGGTGGCACGTCGCCGTCGTCAACGACGGCTCCCACACCACGATGTACGTCCAGGGCTGCCCGGTCGCCCGCAACCCGCACGCCCCCGCCGTCGGACTCACCTCGGTCGGGCTGCCGTGGCTGCTGGGCGGTTACGAGTACGGCGGCACCATCGACCAGATCCTGTACGGCCGGCTCGGCGACGTCCGGATCGTCGAACGAGCCCTGCCCGTCGCGTCGTTCATGAACCACTGACCTGTTGCGAAGGATCACGATGAACGAGCAGCAGCTGCCCGTATGGGCCGATCCGTCCGTCTCCCCCGCCGACCTCGACGCCCAGGGCGTCTCCCGACGCGGGCTCCTGCGCAGCGCGGGCCTGTTCGGCGCCGCCTTCGCCCTCGGGTCGGCGGCGACCCCCGCGCTCGCCGCCGATCAGCAGGGCTTCGGCGGCGACGACCCCCGCCTCGCCTACCTCGTCGGCGACCACCACGTGCACTCCGTGTACAGCCACGACGCCAAGTACACGTTCTCCCAGCAGGCCCAGGCCGCAGCCCGGTACGGCCTCGACTGGATGGTGTTCAACGAGCACTCCAACTTCGGGCACGCCTACTACGGCGCCGAGATGGAGCACAAGGAGATCCTCAAGGCCCGGGCCGAGAACCCCCGTCAGCTGATCTTCCAGGGTCTGGAGTGGTACATCCCGGCCGCCGAGCACTGCACGGTGTTCGCCGCGCCCGGGCCCCACGAGGTCGACCTGCTCACGCGGTTCGAGCTCGCCTACGACGGCAAGCTCCTCAACTACACCGAGGGCTCCGCCGCCGCGACCGACACCGCCCGCAACGAGGCCCACGCCGTCAAGGCCATCCGGTGGCTCGCCGAACAGCGCCGCACCGGCTACGTCGACGACGTCCTCGTCCTCGCCAACCACCCGCTGCGCCTCGGGATCGACTCCCCGCACGAGATGCGCAACTGGCGCGACGCGGCCCCCGAGATCATGATCGGCATGGAGGGCGCGCCCGGCGCCCAGGGCGCGGCGCTCCCCGGCTGGCGCGGCTCCACCTCGGTCCGCGGCGAGTACGAGAACAAGCCGTCGGCGCAGTCCTGGGCGGGCTACCCGGCGGACGCGTATGTGACGTACGGCGGTTTCGACTGGGCCACCGCGACGGTCGGCGGGCTGTGGGACGCGATGCTCGCCGAGGGCAGGCTGTTCTCGATCACCACCAACTCCGACAACCACCGGACCGTCTTCGACACCTGGAAGAACGGCGACTGGCCGGCCGGGCAGAACTTCGACAACACCGGCAGGCTGCCCGACCCGGTCGACACCGACGCCCCGCAGCCCGGCAGCGACTTCTGGCCCGGCCAGTTCAGCCGCACCCACGTCGGCGTCACCCGCTACGGCTATCGGGCGGTCATGGCGGGCCTGCGCGCGGGCCGCGTCTGGCTGGACCACGGGCATCTGCTCGACGGCCTCGACGCGCGGCTGAAGCGGGACCGCGACCACGGCCGGGGCGTCACCCTGGGCGGCCGGCTGCGGGTCCGCAAGGGCGAGAAGCTCACGCTGAACGTCACCGTCACGACCGCCTCACGGCCCAACGCCCAGGGAATCCTGCCGGAGTTGGCGCACGTGGACGTGATCCGGGGCGCGGTGCGCGGCCCGGTCGCCGACCGGGACACCTGGCGGGCACCGGACACCAAGGTCGTGCAGACGAAGGACGTGTCCGGCCGCACGGGGACGTACACCCTGCGCGTCCCGCTGACCGCGGGCGACGAGTCCTTCTACGTCCGGCTGCGCGGCAGCGACGGCAACCGCAACGGCGCGGGCTATCTGGGGGCCTCCGTCGACCCGCACGGCCCGATTCCCCACGTGCCCGGAGACGGTGACCCGTGGGCCGATACGTGGTTCTATTCCAACCCCATCTTCGTCGACGTGGCAGGAGCCTGATGAAACGTCAACTCGTCGCCCTGGCCGGCTTATTAGGTGCGTGCGCGCTGGGCGTGGGCACGGCGTCGGCCGCCGGTGACCCGCACTGGAAGGAAACCGGCACCGCATACACCGACACCCTCGGCGGCGGTCAGGGCCTCGCCAGTCGCGCGGACGGCTCCCTGCTGTACCGCGGACTGGCGTCCATCCCCCTCGACCTCCGCGTCAAGGGCTGGAACCACATCGGTGACCCGGACATCGCGCGCGGGTACGTCTTCGACGCCTACCAGGGTCCCGACACGGCCACGTCGAAGATGTTCGCGGTCACCACACCGGCCGGGAAGCGCTACGAGTACGTCCACCGGCTCAACCCGGGCGAGAAGCTGAACAACTCCTTCGCCAGCGTCTCGCCCGACGGGCAGTGGCTGGTGTCGGGTGAGTGGGGCGACCAGAACAGGCTCCAGGTCTTCCCCGCTCCCCTGCTCAACCCGGCCACTCCCCCGACCGGAGGCGACCTGTCGGAGGCCTGGCAGATCACGCTCGACAAGCCGGTGCGCGACGTTCAGGGCTGCGACTTCGTGACGGACACCCGGCTGGTGTGCGCCTCGAACGACGCCTCCGGCACACTGTTCCCCGAGATCCGGCCGCTGCTCCAGATCGACCTTCCCCGCAAGCTGGACGGACAGGCGGTCACCGGCTCGGTGCGGAGCCTGTTCGCACTGCCGCAGCGCAGCGTGTGCACGGGCACGTTCGAGGCGGAGGGCGTCGATCACGACGCGAACAGCGGCACCCTGCGGGTGGAGATGATCCCGCCCGGAGTGTGCGCGGTGGCGACGGCCGTGTACGCGTACAAGCAGGTCACGGACTGATCGGCGGGAGGTAACGTGGGCCGCGTGACCACGGAAGAGTCGCTGCGGCCCCAGTCCCTCATGCTGACGTTCCTGGGCGACCAGGTGCTCGGCCGGGACGTCTGTGTGTACTCGGGCAGTGTCATCGACGTGTTCGCGCGCGCCGGGGTCGGCGAGCAGGCGACGCGGTCGACGCTGACCCGCATGGTGAACCGCGGTCTGCTGCGCCGGCAGCGCGAGGGCCGCCGCATGTACTTCGGCCTGACCGAGCGCTCGGCGGCGGTCCTGCGGGACGGCGGCCGGCGCATCTGGCAGACCGGCGCGGTCAACCGGCACTGGGACGGCACCTGGACCCTGCTCGGCTTCTCCCTGCCCGAGTCCTGGCAGCGGCAGCGCCACGACCTGCGCTCCAAGCTCACCTGGAGCGGCTTCGGGCCGCTGTTCAGCGGCCTGTGGATCGCGCCCGGCCAGGTCGACGTGTCCTCGCTCGACGAGCTGGGACTGTCCGCCCACGTGAAGGTCTTCCGCGCGCACGCCGACGCCGGCATGGACATCGGCGCGATGATCGAGGAGACCTGGGAGCTGGCCGAACTGGCGGCGCGCTACGAGGAGTTCGTACGGCGCTGGCAGCCGTGGGAGGCCCGGCTGCCCACCCCCGACGACGCTTCGCCGGCCTCCGGGCGGGAGGATCCCCATCTCATCTCGTTCGCGCTACGGCTGCGGCTGTCCACCGAGTGGCTCCAGGTGATCCGCCGCGACCCGCGGCTGCCGGTCAGGCACCTGCCGGACGACTGGCCGGCGGAAGACGCCGAGAAGACGTTCCGGACGGTCCACGACCGGCTCACCCCGCTCGCCCGGGAGTGTGCGGAACGGATGCTCGACCTGGTGCCGGTGCGGGAGAGCGACTGAGCCCGCGACGCGCGAGGTGGCCCGTGCGGGTCGGCGGGCGCGGGCTCGGTCCCGTCGGTCTCAGGCGTAGAACCGCGACAGGCTCTGCAGCACCGCCGCCGGCTTCGCGCCGCCCTCGATCTCGATCGTCCCGTCCACAGCGATCTGCACACCGCCCGGCACGTCCTCGACCTCCGTCAGCCTCCCCACCAGCCGGATGCGCGAGCCCACCTTCACCGGGGCGGGGAACCGCACCTTGTTCAGGCCGTAGTTGACCTTCGTGGTCACGCCCTGGACGTCCAGCAGCTCGGTGAACAGCGGGATGAAGAGGGAGAGGGTGAGATAGCCGTGTGCGATGGGGGCGCCGAAGGGGCCCGCCGCGGCCTTCTCCGGGTCGACGTGGATCCACTGGTGGTCGCCGGTCGCGTCGGCGAAGGTGTTGATGCGCTCCTGGGTGACCTCGATCCACTCGCTCGTGCCGAGGTCGCTGCCGGCCAGCTTCTTCAGTTCGTCGAGGCCGTTGACGGTGATGCCCATGTGGATTTCCTTAGCTGGGAGTTGAACGTCAGGAGGGGGTGCCGAAGCGCTTGCGCACCCGGGACTTGAGGAGCTTGCCGGAGGCGGTGCGCGGGAGTTCGTCCGCGATGACGACCGACTTCGGGATCTTGTACTTGGCGAGCCGGCCGGCCAGCGAGGCCAGTACCTCGTCGGGGTCCGGCGAGGCACCCTCGCGCGGCACGACGACCGCGCGCGGCACCTCTCCCCACTTGTCGTCGGGCACACCGATGACCGCGCACTCGACGATGTCCGGGTGGGCGAGCAGCAGGTCCTCGATCTCGGCGGGGTAGATGTTCTCGCCACCCGAGATGATCATGTCCTTGAGGCGGTCGACGATGAAGACGTAGCCGTCCTCGTCGACGCGGGCGGCGTCCCCGCTGCGGAACCAGCCGTCCGCGAAGGAGGCGGCCGTCTCCTCGGGCAGCCCCCAGTAGCCGGGCATGACGTGCGGGCCGCGGACCATGACCTCGCCGGTCTCGTCGACGTCGACGGGAGCCAGGTCCGGTCGTACCACCCGTACGTCGCTGAAGAAGTGCGGCACCCCGGCCGAACCCGCCTTGCTCGCCGCGTGTTCGGCGTCCAGGAACAGGGTCCCGGGAGCCGCCTCCGTCATGCCGTAGCCCTGGAGGAAGGTCAGGCCCCGCTCCTGGTAGGCGGCGATCAGCGGCGACGGCACCGGGGAGCCGCCGCAGGTGAGGATCCGCAGGGACGACAGGTCGGCGTCCTTCCAGCGGGGGTGCCGGGCGATCTGATCGAACATCGTCGGCACGCCGAACATGAAGGTGATCCGGTGTCGTTCGACCAGGTCGAAGGTGGCGTCCGGGTCGAAGGCCTCGACCAGGACGCAGGCGCCGCCCTTCAGGAGGACCGGCAGGGTGAGCATGTTCAGGCCGGCCGTGTGGAACAACGGGGCGGAGACCAGGGCGCGTTCGTCGGCGATCAGGTCGGTGTCGACGAGGACGTTGATCGCGTTCCAGGTGAGGTTGCCGTGCGTGAGCATGGCGCCCTTGGGACGGCCGGTCGTGCCCGAGGTGTACATGATGATGCAGGTGTCGTCGGCCGCGACCGGCTCGTCGATGGGCTCCGCGTGGGCCTCGGACAGCGCTTGTTCGTATTCGGCGCCGACTTCGACGTACGTCCGCACGTCCGAGTTGCCCGGCAGGCCGGCCACCAGCCCCTGGAACGACGGGCCGTAGACGAGTGCCTTGGCACCGGAGTCGGCCAGCTGGTAGGCGATCTCGGGGCC
Organism: Streptomyces sp. NPDC058678; assembly: GCF_042714835.1. Taxonomy (NCBI): domain Bacteria; kingdom Bacillati; phylum Actinomycetota; class Actinomycetes; order Kitasatosporales; family Streptomycetaceae; genus Streptomyces; species Streptomyces sp. NPDC058678. The sequence continues at coordinate 150,266 of NZ_JBHXSG010000001.1, read as the reverse complement.
GGCGAGGCGGGTGTTGAGGGGGACGAAGACCGCGCCGAGGGTGCCCGCCGCGAACAGCGTCTCCAGGTACGAGGGGTGGTTGGGGCCGAGGTAGGCGATGCGGTCGCCGCGTCGGATGCCCCGGGCACGCAGGGCGTGGGCGAGACGGGTGGTGCGTGTATGCAATGTGCGGTAGTCCGTCGACTGCCCACCGTGGACCAGGGCGGTGCGGTGCGGGGTCTTGCGGGCCCGGCGTGCGGGCCACGACCCCAGTCCCTCGTTGCGCATGTCACGCCCCTTACGGTTTGGTCAGCCCGAGCAGGCGGGCGGCGTTCTCCTTGAGGATCTTCGGCCGGACCTCGTCCTTGATCGGCAGCTTCGCGAAGTCGGCGAGCCAGCGGTCGGGGGTGAGGAGCGGGAAGTCCGAGCCGAAGAGCACCTTGTCCTTGAGCAGCGTGTTGGCGTACTGCACCAACTGCGGCGGGAAGTACTTCGGCGACCACCCGGACAGGTCGATGTACACGCCCGGTTTGTGGGTGGCGACCGCCAGGGCCTCGTCCTGCCAGGGGAAGGACGGGTGCGCCAGGATGATCTTCAGGTGCGGGAAGTCGGCCGCCACATCGTCCACGTGCAGCGGGTTCGAGTACTTGAGCCGGATCCCGCCCCCGCCGGGCACGCCGGCGCCGATACCGGTCTGGCCGGTGTGGAAGAGGGCGATGGTGCCGGTCTCCTCGATCACCTCGTAGAGGTCGTACGCCACCGAGCGGTCGTTGGGGAAGAAGCCCTGGACGCTGGGGTGGAACTTGAAGCCCTTCACCCCGTACTCCTCGACCAGGCGCCGGGCCTGCTTGACCCCCGCCTTCCCCCGGAAGGGGTCGATGGAGGCGAAGGGGATGAGGACGTCCGCGTTGGCGGCGGCCGCCTCGGCGACCTCCTCGTTGGGGACGGGGGCCGTGCCGGTCGCGGACTCGGCGTCCACCGTGAAGATCACGGCGGCCATCTTCCGCTCGCGGTAGTAGGCGGCCGTCTCCTCCAGGGTCGGCTTCCGCTTGCCCTCGACCTTGAAGTAGGCGGAGGAGGCGTCGTGCAGGTCGTCGTCCAGGGAGGAGTGGCCCTTGGAGGACACCTCCGCGTGGGTGTGGACGTCGATCGCGACGAGATCCTCGACATTGAGGGTCGTCATGGTCAGGCCTCCGGGAACTTGGGGGCCGGGATGCCGACCGTCTGGAGCTCGGCGCCGACCGACGTGGGGAAGGCGTCCGCCAGGGTCGCGGGGGTCCAGCCGCCGTCGGCGTAGGCCGCGCTGACCTCCTGCGGATGCGACCAGAGTGCCACCTTGTCGCCGCCGATGCCGATGGCCTGGCCGGTGATCGAGCGGGCCGCCTCGGAGGCGAGGAAGGGCACGAGGGCCGCACAGTCCTCGGGCGTACCGAAGCCCTCGCCCTTGCGGAGGAAGTCCGGCAGCGGCTCGCCGTTCTTCATGGCCTCGATGTACGGGGCGAAGGCGGGGATGGTCTCGGTCATCGCGGTGGCGGCGACCGGCACGATCGCGTTGACGGTGATGCCGGCGCGGCCGAGCTCCATGGACCAGGTGCGGGCCATGGCGGCGATGCCGGCCTTGGCGGCGGCGTAGTTGGTCTGCCCGAAGTTGCCGCGCTGTCCGGCCGGGGAGCCGACCAGGATCAGGCTGCCGCCCTCGCCCTGCTCGCGCATCCGCACGGCGGCGGCGCGGGCGCAGGTGAAGGTGCCCTTGAGGTGGGTGGTGATCACCGCGTCGAAGTCCTCGTCGGTCATCTTCCACAGCACCTTGTCGCGCAGGATGCCCGCGTTGGTGACCAGGATGTCGAGCCGCCCGAACTCCTCGACGGCACGGCCCACGAGCCGGTCGGCGGCCTCGGTCGTTCCGACCGGGACCACTTCGGCGACGGCGGTGCCGCCCGCCTCGGTGATGGACTTAACGGCCTGCTCGGCCACGGCCTCGTCGATGTCGTTGACGACCACGAAGGCGCCGTGGGCGGCCAGGGCGTGCGCGTAGGCGAGGCCGAGGCCCCGGCCGCTGCCGGTGACGACGGCGGCCTTGCCGGTGAGATCGATGCTGGGCACGGGCGGGTCCCTTCACAAGGTGACACGGGTGATGCGGCCGCGGCTGTGCGGCGTACAGATCGAAGCTAAGAGCAATAATTGGTGACGTCAATAGTTGTTGCCGCCCGGCCGGTGCGTCAGACTGGACGCAGCAACGCCTCGACGGCCGCCCAGCCACCGCTCAAGCACTGCACAGCAAGCCGAACCGCCCCACCCCGGGGCCTCTCCCAGGGAGCCCGCCATCGCTCGCCAGCCACGCGCCACCGACCACGCCGAAGGCCCTGCCCCGATCGACGCCGACGAGCCGTGGATGCGCGGGCTGCACGCGGACACCGGCTACCTCCTGTACCGGCTGGGCCTGCGCTCCGGACAGCTGTTCAACGGCTTCCTCCAGGAGTCCGGACTGCGCCTGCGCCACTACGCGCTGCTCCGCCTCCTGGCCACGTCCGGGGGCGCCCTGCAGCGCGAACTGAGCACGACCCTCGGCTACGACCCGAGCGCGATCGTCGGCCTGGTCGACGACCTGGAGAAGCTGGACTTCGCCGAGCGCCGACCCTCCCCGGACGACCGCCGCAGCCGCATCGTCGTCCTCACCGAAGCCGGCCGCGGCTTCCTGCGCGACACCGACGAGGCCGGCCTGCGGGTGACCAACGAACTGCTCGGCCCGCTCGACGCGACCGAGCGGGACGCGCTGCACGCACTGCTGCTGCGGATCGCGGAGGACGGACTCAACTGATGTTGTGCAAATGATTGACGGCCGCACGAAGGATGCCTAACTTCACCGTGGCAACCGGTGAAGTCCCCCACCGGTGACACCCCCACGCCAGCGGCATCAGGGAGCCCATCGTGCAGCCACCCCACGCGTCCGCACGTCAAACGTCCCCACAACAGCGGCAGTTGCGCCGCGTCGCCCTGTCCGGCCTACTCGGCACGGCAGTGGAGTTCTACGACTTCCTCGTCTACGGCACGGTCGCCGCACTGGTCTTCGGCGACCTGTTCTTCCCCGGCGCGGACCCCGCGGTCGGCACGATCGCGGCCTTCGGCACCTTCGCCGCGGGCTATGTGGCCCGCCCGCTCGGCGGCATCGTCTTCGGCCACTTCGGCGACCGTCTCGGCCGCAAGTCGATGATGCTGCTGACCATGGCCCTGATGGGCTGCGGCAGTTTCCTGATCGGCGTGCTGCCGACGTACGACATGATCGGCGTCTGGGCCCCCGTCCTCCTCGTCACCCTGCGCCTCGTGCAGGGCCTCGCGATCGGCGGCGAGTGGGGCGGCGCGACCCTGATGGTCGTCGAGCACGCCGAACGCGTCCAGGGATCCCGGCGCGGCCTGTGGTCCAGCTTCACCCAGCTCGGCGCCCCGCTCGGCTCCGTACTGTCGGCCGGCGTGGTCACGCTGGTCTCCGCCCTGCCCGACGACGACTTCCGCTCCTGGGGCTGGCGGGTGCCGTTCCTGCTGAGCATCCTGCTGCTGGCCGTCGGCATGTTCGTCCGCCTCAAGGTCGCGGAGAGCCCGCTGTTCGCCGAGGTGAAACCGGAGCGGTCGGCGAAGCCCCCGATCCTGGAGGTGCTGCGGCGGCCGAAGCCGGTCCTGCTGGCCGCCTGTGTCGGGATCGGCGCGTTCACCGCGCAGTCGCTGCTGACAGGATTCATGATTTCGTATGCGGTCGACCACGGGTACAGCCGTCCACAGGTGCTCGCCGCCGTGACCATCGCCTCGTGCGTGGCCCTGCTGGTGCTGCCCGCCGCGTCGGCGCTGTCCGACCGGGTCGGCCGCCGCCCGGTGGTCCTGGCCGGTGCTCTCGCCTCGGCCGCGCTCGCCTTCCCGGTACTGGCCCTGGTCGACTCCGGCTCCCCCGGCCTGCTGATCCTCGCCCTCGTCCTCGGCCACGGCATCGCCCAGTCCACGATGTACGGCCCGCTCGGCGCCCTGCTCACCGAGATGTTCGGCACCCGCGTCCGCTACACCGGCGCCTCCCTCGGCTACCAGGCCGCCACCCTCGTCGGCGCCGGCTTCTCGCCGCTGATCGCGAGCAGCCTGCTCGCCTCGAACGGCGGCGGCAGCACGCCCGTCTCCCTGCTGCTGTGCGGCGGCGCGGCGATCACCGCGCTCACCGTCTGGCGGATGCGCGAGACCCACACCGACACGCTCGACTCGTCCCCCACCCGCACCACCACCCCCACACCGGAAGGTGCTCCCCGATGAAGACCCGGACGCCCATCGCCTTACTGACCATCGCCCTGTGCGCGACGACCGCCCTGCCCGCGCAGGCACAGGCCCCGACGGACACCCACATCGAAGGCCAACTCCCTTCGGGCGCGGCCTACCTGATGGACGTACCCGCCGACTGGAACGGCACGGTCCTCCTCTTCAGCCACGGCTACCGCCCCGCCGGGTTGCCCAACCCGGCTCAGAACTCGCCCGATTCGGACTCCGGAGGGGCTGCGACCGCCCGCCTCCTGGCCGAGGGCTACGCCCTCATCGGCTCCTCGTACGCGACGAACGGCTGGGCCGTCACCGACGCGGTGCCCGACCAGCTCGCCACGCTGGACCTGTTCACGCAGAAGTTCGGTCCGGCCCGGCGGACACTCGCCTGGGGCAGGTCGTACGGCGGCCTCGTGACGACGGCACTGGCCGAACGGCACGCCGACCGCTTCGACGGATCGCTGTCGATGTGCGGGCTCGTCCAGGGCGGCGTCGCCAACTGGAACAGCACCCTGGATCCGGCGTACGCGCTGAAGACCCTGCTCGCGCCGGACGCCGACATCCCGCTCACCGGGTTCGCCGACCAGGCGTCCGCGGCCGACGCGTCGAAGGCCCTGGCCGCGAAGGTGGCCTCGGCCCAGCAGACGACGGCGGGCCGCGCCCGGATCGCACTGGCCGCCGCCCTGCACAACATCCCCGGCTACAACGACCCCGCACAGACCAAGCCCGGCCCGTCCGACTGGGACGGGCAGCAGGCCAACCAGTACGCGGCCGTCACCGGCCTCCTGACACGCCCCGCCTTCTCCTGGCGGCAGGAGGCGGAAAGCCGCGCCGGCGGCAACCCGTCCTGGAACACCGGCGTCGACTACACCGCCATGCTCGGACGCTCCCCGCTGTACAAGGAGGTGACGGAGCTCTACAAGGAAGCGGGCGTGTCACTGCGGGGCGACCTCACGGCCCTCGCCCGGGCACCGCGTATCGCCGCCGACCCCGCCGCCGTACGCTGGATGCGACACACCAGCAGCTTCACGGGCCGCCTCACCGACCCCCAGCTGAACATCCACACCACCGGCGACGCGCTGATCCCCGTACAGTCCGAGAGCGCCTACCGGCGGGCGGCCACCGCCGCCGGCGCGGGCCCACTGCTCAGCCAGGCCTACGTCGACGGCCCCGGACACTGCACCTTCACCACCGGCGAGACGCTCGGCGCCCTGCACACCCTGGAGCACCGACTGGACACCGGCCGCTGGGACACCTCGCCCGCCACCCTCAACTCCCGTGCCCAGCAGGAGGACCCGACCACAGCGAGCCGTTACGTCGCGTACCGGCCGACCACCTACCCCCGCCCGTACGACCTCGCCCACCCGGGAGACGCCCGGCCATGACCACCCGCTCCGCGCCCGACCGGCTGCTGTCCGTCCTCGCCGCGTTCGACCACGAACACCCGGCGCTGAGCCTGACGGACATCAGCCGGCGGGCCGGGCTGACCCTGACCACCGCCCACCGGCTCGTCGGCGCCCTCACCGCATGGGGCGCCCTCGAACGCGACGAGACCGGCACGTACCACGTCGGACTGCGCCTGTGGGAGGTCGCGGCGCTCGCTCCCCGCGCCCTCGCACTGCGGCAGGTCGCGCTGCCGTACCTGGAGGACCTGTACGAAGCCACGCACGAGAACGTGCAGTTGGCGGTGCGCGACGGCGCGGAGGTCGTCTACATCGAGTGGATCTCCGGCCGCTCCGCGGTCGGCGTCCACATCCGCGTCGGAGCCCGCTGGCCCCTGCACGTCACCGGCGTCGGCCTCGCACTGCTGGCCTACGGCGACCCGGACCTCCAGGAGGAGTACTGCGCCCGCCCGCTCGCCTCCTACACCCCGCACACGATCACCGACCCGAGCCGACTGCGCCGCGTACTGGCCGAAGTACGCCGCTCGGGCGTCGCGGTGAGCGACCGCCAGGTCACCGAGGACGCCCTGTCGGTGGCCGCCCCGGTACGCGGCCCCGACGGGACGCTGGTCGCGGCCGTGTCGGTCGTCGTGCCTCAGGACGGCGCACAGGTCCCGACGCTGATTCCGGCGGTGCGGCTGGCGGCACGGGGGATCTCGCGGGCGCTGGGGTGGCAGCCGGAGGGGAGCCGGGCGTAGGCGGACGGTCGGCGCTGCCGACAACCGTCAGCGGGAGTGGGCGTGTTCCTCGTCGCGGGCCGCCTCCGCTGCCGTGGTCTCCGGTGCCGCCGTCTCCTGTGACCGGGGCTTTCCGGCGGCCCGGAGGCCGGGCAGGACGGCGAGGACGATCACCGTGCCGACGGCCATGATGATCCCGCCGACGAGGCTGGTCCGGGCGACGGCGTGGGCGAAGGACTCGTGGACGGCGTCGATCAGGGCCTGCGCCTGCCGAGGGCCGGCGGAGGGGCTCTGCGCCAGCTGCTCGGCGACCGCGAGACCGCCGCCCACCGAGTCCTTGGCCGTGTCCATCGCGGTGGCCGGGAGCCGGCCGCCGGCCAGGTCGGTCAGCTCGTTGCGGTAGGCGGTGCCCAGCAGCGAGCCGAGGATCGCGATGCCGAGGGAGCCGCCGAGTTCGAGCGCGGTGTCGTTGGCTCCGCCGCCGACACCCAGCTCGGCCTCCGGGAAGGAGCCCATGACGGCCTCAGCGGCCTCAGCGGCCGGACCTCTCGCCGAGGCAGTCGTCGTCGCCCTCACCGGGCCGACGACGCTACGGGCGCGGGCGCCCGGTCAGGCACCGGCGGCGGGCCGCGGAACCCCCGTCGACACGACGTCGTCGACCACCGCACGCGCCCGCTCCTGAGGCACGCCGGCCGCGATCAGCGTGGCGACGGCGACGCGGGTGCCGTCGTCCTCCAGAGCCCCGGTGTTGACCTCCTCCAGCAGGGCGAGGGTCATCGCCTCCAGGGCGGCGCTCAGCACGGCGGGCGGCAGGTGGGTGTGGAAGACGCCGTCCCGCCGGCCCCGGTCGAGGATGGCGGTGACCTCCGCGCGGGCCGGTGCCAGGATCTCCGCGACGCGCTCCGCGCCCAGATCGTGCCGGGCGAGGGCCAGGAGCATCCGGTAGCGGTCGCCCACGGGCCACATCGCGAACACGAAGTACGCGAGTGCCCGCTCGGCCGGGTCGGCCGGCCGCGCACCGCCCTCGACCGCCGCCCGAAGGGTCTCGCAGGCCTCCTCGGCGAGGGCCTCCAGCAGCGCGGCACGGCCGGGGAAGTGTCCGAAGAGGGTGCGCCGTACGACACCGGAGGCCCGCGCCAGCTCCTCCAGGGTGATGTCCGGGTTCCGCCCGAGCTCCTGGCGGGCCGTGGCCAGGATCCGCGCCCGGTTGGACCGCGCGTTGCGTCGCAGCGGCTCACGGGCGACGGACTTGGTCACAGCGACAACCTCGGTCTGATCAGTACGGGCGCGACAGGTACGGGAGCAGCAGGTACGGGAGTGACAAGTACGGCAGCGACAAGCGCGGGTGCGGTGACGCAGGGGCAAAGGGCGCAGCCATTCTGGCACGGAGGCCCCTGCCTGGCAGCCGGTGCCCGGCCCCGGCGTGGCTCCGGGGCCCGCTCGGCGTCTCCTCACCCAAATCTCAGACGGCGGCCCGGGCCTTCAAAGGATCAACCCAGGTACGGGGCGCACGATGCACACGCAAAGACGGATATCTCAGGAAGGCGTGTCGTGGGCGTCCCGCACATATCGAACCGGTCCGAGCGGCAGTCGAAGGGGTGGTCCCGGCGCGGGCTGCTCGGGGTGCTCGGCGCGGTCCCCGCCGCAGCCGTTCTGACCGGGTGCGGTGGTGGCGCGGCGGACGCCTCGGACGGGAAGACGCCCACGACAAACACGACGTCCACGACTTCCGCGCGGGTCGCCGGGAAGAAGACGGTCATCGCCGTCACTCCCGCCGACGGCACCAAGAAGGCCGCTTTCACCAGCCCCGTCGAGGTCACCGTCACCGACGGCGCTCTCACCTCCGTGAAGGTCACCGGCAACGACGGTTCCACGCTGACCGGCTCCTTCGACGACACGCGGACGGGGTGGACTTCCACCCAGAACCCGTACTCGGGGACCATGTACACGGTCGCGGCCAAGGCCGACGACGGCGCCGGGAAGACCGCGACCTTCACCACCAGGTCGCCCGGCGAGACCTTCGTCGGCCACTTCACGCCCGAGGCGAACTCCACGTCCGGTGTCGGCATGCCCGTGTCGGTCAACTTCACGCATGCGGTGACGAACAAGGCGGCTGTCGAGAAGGCGATCACGGTGACCGCCGAACCGGCTGTCGAGGTCGTCGGCCACTGGTTCGGCGACACCCGGCTCGACTTCCGGCCCGAGACGTACTGGGCGGCCGGGACCACCATCACGCTCGGTCTGCGGTTGAAGGACGTCGAGGGAACGGATGATGTCTACGGTATACAGTCGAAGGACGTCACTTTTCACATCGGCCGCGAGCAGATCAGCACGGTCGACCTCGCCACCAAGCGGATGACGGTCCGCCGTGCCGGCGCGACCGTTGCCACCTACCCGGTCAGCGGCGGCGACGCCGACCACACCACCTGGTCCGGGATCATGGTGATCAGCGAACGGTTCAAGCAGACCCGCATGGAGTCCTCGACCGTCGGCCTCGGCGACGAGTACGACATCGCCGACGTCCCGCACGCCCAGCGCCTGACCACGTCCGGCACCTTCGTCCACGGCAACTACTGGGCGTCCGCCTCGGTGTTCGGCAGTGAGAACACCAGCCACGGCTGCGTCGGCCTGCACGACGCGAAGGGCGCGAACGACAGCTCCGTGGACGGTTACAAGTTCTACGAGAGCTCGATGCTCGGTGACGTCGTCATCGTGAAGAACTCCGGCGAGGACACCGTCGATCCGGCCAACGGGCTCAACGGCTGGAACCTGTCGTGGCAGGACTGGAAGGCGGGCAGCGCGCTTTAGCACATGGGCGACTTCAGCGGGTTAACTCACCTGGGGCAAAAGGAGTTTCACTGTTACACCTCTTGACGGCCGGAGCGGCCGGGAGCACATTGGGCGCACTTTGAGAGCGCTCTCAGAGGGCTCTCAAGGTGTCTCCAAGGCACCCGCGCATCCCCTTCCGTACCCGAGAGGCCCCCCCACCATGAGTGAACCCTCCGGCATACCCCACCCCGCCGGCACGTCCCGCAGACGGCGCCCCCTGCGCCGGGCGCTCGTCGCCGTCATCAGCACCCTGGGGCTCGCGGCGGCCGCCGCCACGGTCGCCTCCCCCGCCGCGAACGCCTCCGCGCCCACGCCCCCGGCGGGCTGGTCGCAGGTCTTCCTCGACGACTTCACCGGCGCCGCGGGCACCGGCGTCAACACCTCCAACTGGCAGTACGCAACCGGGACTTCGTATCCAGGCGGCCCTGCCAACTGGGGCACCGGCGAGGTCGAGACGATGACGAACAGCACGAACAACGTCTCGCTCGACGGCAACGGCAACCTGCGCATCACCCCCCTGCGCAGCGCGGCCGGCAGCTGGACCTCGGGCCGCATCGAGACCAACCGCACCGACTTCCAGCCCCCGTCGGGCGGCAAACTCCGCGTCGAGGCCCGCATCCAGATGCCGAACGTCACCGGCACCGCCGCGGAGGGCTACTGGCCCGCGTTCTGGATGCTGGGGGCGCCCTACCGGGGCAACTACCAGAACTGGCCGAGCGTCGGCGAGCTGGACATCATGGAGAACGTCCAGGGCCGCAACACCGTGTGGGCCACGATGCACTGCGGCACCAATCCGGGCGGACCGTGCAACGAGACGACCGGCATAGGCAACTCGACCGCGTGTCCGGGCACGACCTGCCAGTCCGGCTTCCACACCTACACGATGGAGTGGGACCGCTCGGCAAGCCCGGAAGCCATCCGCTTCTCCGTCGACGGCGTCAACTTCCACACCGTCACCGCCAACCAGGTCGACGCGACGACCTGGACCAACGCCACCAACCACGGCTTCTTCATCATCCTGAACGTGGCGATGGGCGGCGCCTTCCCCGACGCGTTCGGCGGCGGCCTGGACGGCGACACCCGCTCCGGCGTCCCGATGGTCGTCGACTACGTCCAGGTGCTGTCGGCCGCCGGGGGCGGTTCCACCACTCCCCCGCCGACCGGCAACCGTGACGCCTACAGCGCCATCCAGGCCGAGTCCTACGACGGCCAGTCCGGCACCAGCACCGAGACCACCTCCGACACCGGCGGCGGCCAGAACATCGGCTCCCTCGCAGGCGGCGACTGGGCCCTCTACCGGGGCGTCAACTTCGGCTCCACGGCGGCCACCCAGTTCGTCGCCCGCGTGGCGAGCGGCGCGGCGGGCGGGGTCAGCGGTCTGGTCGAGGTCCGCCTGGACAGCCGTACCAGCACACCCGTCGGCAGCTTCTCGCTGGCCAACACGGGCGGCTGGCAGTCGTGGCGGACGGTCCCCGCGAACATCAGCTCGGTCACCGGCACCCACGACGTCTACCTGACGTTCACGAGCGGCCAGCCGGCGGACTTCGTGAACGTGAACTGGTTCAACTTCGGCCGCTGACCCGCGGCCCCGCTTCCCCGAACGGGGCTCCACGCACGCGTGGAGCCCCGTTCTCGTGTCGCGGCGTCAGCGCAGCTCCGCCCGGAACGCCGCCGGCGTCATCTCCGTGTGCTGCTGGAAGAACTTCGAGAAGTTCGCCGCGTCCGGGAATCCGACCGCCGCTCCGACGCGGCCGATCGGCAGCTCCGTGTGGGCCAGCAGCCGTTTGGCCTCCAGGATCACGCGCTTGTCGATGAAGCCCTTGGGGGTCTCGCCGGTGGCGGCCCGGACCGCGCGCACGAGGGTCCGGCGGGAGTAGCCGAGGGCATCGGCGTAGGCGCTGACGCTGTGGTTGGTGGCGAAGCCCTTCTCGACGGCGTTCCGGAAGAGGGTGAAGGTCGTGTCGTCCTGCCGCCGGGCCGCCTCCGCGGAGCTGGCCGCCAGATGGGCCAGGCGCAGCAGGAACGCGGTCAGCGAGTGGCGCAGCACCGAGGTGTGCAGGCCGGCCGGGAGGGTGCCGGCGTCCTCGTACTCGCGTTGCAGTTGGGCGAGGGCGGCCCGCAGGGCGGTGAGCTGGGGTTCGTCGGGGCGCAGCAGGGGCGGCAGGTCGTAGCGGTACAGGCCGGTGGCCTCGACGGTGGCGCGGGGCAGGAAGCCGGGCTGCATGGTCAGGACGGTTCCGCGGTACTCGCTGCTCGGCGAGAAGCGGTGGACCTGCCCCGGGCGGATCCACAGCAGGTCGCCGGCCGTCGCCTCGTACTCGGCGAAGTCGATCATGTGGCGTACGGGACCGTCACCGAAGAGCATGACGACATGGAAGTCGATGCGGTGGACGCGTTCCAGTGGCGCGTCGGCGTGCCAGGTACGGCCGGTGCCCATCGGTCCGACTTGCATGCCGACACCGCCGACGCTCAGTTCGACCGGGAAGGGGAACGTTCTGATCCCGTCCACGCCACCGTCGCCGTCTCCGCCTTGGATGGTTCTGTCCGCCATGTCTCTCTCGTGCCGCCTCGGTCGAGCCGTCCGTGTCCCACTTTCACCACAGGCTGGCACACGGCCACCTTCCCCCGTAAAAGTCAGACTTTTAAGTTTGAAGGCAACAGACCAGCCACTTCGCTCCGATCTAGGACTTCTTGAAGATGACCACGCAGACACCGGACAGCTTCGAATGGACCGACCTCGACCGGCGTGCCGTCGACACCGCCCGTCTCCTGGCGGCCGATGCCGTGCAGCGGGTCGGGAACGGACACCCGGGCACCGCGATGAGCCTGGCTCCGGCGGCGTACACGATCTTTCAGAAGGTGATGCGTCACGATCCGGCGGACCCGGAGTGGACGGGCCGTGACCGCTTCGTACTGTCCCCCGGACACACCTCGCTCACCCTGTACACCCAGCTCTTCCTGGCCGGGTACGAGCTGGAACTCGACGACCTGAAGGCCTTCCGGACCCACGGATCGAAGACGCCCGGTCACCCCGAGTACGGCCACACCGCCGGCGTCGAGACCACCACCGGTCCGCTGGGCCAGGGTGTGGCGAACGCGGTGGGCATGGCGATGGCCGCCCGGTACGAGCGCGGCCTGTTCGACCCCGAGGCCCCCGAGGGCGAGTCCCCGTTCGACCACACCATCTGGGCGATCGTCTCCGACGGCGACCTGGAGGAGGGCATCTCCGCCGAGGCCTCCTCGCTGGCCGGCCACCAGAAGCTCGGCAACCTCGTCTTCCTCTACGACGACAACCACATCTCCATCGAGGGCGACACGGCGACCGCGTTCTCCGAGGACGTACTGAAGCGGTACGAGGCGTACGGCTGGCACGTGCAGCGGATCGAGCCCGGCGCCGACGGCGACATCGACGTGCACGCCCTGCACGCGGCCCTCAGGTCCGCCCAGGCCGAGACCGGGCGGCCCTCGATCATCGCGATGCGCACGATCATCGCCTGGCCCGCGCCGAACGCGCGGAACACCGAGGCCGCGCACGGCTCGGCGCTCGGTGATGACGAGGTCGCCGCCACCAAGCGGGTGCTGGGCTTCGACCCGGAACGGTCCTTCGAGGTGGCGGACGAGGTGCTCGCCCACTCCCGCCGGGCCCTGGACCGGGGCGCCGAGGCGCACGCCGCCTGGGACAAGCGCATCGACAAGTGGCGCGGCGCCCAGCCCGAGCGCGCGAAGCTCTTCGACCGGGTCGTCGCGGGTCAGCTGCCCGCGGGCTGGGAGGACGCTCTGCCGGTCTTCGAGGCGGGCAAGTCCCTCGCCACCCGCGCCGCGTCCGGCAAGGTGCTCCAGGCGCTGGGCGAGGTCGTCCCGGAGCTGTGGGGCGGCTCGGCCGACCTGGCCGGCTCCAACAACACCACCATCGACAAGACGAGTTCCTTCCTCCCGGCCGGCAACCCGCTGCCGGAGGCCGACCCGTACGGCCGCACGATCCACTTCGGCATCCGCGAGCACTCCATGGCCGCGGAGATGAACGGCATCGCCCTGCACGGCAACACCCGCATCTACGGCGGCACCTTCCTCGTCTTCTCCGACTACATGCGCAACGCCGTACGCCTGTCCGCGCTGATGCAGCTGCCCGTGACGTACGTGTGGACGCACGACTCCATCGGCCTGGGCGAGGACGGCCCCACCCACCAGCCCGTCGAACACCTCGCCTCGCTGCGCGCCATCCCGGGCCTGAACCTCGTGCGGCCGGCCGACGCCAACGAGACCGCGATCGCCTGGCGCGAGATCCTCAAGCGGCACGCCACCAACCCCGCCCCGCACGGCCTCGCCCTCACCCGCCAGGGCGTACCCACGTACGCGCCCAACGAGGACGCGGCTCGCGGCGGTTACGTGCTGGAGGAGGCCTCCACCGAGGCTCCCGAGGTCGTCCTGATCGCCACCGGCTCCGAGGTCCAGCTCGCCGTGGCCGCGCGGGAACAGCTGGAGGCCGAGGGAGTCGGCACCCGGGTGGTGTCGATGCCGTCCGTGGAGTGGTTCGAGGAGCAGCCCCGGGAGTACCGCGAGAGCGTCCTTCCGCCGTCCGTGAGGGCCCGCGTCGCGGTGGAGGCCGGTATCGGCCTGACCTGGTACCGGTTCGTGGGTGACGCGGGACGCATCGTCTCCCTCGAACACTTCGGTGCCTCCGCCGACGCGAAGATCCTGTTCGCCGAGTACGGCTTCACCGCCGAGAACGTCGCCGCGGCGGCCCGCGAATCGCTCGCTGCCGCGCGTGGTTGATCCGATCGCCCGAAAGAAGATGATCAAAGTGACCGAAGCGACCGCGCCCGCGGGAGCACTCAAGCGCCTGTCCGACGAGGGCGTCTCCATCTGGCTGGACGACCTGTCACGAAGGCGTATCGAGTCCGGCAACCTCGCCGAACTCGTCGCCGGCAAGCACGTGGTGGGCGTCACCACCAACCCGTCGATCTTCCAGGCAGCCATCGGTTCCGGGGAGGGGTACGAGGAGCAGCTCACCGACCTCGCGGTGCGGGGTGTCACGGTCGACGAGGCCGTCCGTATGCTGACGACCGCCGACGTGCGGGCCGCAGCCGATATCCTGCATCCTGTATACAACGCGACCGGCGGCCGTGACGGCCGCGTCTCCATCGAGGTCGACCCCCGCCTCGCCCATGACACGACGGCGACCATCGCCGAGGCCAGGCAGCTCGCCTGGCTGGTGAACCGCCCGAACGTCATGATCAAGATCCCGGCGACCAAGGCGGGCCTGCCCGCCATCACCGAGGTCGTCGGCGCCGGCATCAGCGTCAACGTCACGCTGATCTTCTCCCTGGAGCGCTACCGCGAGGTCATGGACGCCTACCTCGCCGGCCTGGAGAAGGCGCAGGCGAAGGGCCTGGACCTGTCCGGGATCCACTCCGTCGCCTCCTTCTTCGTCTCCCGGGTCGACGCCGAGATCGACAAGCGGCTGACGGTGCTCGGCACGGCGGAGGCGCTGTCCCTCAAGGGTCGCGCCGCCCTCGCCAACGCCCGGCTCGCCTACGAGGCGTACGAGGCCGTCTTCGCCGGTGAGCGCTGGACGGCCCTGGCAGGTGCCCAGGCCAACAAGCAGCGTCCGCTGTGGGCGTCGACCGGCGTGAAGGACCCCGCATACAAGGACACGCTGTACGTCGACGAACTGGTCGCGCCCGGCACGGTCAACACGATGCCGGAAGCCACGCTGAACGCCACCGCCGACCACGGCCTGATCACCGGCGACACCGTCACCGGCGGCTACGAGCAGGCCCGCGCCGACCTGGCCGCCGTCGAGGGCCTCGGGATCTCCTACGACCAGGTCGTGCAGCAGCTGGAGGACGAGGGCGTCGCCAAGTTCGAGGTGGCCTGGCAGGACCTGCTGGACGCCGTGACGAAGTCCCTGAACAGCAAGGGGGTTGACGGGGAATGAGCGAGGAGCTTTCCGAAACGACGGCTCAGGACACCGCGAAGACCGAGGAGACCGAGCCGGAGGTGACCGTCCCGGTCCTCTCCGCGGACGACTGGTCCAACCCCCTGCGCCACCCCCAGGACCGCCGCCTTCCCCGGATCGCGGGCCCGTCCGGTCTCGTCATCTTCGGTGTCACCGGCGACCTGTCCCGCAAGAAGCTGATGCCGGCGGTCTACGACCTCGCCAACCGCGGTCTGCTGCCGCCGGGCTTCTCGCTCCTCGGGTTCGCCCGACGGGACTGGGAGGACCAGGACTTCGCACAGGTCGTGCACGACGCGGTCCGAGAACACGCGCGCACCCCGTTCCGCGAGGAGGTCTGGCAGCAGCTCGCCGAGGGCATGCGGTTCATCCCGGGCGACTTCGACGACGACACGGCGTTCAAGCAACTGCGGTCCGCCGTCGACGAGCTGGACGCCTCCCGCGGGACGAGCGGCAACTACGCCTTCTATCTCTCCGTGCCGCCGAAGTTCTTCCCGAAGGTCGTCCGCCAGCTGAAGAAGCACGGGCTGGCCGACGCCCCCGAGGGTTCCTGGCGGCGTGCGGTCATCGAGAAGCCGTTCGGCCGCGACCTGAAGAGCGCCCGTGAGCTGAACGCGCTCGTGCACGACGTGTTCGAGCCGGACCAGGTCTTCCGCATCGACCACTACCTCGGCAAGGAGACCGTCCAGAACATCCTGGCGCTCCGCTTCGCCAACCAGATGTACGAGCCGATCTGGAACCGGTCCTACGTCGACCACGTGCAGATCACCATGGCCGAGGACATCGGCATCGGCGGCCGGGCCGGCTACTACGACGGCATCGGCGCCGCCCGTGACGTCATCCAGAACCACCTCCTCCAGCTCATGGCGCTGACCGCCATGGAGGAGCCGGCCGCCTTCGACGCCGAGTCGCTGCTCATGGAGAAGCTGAAGGTGCTCAAGGCCGTGAAGCTGCCGGAGGACATCGGCGTCCACACGGTGCGCGGGCAGTACGCGGCCGCCTGGCAGGGCGGCGAGCAGGTGCTCGGCTACCTCGACGAGGACGGCATCGACCAGGCCTCCACGACGGACACGTACGCCGCCATCAAGCTGAACGTCGACAACCGCCGCTGGGCCGGGGTGCCCTTCTATCTCAGGACCGGCAAGCGGCTCGGCCGCCGCGTCACCGAGATCGCCGTCGTCTTCCAGCGGGCCCCGCACTCCCCCTTCGACTCCACGGCCACCGAGGAGCTGGGCCAGAACGCGATCGTGATCCGCGTCCAGCCCGACGAGGGCATGACGGTCCGCTTCGGGTCGAAGGTGCCGGGCACGTCGATGGAGATCCGGGACGTGACGATGGACTTCGCCTACGGCGAGTCGTTCACGGAGTCCAGCCCGGAGGCGTACGAGCGGCTCATCCTGGATGTCCTGCTGGGCGACGCCAACCTGTTCCCCCGTCACCAGGAAGTGGAAGAGTCCTGGAAGATCCTCGACCCGATCGAGGAGCACTGGGCGAACCACGGCAGGCCGGCGCGGTACGTGTCGGGCAGCTGGGGACCCGAGGAAGCCGACGAGATGCTCGCACGAGACGGACGGAGCTGGCGCAGGCCATGAAGATCGACCTGACCGACACCACGGCAAGCAAGATCAACAAGGCGTTGGTGAAGGGCCGCCGCGCCATCGGCACCCCCGCCGTGGGCATGGTCCTGACGATGGTGATCGTCACGGACGAGGAGAACGCCTACGACGCGATCAAGGCGGCCGAGGAGGCCTCGCACGAGCACCCCTCGCGCACCCTGGTCGTCATCAAGCGTCACGCCCGCACCCCGCGCGACCGCACCAACTCCCACCTCGACGCCGAGGTGCGGGTGGGCGCCGACGCCGGTACCGGCGAGACGGTCATCCTTCGGACGTACGGCGAGGTGTCCGACCACGCCGACTCCGTCGTGCTGCCGCTGCTGCTGCCGGACGCGCCGGTCGTGGTGTGGTGGCCGGTGGACGCGCCGGCGAACCCGGCGAAGGACCCGCTGGGCGCGCTCGCCCAGCGCCGGATCACCGATCTGTACGCGGTGGAGAACCCGCTCCAGGTGCTGGACGCACGGGTCCGCTCCTACGCGCCCGGCGACACCGACCTCGCCTGGACCCGGCTCACCCCGTGGCGCTCGATGCTGGCCGCGGCCCTGGACCAGGCCCGGGTGAAGGTGACCTCTGCGGCAGTGGAGGCCGAGGAGGAGAACCCGGCAGCCGAACTGCTGGCCCGCTGGCTGGAAGCCCGCCTCGGCGTCACCGTCGACCGGGTCGTCACCGCCGGACCGGTCGTCACGGCCGTACGTCTGGGCACCGCGAACGGCGAGATCGTCATCGACCGCCCCGAGGGCCCGCTGGCCACGCTGTCCCTGCCGGGCCAGCCCTCCCGCACCCTCGCACTGAAGGTCCGCACCACCTCCGAACTCATCGCCGAGGAGCTCAGGCGCCTCGACGCGGACGAGATGTACGCCGTCGCCCTGCGGGGCGAGGCCACCGAGGAGATTCCCGCCCATGTCTGACTCCCCCACCGGCTCCCCTTCCGACTCCCCCACCCTCACCCGGCGGCCGCAGTGGGCGGCCCTCGAGGACCACCGCGCCCAGTGGCACGCGCACCTGCGTGAGCTGTTCGCGACGGACCCCGGGCGCGCGGAGCGGTACGTCGTGCGCGTCGGCGACCTGCGCATCGACTACTCCAAGCACCTGGTCACCGACGAGACCCTCGCCCTGCTGCGGGAACTCGCCGCCGCCACCGACGTGTTCGGGCTGCGCGACGCCATGTTCCGCGGCGACAAGATCAACGTCACCGAGGACCGCGCCGTCCTGCACAGCGCGCTGCGGGCCCCCGCGAACGCGGTGATCGAGGTCGACGGCGAGAACGTCGTGCCCCAGGTGCACGCGGTCCTCGACCAGATGGGCTCCTTCGCGGGCCGCGTCCGCTCCGGCGAGTGGACCGGTCACACCGGCAAGCGGATCAAGAACGTCGTCAACATCGGCATCGGCGGCTCCGACCTGGGTCCCGCGATGGCCTACGAGGCCCTGCGCGCCTACACGGCACGGGAGCTGACGTTCCGTTTCGTGTCGAACGTGGACGGCGCCGACCTGCACGAGGCCCTGCGCGACCTGGACCCGGCGGAGACCCTGTTCATCGTCGCGTCCAAGACGTTCACCACCATCGAGACGATCACCAACGCCACCGCGGCCCGCTCCTGGCTCCTGCACGGCCCGGGCGGACTCGGCGAGGACAAGGCCGTCGCGAAGCACTTCGTCGCCCTGTCGACGAACGCCCAGAAGGTCACCGAGTTCGGCATCGACCCGGACAACATGTTCCGGTTCTGGGACTGGGTCGGCGGCCGCTACTCCTTCGACTCGGCCATCGGCCTCTCCCTGATGATCGCCATCGGCCCGGACCACTTCGTGGAGATGCTCGACGGCTTCCGCATCGTCGACGAGCACTTCCGCAACGAGCCCCCCGAGGACAACGCCCCGCTGATCCTGGGCCTGTTGGGCGTCTGGTACGGCAACTTCTTCGACGCCCAGTCGCACACGGTACTGCCCTACAGCCACTACCTGTCCAAGTTCACCGCCTACCTGCAGCAGCTGGACATGGAGTCCAACGGCAAGTCCGTGGACCGCGACGGCAATCCGGTCGACTGGCAGACCGGCCCCGTGGTGTGGGGCACGCCCGGCACCAACGGGCAGCACGCCTACTACCAGTTGATCCACCAGGGCACCAAGGTCATCCCGGCCGATCTGATCGGCTTCGCCCGCCCGGTCGGTGAGCTGAGCGACGACCTCAAGGCGCAGCACGACCTCCTGATGGCCAACCTGTTCGCGCAGGGCCAGGCGCTCGCCTTCGGCAAGACCGCCGAGGAGGTGCGCGTGGAGGGCGTCGCCGAGGAGCAGGTGCCGCACCGCACCTTCCGGGGCAACCACCCCACCACCACGATCCTGGCGAAGGAACTCACCCCCTCCGTCCTCGGCCAGCTCATCGCCCTCTACGAGCACAAGGTGTTCGTCCAGGGCGCGATCTGGAACATCGACTCCTTCGACCAGTGGGGCGTCGAGCTCGGCAAGGTCCTCGCCAAGCGCGTCGAGCCGGCCCTCACCGAGGGCGCGGACGTGCCCGGTCTCGACCCCTCCACCGCCGCTCTCGTGGCCACCTACCGCGATCTCAGGAAGTGAACTGACATGCAGCTGGGACTCATCGGCCTCGGCAAGATGGGCGGCAACATGCGCGAGCGGATCCGCCGCGCCGGCCACACCGTCATCGGCTACGACCGCAACCCCGAAGTCTCCGACGTCAGCAGTCTGACCGAACTGGTCGACCGACTCGAAGCCCCCCGCACGGTCTGGGTGATGGTCCCGGCCGGCGGCGCCACCCAGTCCGTCGTCGACGAACTCGGCGACCTGCTGTCCGCCGGTGACACGGTGGTCGACGGCGGCAACTCCCGCTGGACCGACGACGAGAAGCACGCCGCCGAGCTCGGCGCCAAGGGCATCGGCTTCGTCGACGCCGGCGTCTCCGGCGGTGTCTGGGGCCTCAAGAACGGCTACGCCCTCATGGTCGGCGGCGACAAGGAACACGTCGACCGGCTCCGGCCGGTCTTCGACGCGCTCAAGCCCGAGGGCGAGGCGGGGTTCGTCCACGCCGGCAAGGTCGGCGCCGGGCACTTCTCCAAGATGGTCCACAACGGCATCGAGTACGCCATGATGCAGGCCTACGCCGAGGGCTGGGAGCTCCTGGAGGCGGTGGACTCCGTCACCGACGTGCGCGAGGTCTTCCGCTCCTGGCAGGAGGGCACCGTCATCCGCTCCTGGCTCCTCGACCTGGCCGTCAACGCTCTTGACGACGACGAGCACCTGGAGAAGCTGAAGGGCTTCGCGCAGGACTCCGGCGAGGGCCGCTGGACCGTCGAGGCCGCCATCGACAACGCGGTGCCGCTGCCGGCGATCACCGCGTCCCTCTTCGCGCGGTTCGCGTCCCGCCAGGACGACTCCCCGCAGATGAAGATGGTCGCGGCGCTGCGCAACCAGTTCGGCGGCCACGCCGTCGAGTCGGCGAAGTAGGCCCGGCCGTGGGGGATCTTCTTCTGGTCCGCCACGGCGAGACGGAGTGGAGCGTGTCGGGCCGGCACACCAGCCGGACCGACCTGCCCCTCACCCAGCACGGCGAGGAACAGGCCAAGTCCCTCGCTCCGCTCCTCTCGTCGCGGACCTTCGCTCTCGCCCTGACGAGCCCGCTCGGCCGCGCGATACGCACCGCCGAACTGGCCGGCATCAACGGGGTCCTGACCGAGCCCGACCTGCACGAATGGGATTACGGCGGCTACGAGGGCGTCACCACCGTCGACATCCACCGCACCCGGCCCGACTGGTACCTGTGGACCGACGGCGTGCCGCCCGGTGCCGACGGGCGTCCGGGCGAGTCGCCCGCCGAGGTGGGGCTGCGTGCCGACCGGGTGCTCGCCCGGGTGGACGCCGCCCTCCCCGACGGTGACGTGATCCTCGTGGCGCACTCCCACTTCCTGCGCGTGCTGACGGCACGTCGGCTGGGACTGGATCCTGCGGACGGTCGACTGTTCCAGCTGGCGACGGCAACCGTCAGTCGACTGTCCACAGAACACGGTCGACCGGTGATCGCGGAATGGAACACCAGGCCGTAACGACGCTGTACGGCGGCCCGGGCCACCACACGAACTCGCGCAGACCTCCGGCGCGGCGAGGGCGTTGACGTGGTGGCCCGGGCCCTTGTCGTCGACGGGTGGCTTCGAGCGCCGTGTGTCCCTGCGGCCGTGGGGAGTTGACACCCGCGGGACGGCACGTCAGAGTCCCCGCTGATGGAGATCGACAACTTGACGCCGGCCGAACTGCGCGTGTGGCGGGCGTTTCCCCGGGGCGAGTCCGTGAACTTCCGTACGGCGGACGACGAGGACGTGGCGCACGGGGCCGAGTGGGGCCGAGAACGCAGCGTCCGGGCAGTCGTGTTGCGGTCGCTGCTGCTCAACGGCCCGCGCGAGGACGGGGAGATACCCGCGCTGAAACTGTCGGGCGCCCGCATCACCGGCGTACTCGATCTGCGGTACGGGACGAGTGACCACGCCGTACGGCTGAGCCACTGCTCCTTCGAGGACGCCCCGCTGTTGTACGGCTCCCGGCTGCGCCAGTTGAACCTCTCCTGGTCCGTGTTGCCGGGGCTGACCGCCGCCACGATGCGGGTGGAAGGCGTGCTGCGGATGACGGACTGCCGTTTCCACGGGCCGGTGCGGCTCGGCGGGGCGCAGATCGCCGGGGCGCTGTTCATGGAACGCGGGGAGTTCACCGCGTCGGACACCGACGAGCCGGCCCTCCAGCTCAATCAGGTGACCCTCGGCGACGACCTGTGGGCTCCCGGACTGCGGGCGCACGGGGAGGTGCGTCTCAACGGTGCCACGGTCGCCGGGTCGGTCAACCTCACCGACGCCCGGCTCAGCCACCCCGGCGAGATCGTGCTCGATGCGCAGACCCTCGCCGTGGAGGGCGACGTCCACCTGCGGGGCGTGCGCACGGTCGGCTGGATCGGCCTGCGGGGCGCTCGGATCTCGGGCCGCCTCGACCTGTCGTACGCCCATCTGTCGAACCCGGGAGACGGGGTGCTGCGGGCGAGCAGCTCCACCATCGGGGAGCTGTGGCTGCGCAAGGGCCCGCCCGTGGACGGCATCCTCAATCTGCGCCGTGCCCAGATCGAGGAACTGTTCCTGGAGGCGGACGCGGTGCCCGCACGAGTCCTCCTCAACGGCCTCGTCTACGCCTCCCTCTCCCCCCACGAACCCGCCGCGCGCCGCCTGGCGATGCTGGACCGCGACGACGAGGGCTACGTCCCGCACGCCTACGAGCAGTTGACCGCCGCCTACCTGCGCGTCGGCGACGACCACGCCGCCCGGCTCGTCCAGCTCGCCAAGCAGCGCCGGCACCGCACCACGCTGCCCTGGTACGGCCGTCTGTGGGGCCATGTCCAGGACGCCACCGTCGGCTACGGCTTCCGCCCGCTGCGCGCCTGCGTGTGGCTGCTGTCGCTGCTCGCGATCGGCTCGGTCGCCTACGCGCTGCACCACCCGCGCCCGCTCAAGCCGTCCGAGGCCCCGAACTTCGACCCGATCTTCTACACGCTCGACCTGCTGCTGCCGGTGATCTCCTTCGGCCAGGAGGGCGCCTTCGCCCCGGAGGGCGGATACCAGACGCTGTCGTATGCCCTTGTGATCGCCGGCTGGATCCTGGCCACGACGGTCTTCGCCGGCGTGACCCGGACCGTCAGCCGCCAGTGAACCGCCGCACCGCGTGCTGGGCGGCGAGCCGGACGGGGGCGTTCTGGGCGCCGTAGCCGCGGTAGCCGCCGTCGCGCTGGACCAGTTCGAAGAAGACGCGGCCGATGGTGGGGGTGTAGCAGTGGCGGAACTCGCCGTGCGGGTCACGGTCGTAGAGGATGCCGAGCTCGCGGTAGGTCTCCAGCTCGCCGTCGGCGAACTCGTACCGGGCCGCCAGGTCGTCGTAGTAGTTGGCGGGGATCGGCAGCAGTCTGCCACCGGCCTCGACGAGGCGGCGGGCCGCGGCGACCACGTCGTCGGTGGCCAGCGCGATGTGCTGGGCGTGAACCGTGTCGTCGGCGGGTGCCGCGCCCACGGTGAGGGCGATACGGACACTGCCGTCGTCGTTGGTGACGGCGCGGCTGCGCATCAGCCCGTAGGGGTCGGCGACGTCCACGCTCTCCTGCGCCTGCAGGCCGAGCACGCTGCGGTGGAAGAGGGTCGCCTCGTCGAAGTGGTGCCAGGGCTGGGTGAGGGCGAGGTGATCGATGCGGGCCGGGTGTCCGGATGCCGGCGCCTCCACGACGTTCTCGAAGTCGGCGCGCCAGCTGGGGAGTTCGGAGCGGTCCGTGGCGCAGAAGAACAGTTCCGTGCCGTCCGGGGCGAGCACCGCGTCGAGTTGCGCGTCCTCCAGCGCACGGCGGCGGGGCAGGACCGGGGCCAGCAGGGCCTCGGCGCGGCGGGCGGCGGCCGTCGGGTCCGGTGACTCCAGCCCGATCGCGGCCAGCCGGGTGCCGTCCCGCCGTACGGCCGTCCCGGTGTTGACCAGGAGACGGGCCTCGCCCTGCTCCCACAGGTCGACCGGCTTGCTGCGGTGCCGTGCCGTGCGGGCGAAACCCAGCGCGCCGAGCAGCGCCGACAGGGGCTCGGCGTCGGGGGTGACGAGTTCGGCGAAGGCCACGCCCGTCGGGGCGACCGAGGCGGGCGGCGCCTCGACGCCCACCGTCTCCTGGAGGACGAGGAGGGAACGCCGGGCGTCCACGGCCGTGGGGCCGGCCTCGGCCTGGCGGAAGACGTCGTTGAATACTTCGAGGGAGAGCGGACCGTCGTATCCCGTACGCAGAACACTGCGTACCAGCCCGGCGATGTCGAAGCCGCCCTGTCCCGGGAAGCAGCGGTAGTGGCGGCTCCACTGCAGGACGTCCATCGCGAGCAGCGGGGCGTCGGCCAGCTGGAGGAAGAAGATCTTCTCGCCGGGGATGTCCTCGATCCCCTTCGGGTCGGAGCCGCGGGAGAGGATGTGGAAGCTGTCCAGACAGGTGCCGAGCGCGGGATGGCCGGCCGTCTCGACGATGCGCCAGGCGTGGTCGTACGTGCTGACGTGCCGGCCCCACGCGAGCGCCTCGTAGGCGACGCGAATGCCGAAGTCCTGGGCGAGATCCGCCAGTTGCGACAGTTGTGCGGCGGCGAGGGCGTCGTCGTCCACGGCGGTCGGGGAGACGCTGGAGCAGACGAGGACGGTGCCGGCGCCGAGCCTGCGCATCAGCTCGAACTTGTGCCGTGCGCGGCGCAGGTTGCGGGCGAACTCGTCCTCGGGCACCGCCTCGATGTCGCGCATCGGCTGGTAGAGGTCGATGGTGAGGCCCAGGTCGGCGCAGCGGGCGCGGATCTCCTCCGGGGTGAGGGGGCTGGCCAGCAGGTCGTTCTCGAAGATCTCGACGCCGTCGAAGCCGGCCCGGGAGGCGGCCGTGAGCTTCTCGGTGAGGGATCCGCTGAGGGAGACGGTGGCGATGGACGTACGCATGTCGGTACCTCTGTCTTCCGAAACGCCCAGGACTACTTCGGTGCCGGTACGGCGCCGGCCAGCTCCGCGATGTCCGCGAGCATCCGCGCGCTGTCGGGTTCCCGGCCGGTGAACAGGCGGAACGCGTCCACGGCCTGGAAGACGGCCATGCCGCCGCCGTCGAGCGTGGCGCAGCCGAGCGCGCGGGCGGTACGCAGCAGCTCGGTCTGCAGCGGGCGGTAGACCACCTCGGCGACCCACAGGCCCGGGTGGAGGAGTGCGGCGGGGAAGGGCAGGCCGGGGTGGGCGGCCATGCCGGTGGGGGTGGCGTGGACGAGGCCGTCGGCCCGTGCGAGCAGGTCGGCCAGCCGCTCGGGGGTGGCGGCCAGCGCCCGGCCCTCGCCGAAGTGGCGGTTCAGGGAGTCGGCGAGAGTGGCCGCCCGCTCGGGCATCGCGTCCACGACCGTGACCCGCTCGGCGCCCAGGGTGAGCGTGGCATGCGCGACGGCCGCGCCCGCACCGCCCGCGCCCAGCTGCACGACCCGCTCCAGCGGCGCGTCGGGCAGACCGCGCGCGAAGGAGGCGGCGAATCCGGTGACGTCGGTGTTGTGGCCGACGGCCCGCCCGTCCTCCCCGAAGACGACGGTGTTGACCGCGCCCAGCGCCTCGGCCTGTGGGGCGAGGGCGTCCAGGTGCCGGATGACCTGCTGCTTGCAAGGGTGCGTGATGTTGAGCCCGTCGAAGCCCAGGTCGCGGGCCGCCC
The DNA here is from genome assembly GCF_042714835.1 of Streptomyces sp. NPDC058678. NCBI lineage: Bacteria > Bacillati > Actinomycetota > Actinomycetes > Kitasatosporales > Streptomycetaceae > Streptomyces > Streptomyces sp. NPDC058678. The sequence continues at coordinate 125,265 of NZ_JBHXSG010000001.1, read as the reverse complement.
GCACCAGGTCCCCCACCGCCTCGGGCGGTACACCGAGGGTGTCGATGTCGATGAGCCGGTACAGATAGCGCAGACCCTGACGGTCGGCCTCCCGCTCGTGCAGCGCGGGACTGAGCGAGGGACCGATACCGGAACCGATCAGACCGACGAGATACGAGTCCTTGGGCACCACGCGGGACCTCCTGAGCGGCTCACTAATGTACGAACTAGTACGTTAGCTATATCAGCATCACCGGCCGGCGGGAAGCCCCTGCCCGGTGATCGGCGCCCTTCGCGGCGGCCTCCTTCTACAATCTGCGGCACTGCCCCGTAGCCCGAAGGAACCCGATGACCAGCGTCGAAGAACCGGCACGAACAGGCGGGCGCATCCGTGACGCCGCGCGCACCCAGGCCGAGATTCTCGACGTGGCGACCCAGGAGTTCGCCCGGGCCGGCTTCGCCGGGGCCCGCGTGGACGAGATCGCGGCCCGCACCCGCACCACCAAGCGAATGATCTACTACTACTTCGGCGGCAAGGAGCAGTTGTTCACCGCCGTTCTCGAGCGGGCGTACGCCGTCATCCGCGAGGCCGAGCAGGGCCTCGACGTCGAACACCTGGACCCGGTCGCCGCCATCCGGCGCCTGGCCGAGGTCACCTTCGACCATCACGAGCAGCACCCCGACTTCATCCGCCTGGTGAGCATCGAGAACATCCACGAGGCCGTGCACATCGCCGCCTCCGAGAAGCTCGGCAGGATCAGCTCGCCGGCCCTCGACGTGATCCGCCGGATCCTGGAACAGGGCCAGAAGTCCGGACTGTTCACGGCCGACGTCGACGCCGTCGACCTGCACGCGATGATCAGCGCGTTCTGCTTCTTCCGGGTCGCCAACCGGCACACCTTCGGCGCCCTGTTCGGCCGCGACCTGGTCGACCCGGCGCAGCGCGAGCACTACCGCGCGATGCTCGGCGACATGGTCATCGCCTACCTGACGGCTGAGCGCGCGGCGGACTGAGGGCGCACCGAAAAGCGACGGGTGGCGTCGAGGGCCCAGGGGGCACCCTGGGGCGGACCGGGGGTGGGCCGGGGGCGAATCGGAGGTGGGCCGAGGGCGAATCGGTCGCGGATCGCGAGCCGGCCCGGCATGGATCGGGACCCCCGGAACCGGAAGATCCTTCAGCACGACCTCTTGACACGTGGGAAACGTCGGCGCAACATCCCACCCACCGCCACTAACTACCCAGTGGGTTAATTAGCCGAAGATCCGGCATCCGGCCCCTCTCCCCTCCGCTCACTCCACTGTGGTGGAGTTCCCCCGAAGGAGCACGCCGTGTCCGTCCCCGCCGCCGCCCCGCCCGGCCAGCCGAAGAAGGCCGCCACGGCTGCCTGGATCGGCAGCGCCCTGGAGTACTACGACTTCTTCATCTACGGCAGCGCGGCAGCGCTGATCTTCCCCGAGGTCTTCTTCGACGAGTCCGACCCGGCCACCGCGACCCTGCTGTCACTGGCCACGTTCGGCGTCGCGTACGCGGCCCGCCCGGTCGGCGCGCTCTTCCTCGGGCACTTCGGCGACAAGCTCGGCCGCAAGAAGATCATGGTCTTCACGCTGATCCTGATGGGCGTGTCGACGTTCCTGATCGGCTGCCTGCCCACCCGCGACCAGGTCGGCACCCTCGCCCCCGTCCTGCTCGTCCTGTGCCGTGTCCTGCAGGGCATCTCGGCGGCCGGTGAGCAGGCCAGCGCCAATTCCATGTCACTGGAGCACGCACCACCGGAGCGGCGCGGCTTCTTCACCAGCTTCACGCTCAGCGGCACCCAGGGCGGCCAGCTGCTCGCCACACTGGTCTTCATCCCCGTCGCCGCGCTCCCCGACGACCAGCTGCTGTCCTGGGGCTGGCGGGTGCCGTTCTGGATGAGCGTCGCGGTCGCCGTGGTCGGCTTCGTCATCCGCCGCAAGCTGGAGGAGACCCCGGCCTTCGCCGAGCAGACCGCCAAGGAGGGCGTCGTCAGGATGCCGCTGGCCATCCTGCTGCGCGAGCACTGGGCGGACGTCCTGCGGGTCATCGCGGGCGCCCTCATCGCCTCGGTCAGCACGATCTTCACGGTGTGGGCACTGTCGTACGCGACCAGCGACTCGGTCGGCATGAGCCGCTCCTCCATGCTGTGGGTGGGCGCGCTCGCCAACCTCGTGGCGCTCGCCGCGATCCCGCTGTGGGCCACCCTGTCCGACCGCATCGGCCGCCGCCCGGTCTTCCTGGTCGGCGCCGCCGGCAGCGCGGTGATGATGTTCCTGTACCTGTGGTCCATCTCGACGGGCTCCTACCCGCTGACGCTGGTGCTCGGCATCATCACCTTCGGTGTCGTCTACAGCGCCGCGAACGGCGTCTGGCCCTCCTTCTACGGCGAGATGTTCTCCACCCGCGTCCGCCTGTCCGGCATGGCCATCGGCACCCAGATCGGCTTCGCCGTGGCCGGCTTCGCGGTCACCTTCGCCGCGCAGATCGCCGGCCCGGACGGCGACGACTGGTCGTCGGTGGCCCTGTTCACCGCCGCGCTGTGCGTCCCGCCGGTCATCGCCGTCCTCACGGCCCGCGAGACCCACAGGATCCCGACGGAGCGGCTCGGCGAACGCGCACACCAGGAGACGCACCAGCCGGAGAAGGTGACTGCCTGATCCCGCCGCCTTCCACGTGTCCCCGGAGCCACGCCCGGTTCCGGGGACACGTCGTGTGCCGGCTTCCGGCCTGCGCCCGGGGCCAGGACAACCCGCAACCGCCCGCGCCCCGTTGACAGACGACGTTTCCAGCAAGAACATCGGCCGAAACGAGCGGAAAAGGACAGGACTGCGCGCGCCGCGGCCACGGGAGCCTGTTCTTGGCGCCGCCGTGGGGGAGGAACCTCCACGCGCACCGGCCGGTTTCAGGGGCGGCCGGTGCGCGCGGAGATGACGGAGCGTCACCCGCCGTGCGGTGCCCCGCCCTTGAACCTGACACCGGTGTCAAGGTCGACCCTGCCCGCATGACCACTGACTCCGGAACCGACACCTCATCGCCGCCGGCCAAGACGGCCCGAACCCGCGAACTCCCCCTGCCCGCCCTCCTCGCACTGGCCACCGCCGTCTTCGTCACCAGCCTCACCGAGACCCTCCCGGCGGGCCTGCTGCCCGCGATGAGCGCGGACCTCGCGGTGGGTGAGTCCGCGGCGGGGCAGGCGGTGACCGTCTACGCGGTCGGCACGGCCCTCACCGCGATCCCGCTGTCCGCGGCGACCGCGGGATGGCGGCGCAAGCGGCTGCTGCTGACGGCGATGGCGGGGTTCGCCGTCGCCAACACCGTCACGGCCGTGTCGGGGAGCTATCCGCTGACCATGGTGGCCCGGTTCGTGGCGGGCGTCGCCGCCGGGCTCGCCTGGGCGCTCCTGGCCGGGTACGCCCGGCGGCTGGTGCCCGTCCCGTTGCGGGGCAGGGCGGTCGCGGTGGTCATGGCGGGGGTGCCGGTGGCGCTGTCGCTGGGGGTGCCCGCGGGCACGTTCCTGGGCGGGGCGCTGGGCTGGCGGGTCGCGTTCGCGCTGATGACCGTGGTCGCCCTGGTCCTGTTCGGCTGGATCGCGCTGCTGGTGCCGGACGTGCCCGGGCAGGAGGCGGGACGCCGGGTCCCGATGGTGCGGGCGCTGACCGTCCCCGGGGTCGTACCCGTGCTGTCCGTGACCCTCGTGTTCGTCCTGGCGCACACCGTTCTCTACGCCTACATCGCCACGTTCCTCGACCGGATCGGCATGGGCGGCTCGGCCGACCTGGTGCTGCTGGTGTTCGGTGCCGCATCCCTGGTGAGCGTCTGGGTCGTGGGTGCCGGCGTCGACCGCCGGCTGCGTGCGCTGACTCTGGCGAGCGTCCTTCTGGTCGGGGTGGCCGCGGCCCTGCTCGCCGTCTTCGCGGACAGCCCGGTCCTCGTCCACGTGGCGGCCGCACTGTGGGGGCTGGGCTGGGGCGGAGCGCCCACCCTGCTGCAGACCGCCGTGGCCGACGCGGGCGGCGACCACGCGGACGCGGCGCAGGCGATGCTGGTCACGCTGTGGAACGCGGCGATGGCGGGCGGCGGTGTGCTCGGCGGAATCCTGCTCGGCCTGTTCGGCGCGACGGCGTTCCCGTGGAGCGTGCTGGCGCTGCTCGTGCCGGTGCTCGCCGTGGTGACGGGGGCGCGGGGGCACGGGTTTCCGGTGCGGCGGGGTGGCACGGGGGGGCGGCCGTGACGTCGGGCCGGCCGTGAAGAGGGGCTGGCCGTGAGGGGGGGCCGGCCATGAGGTCGGGCCAGCCGTAGCGCGGCGAAGCGGCAGGGCTCTGTGGCGGTGGGTGCGCACTCGCCGCCCCACTGCCCCACTGCCCCCGCCGCTTCGCTCCGCCCGGCAGCCTCTCCGGCTCACCCCTGATCGCCCCGCTTGGGAATCCCGTACGCCCGTTCCACCCTCAGCCGCAGCACGAGCCGGCGGTCGCGGACCATCGCGGCCCGGTAGTCGTCCCAGTCGGGGTGCTCGCCCTGGACGTCGCGGTAGAGGCGGATGAGCTCCTCCACCGTCTCGTCGTACGGGTCCTGCGCCACCGGCGTGAGGTCGGCCGTGCCCTCGGCGACCGTGTAGGCCCACCGGTCGGCGCTGGTCACGTGGTACGAAGCCCGCGGGTCGCGGCGCAGATTGCGAGTCTTGGCGCGGTCGTCGGTGATCGAGACCCTGATGATCCGCTCGTCCGGGTAGTAGGCGTGACTGACGTTCGACAACTGGGGTCGGCCGTCGTGCTTGAGGGTCACCAGGACCCCGCCGTGTCCTTCGGAGAGCAGCTGGAGCAGAGCGTCCTGAGTCATGTCTGGAGCAACTTGTCCGGGCGAGCCACGTATTCCTGCGCCGCGCCGGTGCCCGTACGACCACGGCGGCGATGGCCGGCGGCCACCCGTGTCGCATACGGCGAAGTGCCGTGGCGTCGACCGGGGTGTGGGGGCGGGTTTCAGCAGACCGCGGTGAGCGTCGGGCCCACGGCCGGCGTGGCGGCCGCGACCCTGCCGATGGGGTCCGGCGGCGGGCGGGTGCCGCCGTTGCCGGTCCCGGCCGCGGCCGGGGCGGTGGCCTGCGGGGCCCTGCCGGGACGTACCCTCACCGCGACCGACGATCATTCCGATGCGGGGGACCATTCGCCCGTTCCTGCGCGACGATGATGTCTGAGGTCGTTGCGGCGGGGTATGCCGGACCGCACCTCGACGAACGCGACGGAGGAGAACGATGGCACTGCTGCGACAAGAGGTGGACCCGGGTGAGGTCGGCCTGGACGGGAAGGCGCTGGACCGCCTCGACCAGCACTTCGCCCACTGTGTCGACGAGGGCCGGCTGCCCGGCTACCTCGTGGCCGTCTCCCGCGGCGGACGCGTCGCCCACCTCACGGCGCACGGCCACCGTGACATCGCTGCCGGACTGCCCGTCGAGGCCGACACCCTGTGGCGGATCTACTCCATGACCAAGCCGGTCACCGCGGTCGCCGCGCTGATCCTGGTGGAGGAGGGCCGGCTGTCCCTGGACGACCCGGTCGACCGGTACCTTCCGGCCTTCGCGGAGCCGCGGGTGTACGTGAGCGGCTCCGGCGCCGACACCGTGACCCGGCCCGCCGACGGTCCGATACGAGTACGGCACCTGATGACCCACACCTCGGGCCTGACCTTCGCCTTCTACCACACCCACCCCGTCGACGCCCTCTACCGCGAGGCCGGCCTGGAGTCGTCGGTGGTGCCGGGCACGACCCTGGCCCAGACGACCGACGTGTACGCGAGCCTGCCGCTGCAGTTCGAGCCGGGCACGCAGTGGAACTACTCGGTCGCCTCCAACGTGCTGGGCCGGGTCGTCGAGGTGGTGTCCGGGCAACCGCTCGACACGTTCTTCGCCGAGCGGATCTTCGGCCCGCTCGGGATGACCGACGCGGGTTTCCGCGTAACCGACGAACAGGCGCACAGGCTCTCCGAGCTGTACGGCGACGCCGACGGCGGCGGCATCGAACCGATCCCGGGCCTCCCCCTGCGCGGCCGCCCGCGGTTCCTGTCCGGCAGTGGCGGCATGGTGGCCTCCGCCCGCGACATCCACCGCTTCATGGAGTTGCTGCGCCGCCGCGGCGAGCTCGACGGCACCCGCCTGCTCGCCCCGCAGACCGTGGACCTGATGACGTCCAACCACCTCCAGGGCGGCGCCGACCTGCGCGCCTTCGGCAGCCGCCCCGCACACGACGAACCCGGCAACGACGGCGTCGGCTTCGGCCTCAGCGTCTCCGTGGTGATCGACCCGGCCCGCACGCAGGCGCCCTCGGGAATGGGGACGTACGGCTGGAGCGGTGTCGCGACCACGACGTTCTGGGTCGACCCGAGCCGGGACCTGTCGGTGCAGTTCATGACCCAGGTACGACCCAGGAGCTCGCACACGATCTTCCCGGATCTGAAGCGGCTGGTGCACGAGGCCGTCGTCGCCTAGGCGCTGTCGCCGACTGCGGATCGGGATGCCGGCCCGGGGTCCGGGTCAGGTCGGCTCGGGTCAGGTCGGCTCGGGTCGGGTTGCGTCGGGTCGGGTTGTGTCGGCTCGGCTCAGGTCGAGTGGAGTTGTGGTCGGACGGGAGCACGTCCTACCGGTCGACGCGGAGGGTGAAGTGGACGCCCTCCCGGGCGAGTTCGGCCAGCCATTCCTCGGAGCGGGCCGCCGTCTCGGCCGCTCGGCTCAGGCCGGGCGGCAGGGAGCCGTCCAGGATGTGCCGGACGCCGAGGGCGAGGGGGCGGGAGACACAGCGGGCCATGGCGCTCTCCTCCTCGTCCCCCACCAGGTCCAGGAGGTAGCCGCCCGACCAGTCCTGTCCGGGGCCGCCGCGCACGTCCAGCGACACGGCGAGGACGACCCGGTCGCGGTCCGCGTCGGTGGTCGGGTATGTCGCGGCCAGCTCCTGGGCGAGGGCGGCGATCCGCGCGTCGTCACCGGTCCGCAGCTCGGTGAAGACGTCGTCCCAGGCGCGCAGCCAGCCCTCCAGGCGCAGGGTGCCGCGGACGAAGGTGCGCGGCTTCCAGGCCGGCGGCAGACCGTACTGCTCGACGAAGGGGAGGCTGTCGCGGTTGGGGTAGACCTCGAAGGTCTCGCCGTCGAGGATGTGCCGCCGGGTCGCCTCCCAGGGCCGGTCGGCGGTGGTCTCGGCACCGTCCTCGATGTAACGGGCGAGCGAGCGCAAGGCGCCCAGGACCCCCGCGGGGGCCCAGCTGAAGCGGTATCGGAAGTCGTTCGGGACTGCGGGGACGCCGCCGCAGTAGGAGGTGAGGCGGTAGGAGGCCGGCGTGCCGTCGCCGATCGCCTCCCGGGCGCGGGCGACGAGGCTGTGCGCGAAGAGGTGGTCGAGGCCCGGGTCGAGACCGGCCTCGGTGAGGACGACGACACCGGCCCGCGCGGCCCCGGGCACCTGCTCCAGGACCGCTTCGGACACATAGCTGGAGCAGGCGAAGTGCGCCCGCTCGCGTATGCACAGGGCCAGCAGTGCGGCGTGCTCGGGAGCGGGCAGCATCGAGACGACCACGTCCCCGGGCGCGAGGTCGGCCGCGAGCGCGTCCGGCGTGAACGCGCGCGGCTCGGCACGCGCGGCGAGGCCCAGCCGTTCGAGGGCCTCGGCGGCGCGGTCCTCGGTGCGGTGCCACAGCCGTATCCGCTCTGCCGCCTCGCACAGCGCGGCCAGACCACTGCCGGTGGAGAGTCCGGCGCCGATCCAGTGGACGGTGCCGCTCGCGGGAACCACCTCGGACGAGGGAACCACCTCAGACGTCACGGGACTGCCCTTCTGCGATGCCGAGTTCACGGCAGGCCTGACGGAACCGGTCCAGACAGCGCCCCCACGGCCCGCCCACACCGAAGTCGAGGAGCTGGGGCAGCAGCGTGGCCGAGAAGTCGGTGCTGGACTCCCTCGGCAGCAGGGACGGCAGGTTGTCGATGGCGATCAGGTCCAGCGGCGGCTCCTTGCGCAGCCGGCGGGCGGGGTCCGTCCAGTCGGTGGTGCGGTCGTAGACCGGCAGGACGTTCAGGGGCGAGCCCACGTCGCAGGTGACGTCACACAGGGTGCGCAGGCGGCGGGCAGGGTCGTCGAGGTCCTCCTCGCGGAGGAAGGGCGGTACGGGGGTGGTGGCGAGGACGGCATTCACCATGACGTCGTGGGCCAGCAGGGCCCTCCGGTCCAGGTCGCGGGTCTCGTCGAGGTCCCAGCAGGTCGGCTCGACCCCGGCCGTGCGGAAGGCGACGCGTGCGCCCCGCCCGCTGCGGCCGAGCGCCCCGATCACCAGGGCGGTGAACTCCTCGTCCCCGGCCACCGGACGCAGCGTCTCGTCCAGCGCGTCCTTGTCGGTGGGCGTCAGGGGCGCGAGAAGCCTGCCCCGGTGCCGGAGGACGGCCAGGGCCGCGCCCAGGTAGCCGGCCCAGAATCCGAAGGCGGCGAGCCGGCGGCCGTTGTCGTCGACGAGGTACTCGAGGTCGAGCAGTGCCCCTCCCCCGCGGACCAGCCGGCGCAGCAGGTCGGCCGCTCCCGGCTGCCGTTTGTAGGCGTGCCCGAAGAAGATGTGACGGTGAGCCAGTTCGGCGGGCTCGTCCGGGAGTTCCTTCAGACCGAGGATCACCGCGTCGTCGGGCGCCGACACCCACGAGCCCGCGGGCGCGACCCGGCAGTCGGCCTCCTCGTACTCCTCGACGGGGAAGATCCGCTGCGGGGACTCCTCGACGGTGAGTGTCACTCCGCTGTCGACGAGCCGGCGGGCGTCGGACGGCACGATCGGTGTGCGCCGCTCGGTGGTGCGGACCTCGTGGCGCAGCCACAGGTGGAGCTCGGTCATGGGCGGTTGGCCTCCGGGCGCGGGGCGTCGGACGCGAACCGGCCGACGCTCAACGGGCTGACGTCCACGAAGGGTACGCGGCCCCGGTACTGGTCCCGGACGACCTCGCCGGTGGGGGTGGGGGTCTCCCCGCTCGATCGAAGCCGAGAGCGGGGGACGGTCCCCGCAGGAATCCGTGGCCGGAGAAGCCGGCTCCTTCTCCGCCGCCCCGACCACGGCCCAGGCGCCGGCCGCGTCCTGGATGCCGAGGCCGACGCCGTCGTAGTGGACGACGTCCCCGGGCCCGGGCCGGCCGTGCGCCGCCCGGTAAGCACCCCGCCCGGCGCGATCAGGTCGTCGCGGCAGCCCGGCGGCGTGTTGCCCGGTTTGACACTGCCGAACCTCGCGACCGCCCCGGTGTCCGCCGACAGCCGGGACACGTACGCGAAGACGACACTGTCGTCGAAGCGGCTGGGATACGTGATCTTCCCGGGCAGGTCGGGCGCCGCCCGAGCCGAGCGCGGTGAAGGCCGCGCGCCGCGAGGCGCTCGCCGCATCGACGTCGAGGAGGCGCACCACCTGCTGTCCGGAGAGAAGAGGACGTCGCCGGTCGTCCCCTCTTCCTGTCCCCCTCGCCGCCCGGGAATCAGGACAGGTGCGCCACCGCGTCCAGATGGGGCAGATGATGGTCCAGCCGCTCCCGCTTCGTCCGCAGATAGGTGATGTTGTTCTCGCACGGCGGTATCAGCAGCGGCACCGTCTCGGCGACCTCGATGCCGTGCCGCACCAGCGCCTCGCGCTTACGCGGGTTGTTCGACATCAGGCGGACCGAGTTCACACCCAGGTCGTGCAGGATCTCGGCGGCGACGCCGTAGTCGCGGGCGTCCACCGGCAGGCCGAGCGCCAGGTTCGCCTCGACGGTGTCCAGGCCCTCCGCCTGCAGCGCCATCGCCCGCAGCTTGCCGAGCAGGCCGATGCCACGGCCTTCATGCCCTCGGAGATAGACGACGATGCCGCTTCCCTCGGCGACGACCGCGCGCAGCGCGGAGGCGAGTTGGTCGCCGCACTCGCAGTGCTGGGAACCGAAGGCGTCACCGGTCAGGCACTCGGAATGCAGGCGGGTCAGGACGTCGTCCGTGCCGATCTCACCGTAGACCAGGGCCACTTGTTCGTCACCGCGGTCGTGATCGAGGTAGCCGACCGCCTGGAATTTCCCGTACACGGTGGGCAGCGGGGCATTCACCACGCGTTCCACACCGGTGCGCTGTGGCGACTTCTTGCCGAGCACGCCAATTTTATCTGTCATGATCTGGTTCCTAAGCAGAGACGAAAGGCCGGGAAAAGATGAGTGGTTCGGAAATACGGTCGGCTGCGTACGGTCTGGTGCCGGCGGACACTACCGATGACGTACGGACGCGGGGCGCGGACGTCTCAACGCAGGTGGCCGTCCTTCCGGTCGGAAGCTTCGAGCAGCACGGCGCGTACCTTCCGCTGGCGACCGACACGCTGGTCGCCTGTGCCGTCGCCCGGGAGATCGCCGCGGCGTACCCGGTGCACCTCCTGCCTCCGGTGACGATCTCCTGTTCGCACGAGCACGCGGCCTGGCCGGGAACCGTCAGCATCTCCTCCGTCACCCTTCACGCGGTGGTACGGGACATAGCGGCTTCGCTTCGCCGTTCCGGCGTCGACACCCTGGTGGTGGTCAACGGGCACGGCGGAAACTACGTGCTGGGCAACGTCGTTCAGGAATCCTCCGCGCGTGGTGAGCGGATGGCCCTCTTCCCGGCCGCGGAGGACTGGGAGGCGGCGCGGGAGCAGGCGGGGGTGGCCACCTCGCTGCTCACCGACATGCACGCGGGAGAAATAGAGACCTCCATTCTTCTGCACGCTCATCCCGAATGTGTCCGACCCGGCTATGAGACCTCCGATTTCGTCGCGGACGACCGTCGCCATCTCCTGACCCTCGGTATGTCCGGCTATACCGATTCGGGTGTCATCGGCCGACCTTCGCTGGGCTCCGCGGAAAAAGGGAAGGCGCTCCTCGCGAGCCTGGCGGAATCCTTCGGCACGTATTTCTCGATGCTGACCGGCGGCGAGCCCACGGAGTAGGCCGGGGGCGTGTGACGGGGTTCCGGGTCCGCTACGACGGCCTGGGCCCCGGTGTCGTCTCCCACCCCGGCGCGCAGGCCGGCGTACCAGCGCAGGACGAGCACCAGGACGCCCGGCAGGCTCGCCACGAAGCTCAGCACCCCGTACACGACCGCGACCGTGAGGCCGCTGCCGGCTCCCAGCCCGGCGGCCCCGAACGCCCAGGCGGTGACGCCCTCGCGGGGGCCCCAGCCGCCGACGTTCAGCGGGAGGCTCATGGCGAGCAGGGCGAGGACCGCGAGCGGCAGCAGTACGGCGGCCGTGGCAGCGGATCCGGCGGCGCGGGCGGCGACGACGAACATCCCGAGATGGCCTGCCAGGACGACGGCGGAAGAGAGGGCGACGCCGGGCCAGTTGCGGCGTGACAGCAGTCCCTCGCGTGCCTCGCCGAGGCTCGTGCGCAGCGCCCGCCCCCGGCGGGAGGGGGCCCGGTTCGGCCGGAGGGCCAGGACGACGGCGAGTGCGCCCAGCGCGGCGAACGCGATCAGGGGCGCGAAGTGCCGGACGTCTGCCATCACCGGCGACGGCATCGTCAGCAGTACGGCGCCGCCGACGACGGCCAGTACGACCTGTCCCGCGGTCCGTTCGATGACGACCGAGCGGATCCCGCGGCCCAGGTCACCGGCGCTCTGCCCGTGCCGTACCGCGCGGTGGACGTCGCCCAGGACGCCGCCGGGCAGGGCGGCGTTGAGGAACAGCGCACGGTAGTAGTCGGCGACGGCCGGGCCGAGCGGCAGCCGGATGCGCAGACCACGGGCCACCAACTGCCAGCGCCAGGCGCTGAACACGGTGGTGACGAGGCCGATCCCGAGCGCCACGAGCAGCGTCGGACCGTCGATCCGACGCAGGCCGTCCAGGAAGACGCCGGTGCCGAGGCGCCAGAGGAGCACGGCGAGGATGGCCACGCCGACCACCGTGCCGAAGTGCGTACGCAGGACCCGGGAGTTGAAGCGGGCGAAGAAGGAGCGGGCGGCGCCGGACCGGGGTGCCGACACGATCACCCCGATACGGTCCTCGGAGACGGCCGCACCCCTGGGGGCCGCCGGTTTGGCGCCGGCCGGGGCGGGCGCCACGACCAGGTCCGTGTGCCGCGCCCGCGGCTCGGCGCCGGGCAGCCCGGCCCAAGTCCGTACCGTCTCCACGCTCATGACGCTCCGCCCGTCGGCCGGGACAGTGCCAGCAGGTCGGTGTGGTGGACCACGACCCGCAACTCGCCCGCCGCGCAGGCCGCGAGGCGCTCCCGCAGATAGCGGTCGGCGCGTTCGCGCAGTTCCGGGCGCTGTTCCACGGCCGCGCCGACCCAGCCGCGCAGCCACTGGGCGGTCAGCTCGGACTCGGCCGGGCCCAGGCGCCAGGGGCTCGGGTGAAGCCGTACCGTCGCGCCGCGTTCGGAGAACGCCTCACACGCCGCGGTGACGGCGTCGGGGCCGAGCAGGCCGCCCTGGCGCTGGTGGGCGTTGAACGCGTCGGCGATCTCCGCGTCGAGCGGGTCGGACGGGGTGAGGTCCACGCGGCCCGCCACGGAGAGCGTCAGCAGGGCCGGACAGCCCGCCCCGGTGCAGGCGTCGGCGAGGGTGTCGATCTCCTCGCGGGTGAGGACGTCGAGCAGTGCGGAGGCCGTCACCAGGGACGCGCCGGCGAGGGCGTCCGGGGTGAGCAGGCCGACGTCACCGCGGCGCGTCTCGGCCGAGACGCGGCTGCCGTCGGCGCCGGCGCGCGGGGAGGTCACGGCGGCGAAGTGCAGGAGGTAGGGGTCGCGGTCGTGCAGGATCCAGTGCTGGGTGCCGTCCAGCCGGGGGGCCAGCCAGCGGCCCATCGAGCCGGTGCCGCAGCCCAGGTCGTGGACGACGGTCCCGGCCTTGCCCGGCAGGTTCGCGAGCCGGATCCGCAGCGGATCGATCAGCTCGGCCGCCCGCGCGGCGGCGTCGGCGCCCTCCCGCAACTCCAGCCACTCGGGGGCGTAGCGCGGCGGATCGTCGGGCCCGGCGTCCCGCAGCCGCACGGTGGGACGCTCGCCGGGCCGCAGGGTGGGGCCCGCGCCGGCGATGACGTGTCCGGTCTCGCCGGGGCCTTCCCCGGGTCGGGTGACGGGGGCAGGGGCGGGGACGGGGGCTTCCATTGACGTTCCTCCAGGACCGGCGACCACGGAATCCCTCGACTCGACGGCCTCCTTGGGCCCGAGCTGTGTCGGGATCATCCCCGCCTGCTGTGTCATTGCCGTCTTCCTCATGCCGCCCTCCGGGGTTCGCTCGGCAGTCGGCCCAGTACTACGGCCAGGCTGCGGGCCGTCGCCGCCCAGCCGCCCAGGGCCGCCCGCCGGCCCCTGGCAGCTGCCTTCAGCCGGCGTCGTACGTCCGCCTCGCCGAACCAGCCGCGCAGCTCCGAGGCGAGGGCGGCCGGGTCCTCCGGCGGGACGAGGATGCCGGGCACACCGCCGTCGGGGGCGCGGCCGACCGCCTCGGGGAGACCGCCGACGTCCGTGGCCAGCACGGGGATCCCCCGGGCGAGAGCCTCGGTGACCGCCATGCCGTACGTCTCGGCGTAGGAGGTGAGGACCATGAGGTCGGCCGCGTTGTAGCTGGCGTCGAGTTCGGCGCCGGACTGCGGGCCCGCCAGGTGCAGGCGGTCCTGGAGGCCGTACTTCCGGATCAGCATCCTGAGACCGGCGACGTACTGCGGATCCTGCGCGAGTCCGCCGACGCAGACGCAGCTCCACGGCAGGTCGGTCACCCCGGCCAGCGCCTCCACCAGCCGGTGCTGACCCTTGCGCGGGGTCACGGCGGCGACGCACAGCAGCCGGGACACGCCGTCGGTGCCGGAGGCGAGGGGGGCGATGTCGGCGCCGGGGGCGGCGACATGGACCCGGTCGGGGGCCAGGCCGTGGTGGGAGACGAGGCGGCGGACGGCCCAGTCGCTGGTGGCGATGACGGCGGGGACGGCCCGCAGAACGGTGCGTTCCCGGGCGTCGAGTTCCGCCGCCACCGCCGGGGCCAGTCCCGTCTCGTCGCCGAGCGGGAGGTGGACGAGGACGGCCAGGCTCAGCCGCTCCGTCTCGGGGACGACGATCTCCGGGACGCCGCAGGCGACCAGCCCGTCCAGGAGGACGACCGCCCCGTCCGGCAGGTCCCGCAGGGTCTGCGCGAGTTGCGCGCGGGCCGCCGCTCCCGGGCGGGGCCACTCGCCGGGCACCGCGTGCTGGTGCACCTGCCAGCCGAAGCCGGGCAGGTCCAGGCTCACGCGCCGGTCGTAGGCGTTGCCGCCGCTGGGCGCGGTCGGGTCGTCCACGCCGCCCGGCAGGACGAAGTGCACGGAGCGCAGGGACATCGGGATGATCTCCGCGTTCTTGAGAGCGGAGTGCTGCACGGGCACGTAGCCGAGCGGCGTGGTGGCCCGCTCCATCGTCGTGTCGGTCACAGGGCACGCTCGTAACTCGCCCAGGCGACGTGCGACTCGTGCAGCGCGACGCTGAGTCCCGTCAGGCCCTTGGCACCCTCGCCGAGCGCGCCCTTGTGGATCCGCTCGGCGAGCCGGTCCGCGATGACCTTGGCCAGGAACTCCGTGGAGGTGTTGACCCCCGCGAAGTCGGGCTCGTTGTCGAGGTTCCGGTAGTTCAGCTCGCTGACTACCGCGCCGAGTTCCTGTGTGGCGAGTCCGATGTCGACGACGATGTTGTCGTCGTCCAGCTGCTCGCGCCGGAACGTGGCGTCCACCAGGAACGTCGCTCCGTGCAGGCGCTGCGCGGGTCCGAAGACCTCGCCGCGGAAGCTGTGGGCGATCATGATGTGATCGCGGACGGTGATGCTGAACAACGGACGACCCTCCAGGTGCGGCGCGTCTTGTCCCCCGCTGATCCCTGCCGGGGGGATGCCGTGTAGTACGGCTCCTCGCCCCCCGTTGTTCAGCCTCCTCTCACTCTTTTCTCAGGTCAGGCGCTCTTGTGCGCCTGAGGTAGGTCGTACGGGACGGAACCCGTGTGCCGCCCGTTCACTCGTGTTCGTCGTATCGGACCCGGTGGCACAGGGCGGGGATCTCGCCGGAGGCGAGCAGCGGCAGCACGTCCGGCAGTTGGCCGAAGGCGCTCTCCCCGGTGACGAGGGCGTCGAGCGCCGGGTCCGCGAGCAGATCCAGGGCGAGGGCGAGCCGGTCGGCGTAGGTGCGGCTGGAGCGCCGGGCCGGGGAGACGGAGCCGACCTGGCTGCTGCGGATGACCAGACGCCGGGAGTGGAACGCCTCGCCGAGCGGGAGGCTCACCTGCCGGTCGCCGTACCAGCTGAGTTCGAGGACGGTGCCCTCGGCGGTCAGCAACTCCAGGGAGCGGGCGAGACCTTGCTCCGTCGCGCTGGCGTGTACGACGAGGTCGCAGTCGCCGAGCGCGTCCCCGGGCAGGGCGAAGCCGACGCCGAGGGCCCCGGCGGTCTCGGCGCGGGCCGGATCGGCGTCCACCAACTGGACGCGGACTCCGGGGAAGCGGGCCAGCAGTGCGGCCACCGAACTGCCCACCATGCCGCCGCCGACCACCGCGATCCGGTCGCCGACCAGCGGCGCCGCGTCCCACAGCGCGTTCACGGCGGTCTCGACGGTGCCGGCGAGGACGGCCCGCTCGGCCGGCACGGACGGCGGTACGACCGTCACGGCGTCCACCGGGACGACGTACCGCGTCTGATGCGGATAGAGGCAGAAGACGGTCCGCCCGACAAGATCCCGCGGCCCCTCCTCCACGAGTCCCACATTGAGGTAGCCGTACTTCACCGGCCCGGGAAAGTCGCCCTCCTGGAACGGCGCCCGCATGGCCGCGTACTGACTCTCCGGCACCCCGCCGCGGAACACGAGGGTCTCCGTGCCCCGGCTGACTCCGGAGTACAGCGAGCGGACGACGACCTCGCCCTCGGCCGGGTCCGGCAGGGCGATCTCACGTATCTCGCCATGGCCCGGAGAGCTGAGCCAGAACGCACGAGCGGTGCGCTTCATCGGCATCCTCCTGAACGATCGGGAAGCTGTTCACGTACCGAGGTGTGCACAGGCCGCGCACAGTACGCGGCCTTGATCCACTCTGTCACCTGGCCGGAGGAATGTGCGGTGGCCCTGAACAACACTTACGACGCAAGGCTGGTCCAGCAGGAGACCGCGGTGGGAGCGGGCCTGCAGATCCTGCTGCTGGCCCTGCTCGGCACGGCGATCGGCATGGGGCCCGCGGGCTTGCTCGCCGGCCTCGCCTTCGCCGTCGCCTCCTGGGCGGTCCTCTCCCGAGCCCTGCACCGCTCCCGCCTGCGCTCCTTCGGCCCGGCCAACCGGGTCACCCTGGGCAGGGCGACCCTGGTGGGCGCGGTGACGGCCCTGGTCGCGGACTCCTTCGAGAGCTCACCACCGGTGACGCTGTTCGTCGGCCTCACGGCGGTGGCACTGATCCTCGACGGGGTGGACGGCAAGGTCGCCCGCCGCACGGGCACCTCGACGCCCCTGGGCGCCCGCTTCGACATGGAGGTCGACGCGTTCCTCATCCTGGTGCTCAGCGTGTACGTCGCGATGACCCTGGGCCCGTGGGTCCTCCTGATCGGCGCCATGCGCTACGTCTTCGTCGCCGCGGCCCGCGCCCTGCCCTGGCTCAACGCCCCGCTCCCCCCGAGCACGGCCCGCAAGACGGTCGCCGCACTCCAGGGCGTCCTCCTCCTCCTCGCCGCCTCCGACCTCCTGCCGTACGCCGGGACGTTCGCGGTCGTCGCGACGGCGCTGGCCCTGCTGGTCTGGTCGTTCGGCCGGGACATCCTGTGGCTGTGGCGGACGTCGCGCTCGCAGAAGGTCGCCGTGGCGGAGATGCTGGAGCTGATGGCGGAGCCGGAGCCGGTGGCGTCCTGAGGGTCCGGTATCCGGTATACCGTCGGCAGCAGCCATACGGCATGCGGCATGCGGCATGCGGCATGGCATACAGTCGACTACAGCCATGCGACATGCGGTATACCGTCACCAAGGCGGGCCTACGGTATGCGGCATACAGTCGTCAGCCGCCCAGCGGCACCCTGTACACCGTCGACCCCCTGGCCCTGAAGCCCAGCCGCTCGTACAGCCGGTTCGCCGCTGCCCGGTCCGGCCGTGAGGTGAGGTCGACGGTCCTCGCGCCCGCCTCCCGGGCCAGCCGGAGTGCCTCCCGGGTCAGAAGTCCGGCGATTCCGTGGCCGCGTGCCGCGTGGTCGACGACGACGTCCTCGATGCGGGCCCGCAGCCCGCTCGGCACCGGATACATGACCAGCGTGAGAGTGCCGACGATCGCGTCGGCCGTGCGGGCGACGAGCACGGTGTTCGTGTCGCAGCGAAGGATGCGGTCGACCGCCGCGAGAGCGAGGGGCGTCGCAGTCGAGGACAGCTGCGGCAGCATCCGGTCGAAGGCGTCGACGAGTTCCTGATCCGCTTCCCGGGCGATCTCCACCCGGATGTCCTGGGGTTCCATGCGGCGGACCCTATCGTCGCGGCAACAGCCCGATCGCCGCAGCCGGTACGACCGCCAGCACCAGCCACGGCACCGCGGCCGGCAGTCCGCTGTCCAGCAGCATCCCCGTCGCCGCGCTGCCGACAAGGACGATCAGGCCGGAGACCGAGGACAACGCTCCCGTGTACAGGCCGAGCCGGCCTTCTTCGGCCAGGTCGGGGACCCAGGCCCGGGCGACGGGGGCGACGAGCATCTGGCCGAAGGTGAGGAGGACGACAAAGCCGGCGGCGGGGAGCAGACCCGGTGTGCCGGTCCAGGCTGCGGGGCGGGCGAGGGCCACCACCGCGAAGCCGGCCGCGATCAGCAGCAGTCCGGTCGCCATGGAGCGGCGCAGGGCGAGGCGGTCGCCGACCCAGCGGGTGACGGGGAGTTGGGCGGTCACGACCAGCAGGGACGACAGGGCGAACAGCCAGGCGAGCGGGGCCTGGGAGCCGGCGGCGCGCTGCACCTCGTCGGGGAGGGCTAGGTAGAGCTGGTTGTAGGCGAGCAGGTAGGCGCCGTACGCGCAGCAGAGCGCGAGGAAGCGGCGGTTGCGGAGCAACGCTCCCAGTCCGCCCCGCACCTGGACGCGTTCGCGGCCGGGGATGTGCTGCGGCAGCAGCCACGCGTGTCCGGCGAGGACGAGTACGAAGACTCCGGCTCCGGCCAGGCACACCGTGCGGAAGTCCACCGACAGCAGCAGTGCGCCCAGCAGCGGGCCGACGAACGCCCCCGCCTGTCCGGCCACCGTGAACAGGGCCAGGACACGGGTACGGGAGCCGCCGCCCGCCGACTCCCAGGCCACCGCCTGCCGGGCGACCTCGGACTCCACCGCCGGTGAGAACAGTGCGGCGGCGAACCCGATGAGCAGGACGGCGCCGATGACGGCCCAGGTCCGT
This sequence comes from Streptomyces sp. NPDC058678, assembly GCF_042714835.1. NCBI lineage: Bacteria > Bacillati > Actinomycetota > Actinomycetes > Kitasatosporales > Streptomycetaceae > Streptomyces > Streptomyces sp. NPDC058678. The sequence goes on along the minus strand of NZ_JBHXSG010000001.1, from coordinate 106,931 downwards.
TCGGCGAGGCCGAGCCAGGCGAATCCCGCGATCCGCAGGACGCAGCCCGCGAGCACCACCGGCCGGATGCCATACCGGTCGGCCAGCGCCCCGCCCACCACGAACAGCCCCTGCTGACTGAAGGTTCGCAGACCCAGCACCAGGCCGACGAGCCAGCCGGCCATGCCCATCGCCTGTCCGAGGTGCGCGGAGAGGAAGGGCAGCACGGCGAAGAAGCCGACGTTGAAGGCGAGTTGGGTGGCGATCAGCAGGCGCAGCAGGGGCGAGAGGCGGGCACCTCCGGTTGTCCTGGGTGCCTTGTGTCGCAGGCCGGTCGACAGCGTGGTCATCGGCTTCCCACCAACTTCCTCACGTATGACGGCTTTTCGGTCGACGGCTCAGGCGTGCGGGGCCGGATCCGCCTCGGCAGCCGCACGCCGCCGGCCGCGGTCACCGCGAGCGCCCCGAGCAGGGCTAGTACGGCGGCGGGGGCGAGGACCGCCCAGGGCGCGCGCTCGGCGTAGGGCTGGTTCTCGGCGAGGAGCAGGCCCCACTCCGGGGCGGGCGGCTGGGCGCCGAGGCCGAGGAAGGCGAGGGAGGCGAGAGCGAGGGCGACGCCGGGCAGGCGGAGCAGGGCGTGACGGGTGACGGGCGGGAGGGCGGCGGGCAGGAGTTCGTGGCGCAGCAGGTACCAGCGGTCGGCGCCGAGGCCCCGGGTGGCCGTCACGTGGAGGGCGGCACGTTCCTGGCGCAGCAGCGCGGCGGTGTGCGCGGCGAGGGGCGCCCAGGCGACGGCACCGACGGCGAGCGCGGGTGTGGCGGGCCCGCTGCCGGCGATCGCGGTGACGAGGAGTGCGAGGAGGACGGGCGGAACGGCGTTGACGGTGTCGACGAGCGGCCCCGAGACCCGGGGCACCAGTCCGAGCAGCACGCCGGTGAGCAGCGCGGCCGCGCCGATCGCGAGGGTGAGGAGCAGGGTGTCGACGGCGCCGTGGGCGACCCGGGCGAGGACGTCCCGGCCGAGGGCGTCGGTGCCGAACGGGTGGGCCCAGGAGGGTGGCCGGAGGCGTTCGCCGGTGTCGAGGGCGAGCGGGTCGCGCGGCAGGCCGAGCGCGATGACGACGGTCAGCAGTCCACCGTATGCGAAAGGCAGGATGCTGCGGACGGGCGGCGACGGCCGGTGGAGTGAGGGCAGGGCGCCGTCACGCAGGGCCGGGCCGACGAGGCGCCGCGTCGCGAGGGCGGCGAGGCCCGCCGTCGCCGCCGCCAGCAGGACCATGGCCAGCGTGCCGGCCTGCAGGACGGGCAGGTCCTGGGCGAGGGCGGCCTGGAGGGTGGTGCGGCCGAGGCCGGGGATGTCGAAGACCTGCTCCACGGCGACGGCACCGCCCGTCAGGCCAACCACGAACAGGCCCAGGTTGGGGAGCAGTCCGGGCAGGCAGCGGCGTACGGCCTGGCGGGCGATGCCGCGCCCCGGCAGTCCGCGGGCGGCGGCCGCCAGAGCCCAGGGTTCGGCGAAGGCGCCGGGCAGCAGGTCGTCGAGGAGCCGCCCGATGACCGCACCGGCGGGCAGGCCGAGGGCGAGAGCGGGCAGCACCGTCCACTGGGGCCCGTACCAGCCGAGGGCGGGCAGCCAGCCCAGCTGTACGCCGACGACGGTGGCGAGGACGGACGCGGTGAGGAACTCGGGCAGCGCGGCGAGAACGGCCGAGCCGCCGCCTCCCGCGCGGCGGCCGTCGAGGCGTCGGTGGGCGCCGAGCCACAGGGTGCGGGCGCAGATCAGGGCGGCGGTGAGCGCGGCGACCGTGAGGGTCACCGCCATCAGCAGCAGGGATGCGCCGAGGGCCTGGAGCACGGCGGGGGTGACCTCGTCGCCGGAGAGCCAGGACCGTCCGGCGTCCCCGCGCCACAGCCCGCCGAGCCACTTCCCGAGCAGGGTCAACGGCCCCTGGTCCAGGTCGAGTTGGGCCCGGATGTCCGCGAGCACCCGGGGGGTGGGGTCGCGGTCGGCGGAGCGTGCCTTGAGGACGGTCAGTGCGGGGTCCGTTCGCGTCAGCCAGGGCAGCAGGCCGATGCCGCAGACGAGGCCGGCAGCGAGGGCGGTACGCCACACGAGTGCGGCCAGTTGGCGTCTCACGGTTCAGCGCCGGGTTCCGGTGCCGACGAGGGTGCGCTCGTACGGATCGAGGAGCACGCCGCCGACCGGGTCGGCGACGCCGGTGATGATGCGCTGGTGGACCAGGGGGACGACGGCGTCGGTACCGAGGATCGCGGCCTCGGCGGCCATCGCGGCGCTCTGGCGTCGGGCGGTGTCGGCGACGCCCTCGGCCTTGGCGACGGCTCGGTCGACGGCCTGGTCGCAGAGTTGCGCGATGTTGTAGCCGCCGTCGCAGGTGTAGTCGCCGGCGAGCACCGCAAGGGGGTCGCCGGTGTCGACGAGGGTGTTGCGGGCGAGGACGAAGGCGTCGAACCGGCCGTCCAGCGCGTCGCTCTCCAGGCGGGAGTACTCGCGCACCTCCAGGGTGACCGTGAACCCTGCCTTCTCCAGTTGCTGCTTCAACACCTGGGCGACTTCGGGGAGTTCGGGCCGGTTGTCATACGTGGCGAGGGTGATCTTCGTACCGTCGGGGTCACCCGCCTCAGCACGTCCGGCGGGCTGCTGCCGCTTGCCCTCGGCCCAGTTCACGGCGGGTCCGAAGATGCCGGCGCCGGGGTCGGCGTACCCCTCGTAGACGCCGTCGGCGAGGGCGGAGGTGTCGACGGCCCGGCGGGCGGCGGCGCGCAGTCCGGCGTCCTTGAAGGGACCCTTCCCGGAGTTGAGGAGCAGGCTCGTGGTGCGGGTGGTGGCCGTCTCCTTGCGGGTGGCCTCGTCCAGGGTGGCGGCCTGCGCGACGGGGACCGCCTCGGCGATGTCGATCTCGCCGGTGCGCAGGGCGCTCGCGCGGGCGGTGCCGTCGGCGATGAAGCGGACGTCGACGCCGGAGGCCTGGGCGCGGCCGCCCCAGTAGTCGTCGTAGCGGTCGAGGGTGGCGGAGGCCGATCCGGAGACCTTGGTCAGTTCGAAGGGGCCGGTGGCGGTGCCGACCGGGTCGACGCGGTCCTTTGCGTCGTAGGCCTTCGAGGAGAGGACGGCGAGGCCCGGGCCGGCCAGCCGCAGGGGCAGTACGGGGTCGGGGGCGGCCGTGGTGATGCGTACGGCGGTACCCCTCTCGGCCTCGGCGGTGAGCGTGACACCGGACAGGGCGGCGGGCGCGGGCCTGGCCTCGGTGGCGTGGGTGAGGGCGGCGGCCACCGCGGACGGGGTGACGTCGGTACCGTCCTGGAAAGTGGCCTCGCGCAGGGTGAACAGCCAGGTGCGGTCGTTCTCGCGGCGCCAGGACTGGGCGAGCGCGGGAGCTGCGGCGCCGTTGGCGTCGAGGGCGGTGAGACCCTCGGTGACGCCGAGGCGGCTGAGGATGGTGGCGTCGGCACCGTACGGCGAGAGGTTCTCGGCGGGCGGGAAGGCCAGGGCGACCCGCAGCCGGGAGCCTTCCTTCGCGTCCTCCGGCGAGTCGCTGCCGCCGGAGGCGAAGCAGGCGGTGAGGAGGGGGGCGAGCAGCAGGGAACCGAGTAGGGGGCGGCGTCGCATGCCGTCACCGCCCCATCGGGATCTCGAAGTGGACGACGCCGTTGCCGCCGCCGGGATCCTCGCGCTCGTCGTGGACGACCTTGCCGAGCGACCGCCAGAAGGGCTCGGCGCCCGGCACCGCGGGGTCGGTGTGCAGGTAGACGGCGCGGTAGCCGCCGTCGGCGGCCGCGAAGGCGAGCAGTTCGTCGACCAGCCGCCGGGCGAGGCCGCGCCTGCGGTGCTCGGGGCGGACGTACACCCGGCGCAGCTGCGCCGTCCGGCCGGAGGGGTAACGCTCCGCGAGAGGGCGCGGGTTCGGCGGGTGGGCCGGGCCGCGGGAGTCGAGGGCCGCGGTGGCCACGACGGCTCCGTCGCCCGGGTCGACGGCGACCAGGAGGGTGTGGCGGGCGGGGGCGAGGTAGGCGGCGGCCGGGTCGACGATGTCGGCGTGCCAGCGGGGCACGTAGCCGGTACCGAAGTCGCGGTAGACGGTGTCGAGCATCACGGCTCGCGCACCGTCGAGGTCGTCCGGGCTCGCCGCCCTAATGCTGTAGTCGTGCACTTGCACATCATATGCATTAAGGAAGAAGAGTGATCACCGGGTACCGATCATCGACCCCGGCGGCGGTGTGATTTGACACCCCCGGGCCGCGCCGACAATCTACCGACATGACATCCATTTTCAAAAAGGTGGAGCGGTAGTGCGGATCGCGTTCGTCGGCAAGGGCGGCAGCGGCAAGACCACCCTGTCGGCGCTCTTCACCCGGCATCTGGCAGGCTCCGGCGCGCCGGTCCTCGCCATCGACGGCGACATCAACCAGCACCTGGCCGAGGCGCTCGGCCAGGACGACGAGCCCCTGGGCGCCCCTCCGCTCGGCGCGCACCTGGACGAGATCAAGGACTTCCTGCGCGGCACCAACCCGCGTATCCCCTCCCGCGAGGCCATGATCAAGACGACGCCGCCCGGCACCGGCTCACGCCTGCTGCGCCTGCTCGGCGACGACGAGCTGCACACGCGGCACGTCCGGCGGGTGGGCGAGGTGCCGATGATGGCGACGGGCGAGTTCGACGAGAGCGACCTCGGGGTGGCCTGCTACCACTCCAAGCTCGGCGGCGTGGAGCTCTACCTCAACCACCTGGTCGACGGCCCCGGCGAGTATGTCGTGGTCGACATGACGGCCGGTGCGGACGCGTTCGCCTCCGGCCTGTTCACCCGCTTCGACATGACCTTCCTGGTGGCCGAACCCACCCGCAAGGGCGTCTCGGTGTACCGCCAGTACCGGGACCACGCCAGGGAGTTCGGGATCCGCGTCGCCGTGGTCGGCAACAAGGTGACCGGCGAGGACGACCTGCTGTTCCTCAAGGAGCACGTCGGCGACGACCTCCTGACGCACCTGGTGCACTCCCCCTGGGTGCGCTCGGCCGAACAGGGCCGTACCGAGGGCGGGTTGGACACTCTCGAGCCGCACAACCGGCACGCCCTGACCATCCTGCGCGAGACCGTCGACGCCCACCCGAGAGACTGGGCGACGCATCACCGCCACGCCGTCGAGTTCCACCTGCGCAACGCGCGGGCCTGGGCGGACCAGGCGACCGGCCTCGACCTCGCCGCACAGGTGGACCCGGACTTCGTACCGGGCCCCGCCGCCCTCACCTGACCCCTCCCCCGCCCCTCCACCCCACGACGACCGGACAGGAACCCCAGCACATGTCTCTCGACGTCTCCCCCCAGCTCCTCGCCGAAGCCGAGCACGGTGACATCCGCGAGGAGGACTTCGTGGACACCGTCCGCACCTCCCTGCCGTACGCCTACGACCTCATCGCCTCCCTCGCCGCCGAACTGCGGGACGGGCAGGCCGATTTCACCGACAACCAGACCCCTCCCCCCTCCGAGCGGGAGCGCGGCCAGCTGCTGCGCGCCCTGGCGAGCGACGCGATCCGCGGCAGCCTGGAGCGCCACTTCGGTGTGGCGCTCGCCTTCCAGAACTGCCACCGGGTGGCGGCGTTCCGGCCGGAGGCCCGCGAGGGTGAGACGTACGGACGCTTCACATCGGTGCGGTCACAGGTGCTGAATCAGTCGCCGGAGTTCCGGGACTGCTGACCTCCGGGGACGCCTTCGGCCCGTTTCCCTTCGAGACCTCGTTCCAGGAACGCCGTCACGAACCGCCCCGCGTCGTCCAGCCACGGGAAGTGCGCCGCGCCGGGCTGGACGACCGGTTCGGCGTTCGGGAACAGGCGCGCGTACTCCGCCACGGCGCGCGGTGGTGCCGCCACGTCCACCTCGCCGGCCAGGACGAGCACAGGCGCCACGAAGCCGGCGAGGGCCGCGCGGGTGGCGGCCGGGTCGAACGCGCCTTCGGAGCCGTACACGGCCGCGGCGTCGTCGTTGCGCTGCTTTGCCTCGGCCTCCCGTACGGCCTTCGCCTCGTCGTCCCAGCGGGCGAACCAGAAGGGGGCGACGGCCTCCCAGTCGCCGGGGGCCGCCCGGCCGGCGGTGATCGCTTCCAGGGCCGTGTACGCCGGGGTGAACCACGGTTCGTCCCGGCGCAGGCGTGCGGTGCCCAGGCGGTCCTCGGCGGTGACCTCCACGCCGACCGCGTAGACACTCGGGGTGACCAGGGCGAGGCGCGCGACGCGGTCTCGGTGGCGGGCCGTGTAGAGGACCGCCAGGTTGGCACCGGCCGAGTGACCGAGGAGGTCCACCCGGTCCAAGCCCAGTTCCTCGCGGAGCGCCTCCACGTCGTCGACGAGGCGGTCGCAGCGGTACGACGCCGGATCGTCCGGCGTCGCCGACCGGCCCGTGCCCCGCAGGTCCAGGCGGATCAGCGTGCGGTGGGTGGTCAGCCCGCCCAGGCCGCCCAGATAGACCGAGTCCTGCATCGGGCCTCCGGGCAGACAGATCAGGGGCGGGCCGTCACCGGACACGTGGTAGGCGAGGCGGGTTCCGTCGGGCGCGGAGAAGGTGGGCATGGGGCGAGACTTTCAACGGGTTACCGTCCCGGCAAGCGGATTGCGGTGAGGGCGAGGGCGGGGGGGGCCACGACCCCGGCTCCGCCGCCTCCTCCGTCTCAGGGCGGAGCCAACGACAGGGTTGCTCCGCCCCCTTCGGCGGGTGGCCTACGACATGGCTGCGCCGCCGCCTTCAGCGCGGGGTGGGGACGGTGGTCCAGCTCCCGCCGCCGCTGTCCCGTCAGGCCGCCCGCCGCTCCCTCCCTCGATGCGCGCGCACGACGCAACCAGGCACTGGCGCAAGGGCTGCACCTGCTGCTGACACGGGGATCCACCCCGTCGACCAGCCGATATCCAGGTGAACCGGGCGGGGACGGTCGTCCTGGGGCTCGGCTACGGGACTCGGATCCCCGAACATGACGTCACCGCCGACGGCCCCACCCTCGGGTGAAGGTGGGGCCGCCTGTCGGTCACCGCATCACGTCACCGCGGCACCGCCTCACCCCGTAGGTGCGGTGACCGGTGCCGGGGCATATCCGGTGGGCCGGGCCGTGAAGGTGCCGCGGCCCTGGGTGCGGCTGCGCAACCGGGTCGCGTAGCCGAACAGTTCGGCCAGCGGCACGGTCGCGGTGACGACCGCCGACCCCGCGCGCGTGGCCGAGCCGGAGACCCGGCCCCGTCGTGCGGCGAGGTCGCCGAGGACGGTGCCGACGGCGTCCTCGGGCACGGTGACCGTGACCTCGACGACGGGTTCCAGCAGGGTCATCGCCGAGGCGCGCAGGGCTTCCCGGAGCGCGAACCGGCCTGCCGTACGGAAGGCCGTGTCCGAGGAGTCCTTCACATGGGTCGCCCCGTCGGCGAGGGTGACGCGCAGCCCGGTCACCGGATGCCCGCCGATCGGCCCCTCGGCCAGGGCGTCCCGGCAGCCCGCCTCGACCGCCCGGACGTACTCCTGCGGCACACGCCCGCCCACGACGACGGAACGGAACTCGAAACCGCTGCCGGTCTCCGGGTCCAACGGCTCCACGTCGAGGACGACATGCGCGAACTGCCCTGCTCCACCGTCCTGTTTGACATGCCGGTACACCAGGCCGGACACCCCGCGGGCGACCGTCTCCCGGTAAGCCACCCTCGGCCGGCCGACGGCGACCTCCAGCGACTGGTCGCGCCTGACCTTCTCCACCGCGACCTCCAGGTGCAGCTCGCCCATGCCCGACAGCAGTGTCTGACCGGTCTCGGGGTCGGTCCGGACCACCAGCGACGGGTCCTCCTCGGCCAGCCGCGCCAGCGCCGTGGCCAGCCGGTCGGTGTCGGTGGACCTGCGTGCCTCCACCGCCACGGAGACCACCGGTTCGGCCACGCTCGGCGGCTCGAGGACCAGCGGGGCGTCCGGCGCGCACAGCGTCGAGCCGGCCCGGGCGGACTTCAGCCCGACCACGGCGACGATGTCCCCGGCGACCGCCCGCTCCAACCGGGCGTGCCGGTCGGCCTGCACCCGCAGGATCCGCCCGATGCGCTCGGTGCGCCGCGCACCCGCGTCCATCACCGTGGCTCCCTTCTCGATCGTGCCCGAGTACACCCGCAGATACGTCAGCCGGCCCGTCGCAGTGGCGGTCACCTTGAACGCCAGCGCCGCGAAGGGCGCCTGCGGGTCGGCGGCCCGCTCCTGTTCCGTACCGTCGTCGCGCATGCCGCGTACGGCGGGCACGTCGAGCGGCGACGGCAGGTACGCCACGACGGCGTCCAGCAACGGCTCGATCCCGCGGTTGCGGTAGGCGGAGCCGCACAGCACGACCACGCCCTCGCCGGTACGGGTGAGGTCGCGGAGTGCGTCTACGAGCGTGTGCGTGTCGAGGGCAGGCGTGTCGAGGGCAGGCGTGTCGGCGGTCGGCTGGACACCGTGCGTCGACTGAAGACTGCGTCCGGTCGACTGCATACCGTCGACCGACGCACCACCGTCGACCGACGGCACGCCACCCGTCGACTGCATACAGAAGGCCTCCAGCGCACCCGGATGAAGCTCCGCCACGGCCTCCTCCAGCACCCGACGCCGCCTGAGCGCCTCCTCGCGCAGACCTTCCGGCACCGGCCCTTCCTCGACCGTCTCACCGCCGTCGGACCAGGTCAGCGCACGCATGCGCAGCAGATCGACGACACCGGTGAAGGTGTCCTCGCTCCCGATGGGCAACTGCACGACCAGCGGGGCCGGGTGCAGACGCTTCCGGATCGACTCGACGGCCGTGTCGAAGTCGGCTCCGGCCCGGTCCAACTTGTTGACGAACGCGATCCTCGGTACGCCGTGCCGGTCCGCCTGCCGCCACACCGACTCGCTCTGCGGCTCGACACCCGCGACGGCGTCGAACACCGCGACCGCCCCGTCGAGCACGCGCAACGAGCGCTCCACCTCGTCGGCGAAGTCGACATGGCCGGGCGTGTCGATGAGGTTGATCCGGTGACCGTCCCAGGCGCAGCTCACCGCCGCAGCGAAGATGGTGATCCCACGATCGCGCTCCTGGGAGTCGAAGTCGGTGACGGTCGTGCCGTCGTGGACCTCGCCACGTTTGTGCGTGGTCCCGGTGGCGTACAGGATCCGTTCGGTGACGGTGGTCTTGCCGGCGTCGACGTGGGCGAGGATGCCGAGGTTGCGGACGAGGGAGAGAGGGTTGAGGTTGGTGCGCACGGCCCGTGGCCTTTCGAATGGGTCTGTGACAGGGCGGCGCGATTCCCGGACGGGGCTGCTGATCTGCCGGGACGTCAGTACGGAGACGTCGTTTCGGGGACCTGCGCCCGGAGCGCAGGCAGGCCGGGCGTCGTGGTCAGTCGTTCGTCCGGGGCATCCGGTACCGGCCGCGCAGCGGGCACCGGACGGACGAGGACACGAGGATCACGTCGTACTGCGACCGGGGAACGACGACAGCGGTGCACTCACGCACGGCCGGTCTCCCCTCACTCGTCGTTCCACGTCATGACACGCGCCGCGAAATGGTGGGCGGCGCGTGGATCGTGATGAGTGTAGGGAGCCGGGGAGGGGCAGGGCACGGGATTTTCCGCGCCCGCCGCCAGTCGGCGCCCGCCCCCGGGCATCGCCCGCATGCCCCGCTCTCAGACCGGCCCCGGCCCCGTTCCGCCCTTGAGGCGTTCCAGGTCGGAGGGGCGGACCTGGATGACGAGGACGGCGATGATCGCGGCGATCGCGGTGAAGATGGCCGCCACGACGAAGGAGGCCGACACTCCGGCGGTGAGGACCTCGTCGGAGAAGGGCCGCGGAAGCTCCCCGGTGCGCTGGAAGCGCAGGCGTTCGGCCGGGGTGGCCTGCTCGAGGAAGAGTGGGACCTGCTTGTCGGCCTCGTTGGTGCTGGCCGTACCGAACATCGTGACCAGGATGGACAGACCGAGCGACCCACCCACCTGCTGGGTGGCGTTGAGGAGTCCGGAGGCCGCGCCGGTCTCACGGACGGAGACGTTGGAGAGCGCCATCAGGGTGAGCGAGACGAACTCCATGCCCATGCCGAGGCTGAAGACGAGGATCGGGCCGAGGACACTGCCCGCGTAGGTGGAGTGGACGTCGGTCAGGGTCAGCCAGGCCAGGCCCGCGGCGGCGAGGATCGCGCCCCCCACCATGAAGGGCTTGGGCCCGTAGACGGGCAGATACCGCGAGGCCAGTCCGGCACCGATCGCGATGACCGCGCTGACCGGCAGGAAGGCGAAGCCGGTGGCCAGCGGGCTGAATTCCAGCACGTTCTGCACGAAGAGCGTGAGGAAGAAGAACATGCCGAAGATCGCGGCGGCGAGGCAGAGCATGATTCCGTACGTGCCCGCCCGGTTACGGTCGGCGAACATGTGGAGCGGGGTGATCGGCTGCCGGGAACGCCGCTCGACCAGGACGAAGCCCACGAGGACGACGACGGCCGCGGCGAACGAGGCCAGCGTGAGCGCGTCCCGCCAGCCTTCCTGCGCGGCCCTGATGAACCCGTACACCAGCAGGACCATGCCCACGGTGGAGGTCAGCGCACCGGTGATGTCGAAGTGGCCCGGGTGGCGTTCGGACTCCTTGATCCAGCGGGGTGTGGCGAGGGCGATGAGCAGTCCGATCGGGACGTTGACGAAGAGCACCCACCGCCAGTTCAGCCACTCCACGAGCATCCCGCCGGCGAGCAGCCCGATCGCGCCGCCGCCCGCCGAGACCGCGGCGAAGACCCCGAAGGCCCGGTTGCGTTCGGGGCCTTCGCGGAAGGTCGTACTGACCAGGGAGAGGGCGGTCGGGGACGCGATGGCGCCGCCGACGCCCTGCAGGGCGCGTGCGCCGAGGAGTTGGGCCTCGTTCTGGGCGAGGCCGCCGAGCAGGGAGGCGAGCACGAAGAGCAGGACGCCGAAGATGAACACGCGCCGTCTGCCGAGGATGTCACCGGTCCGGCCGCCGAGCAGCAACAGGCCGCCGAAGGTGAGGGTGTACGCGTTGACCACCCAGGCCAGGCTGGTGGTGGAGAAGCCCAGTGATTGCTGGATGTCGGGCAGCGCGATGTTCACGATGGTGATGTCGAGCACCACCATCAGCTGGCAGGACGCGAGTATCAGCAACGCCATCGCGTTTCCGCCACCGCCGCTTTCCCGGGTGGTGGTCTGCGCTGAGGGATGTGGCTGCGGGCTCGTCATGGCATGTCGCACTCTCGGGGGTCGCACCCTCACGAGGGGCAGTGGACTTTCGCGTCCACTGCTGGTCACCGTTCGACGCTACGCCCGTCTCCGGGGCCCTACCACTCGAACGGACCTACCACTCGAACCCGTATCCGGCCGTCAGGCTGCCGCCACCGCGCTCTCCTCTCCCCCGTCACGGTGTATCGGCGTCCCCGACCCGGTCAGCGGCACGCCCGTCCCGCCCCGCCGGGCCGCGACGATCTCCGCCGCGATGGACAGGGCGGTCTCCTCGGGCGTACGCGCGCCGAGGTCGAGCCCGATCGGCGACCGGAGCCTGGCCAACTCCGCCGCTGACAGGCCGACTTCGCGCAGTCGCCGCTCCCGCTCGGCATGGGTGCGGCGCGAGCCCATCGCGCCGACGAACGCGACCGGCATCCGCAGGGCCTCCTGCAGCAGCGGTACGTCGAACTTGGCATCGTGGGTGAGCACGCACAGCACGGTGCGCGCGTCGGTCGCGGTACGCCGCAGATAGCGGTGCGGCCAGTCGACGACGATGTCGTCGGCCTCGGGGAAGCGGGCCCGGGTGGCGAAGACGGGGCGGGCGTCGCACACGGTCACGTGATACCCGAGGAACTTGCCGGCGCGCACCAGCGCCGCCGCGAAGTCGATCGCACCGAAGACGATCATGCGGGGCGGTGGCACGCTCGACTCGACGAGCAGGGTCAGGCCGCCGGGGCAGTGCGAGCCGTCCTCCGACAGCTCGACCGTGCCGGTACGGCCGGCCTCCAGCAGAGCCCGGGCCTCGGCGGCCGCCGCCCGGTCCAGCTCCGGCGCGCCACCGAGTCCGCCTTCGTACGACGCGCCCGGGCCGCCCCCGCACGACCCGCCCGGCCCACCCCCGGACAACCCGCCCGAGCCGACCTCGAACGACCCGTCCGCCCGCACGAGCAGCGCCCCGCCCAGGAGGTCGGCCGGACCGCGGACCACCCGGGCGACGGCCGTGGGCTCGCCGCGGGCCGCGGCGGACAGCGCCGACCGCAGCACGGCTCGGGCGGGGGCGTCCACGGCGACTGGCGTGATCATGATGTCGATGACCCCGCCGCAGGTCAGACCGACGGCGAAGGCGTCCTCGTCGCTGTAGCCGAAGCGTTCGACGACCGTCTCACCGTCCCCTCCGCCCTCGAGTGCCTGCACGCACAAGTCGTACACCGCACCCTCCACGCAGCCGCCGGAGACCGAGCCGATCACCGTGCCCTCGCGGTCCACGGCGAGGGCGGCGCCGGGGCCGCGAGGCGCGCTGCCGCCGACGGCCACGACGGTGGCGACGGCGAACTCGCGCCCCTCCTCGGCCCAGCGGTGCAGCTCGGAGGCGAGGTCAAGCATGGCGGCCTGCGGCCAGGACGCGGTCGGGCCGGATCGGCAGGTCGCGGTGGCGTACGCCGGTGGCGTGCCACACCGCGTTGGCGACGGCCGCCGCCGCGCCCACGATGCCGATCTCGCCGATGCCCTTGATGCCGACCGGGTCGTCCGGATCGGGGTCGTCGACCCAGTCGGCCTCGACGGCCGGGACGTCGGCGTGCGCGGCGACGTGGTAGCCCGCGAGGTCGGCGCCGTAGTGGCCGCCCGTGGCGTGGTCACGTACGGCCTCCTCGTGCAGGGCCATGGAGATGCCCCAGGTCATTCCGCCGATGAACTGGCCCCGCGCGGTGAGCGGGTTGATGATCCGGCCGGCCGCGAAGATGCCGAGCATGCGGCGCACCCGTACCTCGCCGGTGGCGGGGTCGACGGCGACCTCGGCGAACTGGGCGCCGAAGGAGTGCCGTTCCTTGCGGGCGAGGGCGCCGACGGCCTCGGTGGTGTCGGACCGTACGGTGATGCCCTCGGGCGGGACGGCGGCGCCGAGGGCGAGCCGTTCCCGCAGTTCTCCGGCCGCGGCCGTGACCGCCCACGACCAGGAGCGGGTGCCCATCGAACCGCCGGCGATGAACGCGGCCCCGAGGTCGCTGTCCCCGATGCGCACCCGGACCCGCTCCGGCGCCGCCTGGAGCGCGTCCGCGGCGACCAGGGTGAGCGCGGTCCGGGCTCCGGTTCCGATGTCCGCCGCGTTGACCCGCACGGTGTAGGTGCCGTCCGCCTCGGCCGTCACGGCTGCCGTGGAGGGGGCGGCGCCGACGGGGAAGGAGGCCGCCGCCGTGCCGGTGCCGAGCAGCCAGCGTCCGTCCCGGCGCAGGCCGGGGCGCGGGTCCCGGTCCGCCCAGCCGAACCGGCGGGCGCCCTCCCGGAAGCAGGCGAGCAGGTTGCGGCCGCTGAAGGGCAGTTGGGAGATCGGGCCGCGGTCGGGTTCGTTGCGGGCGCGCAGTTCGATCGGGTCGAGACCGCACTTCTCGGCGAGTTCGTCGAGGGCGGACTCCAGCGCGAACGACCCCGGCGCCTCGCCCGGCGCCCGCATCCACGTCGGGGTGGGCACGTCGAGTCGTACGACCCGGTTGGCGGTGTGGTGGGCGTCGGCGTCGTACATCGTCCGGGCGGGTCCGGCGCCCGCCTCGATGAACTCGTGCACGGTCGAGGTGAGGCTCAGGCAGCGGTGTTCCAGCGCGCGCAGCCGGCCCTCGGCGTCGGCGCCGAGCCTGAGGCGCTGCCGGGTGGGGCTGCGGTACCCGGCGAGCGAGAACATCTGACGCCGCGTCATGACGACTCGGACGGGGCGCCGCAGGACGGTCGCGGCCATCACGGCGGCCACCTGGTGGGCGCGGACGCCCTTGCTGCCGAAGCCGCCGCCGACGTGTTCGGACCGTACCCGCACCGAGGCCGGATCGAGCGAGAACAGCTTCGCCAGTTCGCTCGCCACCCACATGGTTCCCTGGTTGGAGTCGACGACTTCGAGGCGGCCACCGTCCCACCGGGCCGCCGCCGCGTGCGGCTCCATCGGGTTGTGGTGCTCCTCCGGGGTGGTGTACTCCGCGTCCACGACGACGGCGGACGCGGCGAGTTCGGCCCCCAGGTCCCCCTTCTCCGCCACGGCAGGCCCGTGGGAGTCGAGCGGGTAGGCGTCCGGGTGTTCGGCCGCGAAGTCGACGTCGTGGGGTTCCTGTTCGTAGTGCACGACGAGCGCTTCGGCGGCTTCCCTGGCCTGTTCGGAGGTGTCGGCGACCACCAGGGCGACCGGCCAGCCCATGTGCGGCACCCGGTCGTGCTGGAAGACGGCAGCGGTCCGGTCCGGGAGACCCAGCAGGCCGACGTAGTCGGTGTCGACGCGCGGGGCGTTGCCGTGGTGCAGGACGGCGACCACGCCCGGCATCGCGAGGACGGGGGCGTCCTCCACCGAGCGGATGCGGCCCCGGGCGACGGTGGACAACACCAGCCAGCCGTGGGCGAGTTCGGCGAAGGGGATCTCGCCCGCGTAGCGGGCCGCCCCGGTGACCTTGTCCCGGCCCTCCACGCGAGTGTGGGCGCTGCCGACGGCGCCCTTGAAGGTGCCGGCCCTGGTGGTGGACGTCGTCATCGGGTCGCCTCCTCGGCGAGTTCGGTCAGCACGGCCACCACGAGGTTGCGCATCAGCGTCACCTTGTATTCGTTGTCGCGAAGCGGCTCGGCGGCTGCCAGTTCGGCGTCCGCGGCGGCGGCGAAGGTCTCGGCGTCGGCCGCCGCGCCGGTGAGCACGCGTTCGGCCGCCCGGGCCCGCCACGGCCGGGACGCGACCGCCCCGAAGGCGAGACGCACCTCGCGGACGACGCCGTCCCGCACGTCGAGCGCGGCGGCGATCGCGCCGATGGCGAAGGCGTACGAGGCGCGCTCACGCACCTTCCGGTAGCGGGAGTTGGCGGCAGCGGGTGTCGGCGGAAGGGCGATACCGGTGATCAACGCACCCGGCGGCAGAGCGGTCTCCAGGTGCGGGGTGTCCCCCACCGGCAGATAGAACTCCGCGAGCGGCAACTCGCCCGGTCCGTCGGTCGTTTCGTAGCGGACGACCGCGTCCAAGGCCGTCAGCGCCACGCCCATGTCGGAAGGGTGGACGGCCACGCAGTGCTCGGAGGCGCCGAGGATCGCGTGGTTGCGGTGCTCGCCCTCGACGGCGGGGCAACCGCTGCCGGGGACGCGTTTGTTGCAGGGTTTGGTCACGTCGGCGAAGTAGCCGCAGCGGGTGCGCTGCAGCAGGTTCCCGCCGACGGTGGCCATGTTGCGCAACTGCCCCGAGGCACCGGCCAGCACCGCCTGCGTCAACGCCGGGTAGCGGCGACGGACTTCGGGGTGGGCGGCGAGGTCGCTGTTGGTGACGGTCGCGCCGATGCGCAGACCGCCGTCCGCCGTCGACTCGATGTCGTCCAGCGGGAGTTCGCGGACGTCCACGAGCCGGGCGGGTCGCTCGACTCCGGTCTTCATCAGGTCGACGAGGTTGGTGCCGCCTCCGAGGAAGCGCGCGTCGGGATCGTCGCCGAGCAGGGCGACCGCACCCGAGACGTCGAACGCCCGCTGATATCCGAACTCCCTCATACGGCTGCCTCCTCGGCCACCCGCGCCTCGGCGGCGCGGGCGACCGCCTGGACGATGGACACGTACGCGCCGCAGCGGCACAGGTTGCCGCTCATCCGCTCCCGGATCTCGTCGGCACTCAGCGGTGGCACTCCCGCCTCGGGACGGACGTCGTCGGTGACGGCGCTCGGCCAGCCCGCCGCGTGTTCCTCGATCACCGCGACGGCCGAACAGATCTGGCCCGGCGTGCAGTAGCCGCACTGGTAGCCGTCGAGGTCGAGGAACGCCTGCTGTACCGGGTGGAGTTGCTCGCTCTCGGCGAGGCCTTCGACGGTGGTGACCTCGCGCCCCTCTGCCGCCACCGCGAGTTGCAGGCAGGACACGGCCCGGCGGCCGTCGATCAGGACGGTGCAGGCACCGCACTGTCCCTGGTCGCAGCCCTTCTTGGTGCCCGTCAGGTCGAGGCGCTCGCGCAGGGCGTCGAGCAGGGTGGTGCGGTGGTCGACGGACAGCGCGTGCTTCTCTCCGTTGATCTTCAGGGTGATGGCGCTGTACGTCGACGATGGGACTGGGGCCATGATCAGCCTTCTTTCGCGTATCGGAGCACATCGCGGGACGCTCCGGTCAGGCAACCGAGTCAGGAGACGCGATCGGATGGACGCGGGGTGGGACGGCCGGGCGGCCGGCGCTAGAGTGGGCTCAAATGGACAGCTGTCCGCTTTCGTCCGAACGTAGTGGACAGCTGTCCGGTTATCAAGGACGGGTTTCGGCCGTGACGCCCGAGGAGCACGAGGAGGGCGAATGGAGCAGAAGAGGGACGCACCTCTGCGGTCGGACGCGCAACGCAACCGCGAGCGCATCCTGGAAGTGGCCCTGGCCGAGCTGACCCGCTCCGCGGACGCCCCGCTGAGCGCGATCGCGAAGAAGGCGGGCGTCGGACAGGGCACCTTCTACCGGAACTTCCCCAACCGCGAGGCGCTCGTACTGGAGGTCTACCGCTACGAGACGCAGCAGGTCGCCGACGCCGCGGCCCAGCTGCTCGGGACCCGCTCCCCCGACCGGGCGCTGCGGGAGTGGATGGACCGGCTCGCACAGTTCGCGATGGCCAAGGCGGGCATGGCGGAGGCGATCCGCCACGCCATGAGCGCATCGCACGGCCCGGCGAAACCCGGCCACGCCCCCGTGACGGCCGCGGCCGAACTCCTGCTCCGCGCGTGCGAGGACGACGGCGCCATCCGTCCGGGCGTCACCTCGGACGACTTCCTTCTCGCCATAGCCGGCCTCTGGCAGATCGACCCCCGCGGGGACTGGCAGCGGCGCACCGCCCGGCTCCTGGACCTCGTCATGGACGGGCTGCGGACGGGGGCACCCGGAAATGCAAAAGACCCCTCCCCAGGTGAACAGGGGCCCCGGTGGTCGTCGGTGGGACGCTCACCGGATCCCTCGACCAGCCACAACGTGGTTGATTGACACCGAAGTTCCCACGAGCTGCGAGATCACCGGCCGATAGCATGCGCCTGCGTCCGCCGCTCGCACGGGCAGCGTGAGCTGGAGTACCTCGACCGCGTGCCCTTAGCCAGTCGCTCCCCAGGCATGCCGAGAAGTGCGCGGAGTGTCAGGTGGAGGGGTTCAGCAACTTACCGAATCCAGTCGATGGTCCTGGCCTCCCGTCCAGCGTCAGCACATACCCTGAGGCAGGGTCAGGCAACCGCTGCCGATGCAACGCTCCGGCAGCCGACTAGGGGTGGCAAGTGACAGCGGATGTCCGTGGGCCGGCATGGGCACTCGAGGGATTGGGCGTGCGGTCGGGGCGGTATCCCCTGGCGGTGGAGGGCCCGGTGATGCGGGCCGTGGACCGGTTGGTTCCCGGAGTGTCCACGGTGACCCGGTACGTCCGTTACCACTCGATGTACGCGGCGATCGCGGCGCATGCCGGACAGAACGCCCTGGATGTCACCGCGTGCCGCCGGTTGGTTCGCCGAGGCGAGGTGCTGCTGGCGGCGCTCCAGCACCAGGCGGAGACCGACGCGACATGGTCCGCTCATGGGGTCGATCGGGTACGGCGTTTCTGCGCGGAGGAGCTGGAACTCGCGCGAGCTGCCGACGAGGAGCAGCTGAACCAGTCGTACTCGCCCCGTCGCTGGGGCTTTTGGGATCAGTACGGCGGGCCCGCCATGGTGCTCGGCACCGTGAATGTCCGGGAAGGAGCACTCAGGCCCGGACGGCACGCGTGTTCTGCCGCCGTCAAGGAGCTCTTCGCCCCGCTGCTGTCCCTTGCGTCGCGGGACGTCGTGTCCTTCGCGGACCTGGAAACGGCGGGACAGGCGGCCCTCGGCGTCCCCTGTCCGGCCGAGCGGGCGTGGCTGACGGAGGTGTTGACCGCCACCGGTGCCGGAGGAGCCCACGTACCGGAAGATTGGGAGGCGTCCGACCGCACCCGGCGCGCGACCCTCCGTGTCCTCGCCCGGGCGATCGATCTCCACGGCCATGACGGCCACGGGTATCAGGAGACTCTGCGCTCCGCCGTGGCCTTCGGCGAGGAGATGACCACTGATCCGGTCCTGGCGGCGATTCCTGAGACGGCGGGTTGGCGGGGAACCCTGCTGCGTCACTATTCCGTCGGCGCCTGGCGTCGGCTGTGGGCAGCGCTGGTCTCCGGTATCGGGTCCAAGGACGGCGAGGCCGACCGGTCGGCCGAGGAACTGCGCGACTGGCTGGCACAACAGTCCCCGGACGGGGATGTGCGGAGGATGCTGAGCGATCTGCCCCCACTCAGGAACGCGACAGGCCAGTTGATGCCGGTCGAGCGGGAGCTCCTGGCACCGGGCGACGACGCCCCGATGACACATGTGCGGCTCCTGATCGTGGGTGCGCTGCGGTCCCGGAAAGGGCATCTGCCCGACGACGTACGTGCCGTCTTCCTGGGCCGGCAACGGCGCTCGGCCGAGTTCCTCGACCCGACTTGGGTCGACGGGCTCATCAACGACCACATGGAGCGGCCGGTGCGCGATCTGGCTGCCCGGCTGGTCGACGACATGCTCGCCCAGTCCCGCAGAGTCGCCCTCGCGAAGCTGCGCACCGACCCGGCGACGGGCGGGCTGAAGATCTTCTCCCGACTGCATCTTCGCAACGAGCGGTACTTCAAGACGGGTGACGAAGGAGACTCCGAAATCGGCACACGCCTCCCCCAACTGGGGTTCCTTGCCCAGCAGTTGGGGCTCTTCGCGGTCCAGGACGGCTGTCACACCGTCACAGCGAGCGGCCGACGGATCCTGGAGACGGACCGGTGAGCGCGGTACAGCACACCCGGTTCGCCTCCCCCGTCACGCTGTTGCGCGAATGGGCGGAACGCAACGATCGGCAAGCACTGCACGAAGCGCTCTTCGTGGGATTCACGGTCGATCTCCCCTTCATGGAGAAGGTCGCCATACCCGTCGCACGTGGCCTGGGCGCCCGCACCGCGGTGATCGGTGACGCAGCCCAAGGGCTTCACGATCCGGTCGACGTACGCATGGCCGGCCGCAGCTATCTGCACGGTCTCGCCACCTGTCGTGGCGCTTTCCACCCCAAGGTCGTGCTTCTGGTCGGCGAGGACGCTTGCCGACTGGCAGTGGGCTCGGGAAACCCGACACTGTCCGGTTGGGGGTCCAACGACGAACTGTGGACCGTGGTGGAAACCGAGGACGGCGACTCCCACGCGCTACTGGCGGACCTCGCCGACTGGCTGGACGAACTGCCCTCTGCCGTGAGCCTGGCACCCTGGTCGGCAAGTCACCTCGCGGAACTGGCCGCTCTCCTGACCGAACGCCATGTCAACGCTCCTGCCGGACCGGAAGCCGGTCCCCGACTGCTGCACAATCTCCGCCAGAGTCTGCTGGACCAACTGCCTCTCGGCCCCGTCGACGAACTGCACGCGTACGCCCCGTTCGTCGACGAGGCCGGCCACGCCTTGCGCGCGCTCGTCGACCGCTTGGTCCCACGCCGTGTCACCCTCGGCATCCAGCCTCGCTGGTCGAGTTACGACGCCGGAACGATCAAGGCGGCCCTCAGCGGCTCCTCCGCGCGGATCCGGCTTCTCGACGAGACGCGGATGCGCCACGGCAAGTTCATCGAATGGCAGATGGGCGGCCGGCGCTACGCGCTCACCGGAAGCGCCAACCTCACCCGCGCCGCGCTGGGTACGAGCACGAGGGACGGCGGCAACTGCGAGCTCGCCGTGTTCGCCGCGGACACTTCGCCGCTGCTCCCCGAAGAAGGGCGCATCGCTCCGCTCGCGAGCCTGGTGGGCCGCACCATCCGGCCTTTCACCTCCCACGGCCAAGCACTCGTCCTGCTCGGGGCGAAAACGGACAGTGAGGGCCTGCACGTCTCCCTGGCCCGCAGCCGGCCGGCACCCGTCGCGGTCAGCACGTCTCCCGACGGTTCGCCGGGCTCGTGGACGAAGATCGGCTCCATCCCCCCAGGGGCATCGGCCTTTCCCTTCCCGCAGCCCGAGGTTCCGGGCTCTGCGGTTCGCGCCTCCTGTGTCCAGCCGGACGGCAGCACCGTCGAATCGCCCGTTGTCTTCGTCTACAGCCCGGTGCACTGCGCACGCCGCCACGGAGCCGACAGCGGGCCCCGCCTGCGGTACGACTACACGGCGCAGGTGTTGTTCGCCGACGAGCGTGCCGCGCGCCGCTTCGAGACCGATCTGCTGCGCCTGCGCGAGCTCACCGCCGGAACGTCCGCGCCCCGGGTGAGCCCGGCGACCGGTGCTGCGGCAAGCTCGGTCGCCTTGAGCGGGGTCGACCGCTGGGATGCCTACGTCGCGGACTGCCGTCGGATGATCGGAGCACCGCTGACCGATCTGGCGTTCGGTACGTTGCAGATCGGCCTGCCACAGGCACCTTCGTCACGATGGGTCGTGTCGGTGGTCACCGGTAGCGGGGCCGCGGAGGGCGACGAGGCATATGAGGACGAGACAGGGGACGAGGAGCCTCTCACCGCGAGCGTGCCCGTTGCTCCGCACATTCCGCCTGACCAGCGGGTCCGCTGCCGCACCTGGATCCGACGCTGGGTGGGGACGCTCGCCGCCTCTGGCGGATCGCCCGCAGCACCGGTACCGGTACGGCTGGCTGTGGCGAACCTGTACGTCCAGCTCCTGGCAGCTGGAGTCTGGGACGAGCACGACCAGAGCTGGCGCGACGGCCTCAACGGTCTTCTTGAGGCACTCCGTTCCGAAGACGGACCGAGCGAGGCGGACCAGCAGGCTCCACCCGAGACCCGGCGTCGGCTGGACGCGGTGGCTGCCGTGGTGATGACGCTCCTCAGCCAGGACGCCACCTTCACCGGAGGCGGTGAGCACGATGTGCTGGCCGCCCGCGCGTGGCAAAGCAGCAAGGACATGATCGCGCGTGCCGAGACCGCTCAGGTGGAGGATCTGATGATCCCGCCGGAGCAGGCTCTCGCCCGCGTCGCTCCCTGGAGCGAGGTGGAACGGC
Organism: Streptomyces sp. NPDC058678; assembly: GCF_042714835.1. NCBI lineage: Bacteria > Bacillati > Actinomycetota > Actinomycetes > Kitasatosporales > Streptomycetaceae > Streptomyces > Streptomyces sp. NPDC058678. Next base: position 85,811 of record NZ_JBHXSG010000001.1, on the reverse strand, counting down.
TCATCGTCCTGGCGCAGAAGGACGACCCCAACGCGGAGGTGGTCGAGGAGCTCTCCGCGGCGGGCTGGGAGGCCTCGTACGAGGACGGGCTCTGGGAGATCACGGGCTCCTTCGGCAACCCGGTCCCCGTGGTGTCCCGAGCTGCCGACCGACTCGGGCGGCACCACCCGAACGGCGTTCTCGTCCGGGCCCGGAGCAGGAACCGCTGGGCCTTCGTCGCATGGGCGGCCCCCCACCTGGTCCTCCTGTATCCCCCCGCGCGCGTCTGGCGCACCTACGAGGTACGTCCCCCGGCCACACCGGAGTCACGGTTCAGCGGTGGCGACCTTTCTGCGGTGCCCGGCCGGGCGGGCGCCCCGGCCCCGCTGCCAACGGGCCCGCCCGAGGCATTGAGGAAGATTCTCACCGAAGTCGGCGTGCTCTACCCGGAGTTGATTCGGCGGTTGTTCGCAGAGAGCACGTGACGGCTGTGCTCCCCTCGGTTCAGCTCGCCCCGCCACGCCGCTGCTCGGGGCGGGCGGGCGCGATGATGGTAGGAGCACATCCGCGGGGTAGGGGGCTGTCCGCTCCCAGGACTTGGCAGCGCGCCAGTCCGTGCCGGGACCACAGTGCCGCCGTCCACGCACAGAGCAGCGCGTCGATGAGGTCTTCCCGATGCTTGTAGTCGGCTGCAAGCTGAGGTGAGGGCTCGTCGAGCAGCCGACGGGACACCACGTGGGAGGCGAGCAGGAGGGGCGGATCGGCTGTGGCCAGGCCTGCCATGCGCGCGATCAGCTTGTCGCACTCCTCCGCCCGGACCGCTCGCCACTGCGCCGTCGGCACTCGCGCGGGCCGGCGCTTGTAGGTGGGGCGTTCCTGGTCGTAGCCCAACTCGCAGGCTCCTACCAAGGTCGTGTACGGATAGCACTCGGAGACGACCAGCCCGCCCGTCGGCGGTCCGCCCCTGCCGTCGTCGTAGGCCCAGCCGAACTCCTGCAGCAACGCCCTCAACAGCACTCCGGCCCGACGGGGAGAGCTTTGGTTGGTGCTGTTCGCGCTCACCTTCCACCGGCCGTACCGCTGACCGACTTCCCGCTCGCAGGGCCGCTGGCCGGCCGGATTGTCGACGACCAGCGGCGCGTCGACAAAGGCCAGTGTGGATCCGCCGACGGCTGTCTTGGCAAGCCACGCCATCGTCTCTTCGAGGCCGAAGGTCCAGCCGCATTCGATCACCACGCCGCGACCGTCGATGGCGGCTACGCCGGTCTCGTTGGGCTTGGTACGGGCTCCGCCCTGCGCCCAGGCGAGGTCGATGCCGATGAACCGCTCAATCCCCATGCGTCGGTAGTACCAGAGAACCAGCCACTGACGTGCCAAGATCGACGCGAGGGTTACCGGTGAACTCCAAGGCCCGACCGGCAACTCGTGAAGGTAGGGACCATTCAGTGAACGTCCCGTTGGTGTCCGAGGGGGGACTTGAACCCCCACGCCCGATAAAGGGCACTAGCACCTCAAGCTAGCGCGTCTGCCATTCCGCCACCCGGACGAGGTGTCTGCCGCCGGGCGGGGGTGTTCCCCGCGGCGACATGGACAACAATACCAAGCTTTCGGAGTGGCTTTCACCTGCATATCCGTCGTCCGAGCGCCGCTCCCGGGCCGGCCGGGCCCGGGAATCTAAGGTCTCACCATGAGCGACTGGATGGTTACCCACAGCCCGTCCGCCGGGCGCAGACCGCGGGCGCTGTCGCCGCTCAGGGAGCATCTGCGGGACACGTTCTGGTTCGCGCCCACCGCGGCGATGGTGTGTGTCGTTCTCGTGTGGGCGGTGGCGGCGGAGATCGACACGAAGCTCGTCGAGGCGCTTCAGGACGAGCGTGAGTACGACACGGTCCGGGAGCTATTGAAGGTCGCGGAGGACGCGAAGATCGTCGTCACCACGGTGAGCTCGGCGATGATGACCTTCATCGGCGTGGTCTTCAGCATCTCCCTGGTCGCCGTGCAGATGGCGAGCGGGCAGTTCAGCCCGCGGGTGGTGCGGATCTTCGTACGGAGCCGGATCACCAAGGCGACCTTCGCCGTCTTCCTCTCGACCTTCCTGCTGACCCTGCTCGTCCTGACCTCGTACGACAGCGAACCCGATCCCCGCCTGGTCTCCTCCGTCCCCGTCGTCCAGTCGCTCGTCACGATCGTGATGGTGGGACTGAGTCTGCTGTTGTTCGTGATGTACGTGAACACGACACTGCGGCTGATGCGGATCGGTCAGGTGATCGCCCGGATCGTCGGGGAATCGTTCCGGGTGGCCGCGCTGATGCCGGTCGCGGCTCCCGCCGAGGCCGGTGCACTCGGGCCCGAGACCGCGCGGATCGCTCACGAGGGGCGGGCCGGGGTGCTGCGGGACGTGAACATCGCCCGGCTGGTGCGGGTGGCGCGGCAGCACGACGTCGTGTTCCGGCTGATTCCGCGGACCGGGGACTTCGTCGTGCCGGGCACACCCGTGCTGGCCGTGCACGGCGGCAAGGCACCGCCGCGCCGCGCACTGCGCTACGCCGTCTCCGTCGGAGTCGAACGAACCTTCCACCAGGACCTCGGGTTCGGGCTGCGCCAGCTGTCCGACATCGCGCTGAGAGCCCTGTCCCCGGCGGTCAACGATCCGACGACGGCCGTACAGGCCCTGGACCGGATCGTGCAGTTCCTGGCCGCTCTGTCCCGGCGGCCGCTGGACGCCTCGCTGCACCGGGACCGGCGGGGCACGGTCCGGCTCGTGCGGCCCGTGCCGGGCTGGACCGAGCTGGTCGACCTGGGGTTCACCGAGATCAGGGGCTGCGCGGTCGGGAACCCGCAGGTCACGCGACGTCTGCTGGCCGGACTCGACGACCTGGCGCTGCTGGCTCCCGAGGAGCGGCGGGCGCCGCTGCTGCGCCACCGAACACTGCTCGCACAGGCCGTCGAGCGCGGTGTCCCGGAAGCCGCGGACCGGGCCTTCGCCCTCCAGCCGGACCGTCAGGGCATCGGCTGACACCCCCGTCTCCTGTGCCGTCTTGCGCTCGGTGCAGGTCCTTGTGTCCTACGACGACCCGCCGCCGCGCGTGAGACGGCCGGCCCGCTTGTCGACGCCGGACTGCACCACATCGTGCTCAGCCCGCCTTGTCCCTGTCCCGAGGGCGCGGCAGGGTGGTCGGCCGACGAGGTGCCGACCGGATGGCGCCCGCGGGAAGCGGACACCACCCGGCCACCGGCCACCGGTCGTCGTTTGAGCCGGCCGCCGACGGGACGCTGCGGGCATGCCTCGTCACGTCGGCTTCGGGGTCGGCTTCGGTGTCGGCCGACCTGCTCTCACGGCGTGAGCTGATACTCCGGGAAGTTCCCGGGCAGCCGCTCCCCCACCGGACCCTGGGTCACGGCCCGCACCAGCAACTCGCCGCCGACGAACGCGCCCCGCCAGGACGCACCGAACCCGCCGAACAGTTCGTCGCGGTCACCACGGGAACGCGGCGTGCCGTGCCCGACCTTGAACGCCCGGATCTGCGGGGCGAGTCGGTCGAAGGTCGCCCGGTCGTCCGTGGACAGGGTGGCCACCAGCGCGCCGTTGGACGCGTTCATCGCGGCCAGCAGCTCCGCCTCCGTGTCGACCAGGACGATCGTGTCGACCGGGCCGAACGGTTCCGCGTGGTGCAGCGGGGAGGACGGTGGCGGGTTCAGGAGCGTCACCGGTTGGACGTATGCCGACGTGTCCTGGCCGGGCAGGAACCGTGCGTCGGCCGGCTTGCCGCGGTGCAGCGGGACGGCCCCGCGGTCCATCGCCTCGGCGACCTGGTCCCGCAGTTCCTTGGCCTTGGCCGCGTTGATGACGGGTCCGAAGTCCAGTTGCGGGTAGGGGTCGTCGGGGTGCTCGACCGCGAGCGGGTGGCCGACCCGCAGCGTGCGGACCGCCGGGAGGTACGCCGCCAGGAACGCGTCGAACAGCTCGCGCTGGACGACGAAGCGCGGGTACGCCGTGCAGCGCTGCTTGCCGTAGTCGAAGAGTTTCGGCACGACTGCCGTGAGCGCGTCCCAGTCCGTGCAGTTCCAGATGCCCCAGGTGTTGAGTCCTTCCTGTTCGAGGATGTGTCGTTTGCCGAGGTCGGCGACGGCCGTGGCCACCGCGGCGCCGGTGTCGCGGCCGCCGACGAAGGAGACGCAGCCGATCTCGGGCGCCCGCACCAGCGCCTCGGACAGCTCGCCTCCGCTGCCGCTGACGAGGGTGACGGGAATTCCCTCGCGGGCGGCCAGCGCGCAGGCCAGCGTCAGACAGGCGACACCGCCGTCGGTCGGGGTCTTGGCGATGACCGCGTTGCCTGCCAGGGCCTGCACCAGCAAGGCGTGAACGAGCACGCTCATCGGGTAGTTCCAGCTCGCGACGTTCGACACGGGGCCGTCCAACGGGGCCCGGCCGGCGAGCATCGGCTCGATGCCGTCGACGTACCAGCGCACGCCGTCGATGGCCCGGTCGACGTCCGCCTGCGCGAGCCGCCAGGGCTTGCCGATCTCCCAGACGAGGAGCAGGGCGAGCAGTTCGCGGTGCTCGGTGAGGGCGTCGAGGGTGGCGGCGACGCGGGCGCGCCGCTCGTCGAGAGGAATGTGCCGCCAGGCGCGGTGCTGGTCGAGCGAGGCGCGTACGGCCTGGTGGGCGGTGGCCCGGTCCAGGCGGGGCGGGCCGGCGATCGGACTGCCGTCGACGGGGCTGGTGGCGGGCAGTGCCCGGCCGTCCGCCCGCCAGGCGCGGTCCCAGAGGTTGAGGACACGGTCGTCGCGGAACGCCTCGGGGGCGACGGCGAGGCAGTGTTGCCAGGCGTCGGTCCAGGACGTGCCTGATTTGAGGGTGAAGGTGGTTGCCATCGGGGTTCTCCGCTCTCGGTGCACAGTCGGGGGCGGGTTGGTGCATGGCTGCGAAGGACGCTATCGAGGCTTCGCGGTGCCGGAAAGTGACGTCACGTCACCTATGAGTGATGTCACGCCTCCAGTTGGGCCAGCACCAGGCGGGCCGTCTCGGTGGGCGTGCTGCCGACCTTCACACCGACCGCCTCGAGCGCCGCCTTCTTGGCCTGGGCGGTGCCGGTCGAACCGGACACGATCGCGCCCGCGTGCCCCATCGTTTTGCCCTCGGGTGCGGTGAAGCCCGCGATGTAGCCGACGACGGGCTTGGTGACGTGCTCGCGGATGTAGGCGGCCGCGCGTTCCTCCGCGTCGCCGCCGATCTCCCCGATGAGGACGATGGTCTCGGTGTCGGGGTCGTCCTGGAAGGCGGCGAGGCAGTCGATGTGGGTGGTGCCGACCACGGGGTCGCCGCCGATGCCGACGCAGGTCGAGAAGCCGATGTCGCGGAGTTCGTACATGAGTTGGTAGGTGAGCGTGCCCGACTTGGACACCAGGCCGATCCGGCCCGGCTTGGTGATGTCGGCGGGGATGATGCCCGCGTTGGACTGGCCGGGCGTGATCAGGCCCGGGCAGTTCGGGCCGATGACACGGGTTCCCTTGGTCTTCGCGTACGCGGTGAAGGCGACGGAGTCGTGGACCGGGATTCCCTCGGTGATGACGACGGCGAGAGCGACGCCGGCGTCGGCGGCCTCGGTGACGGCCGCCTTGGCGAACGCGGGGGGCACGAAGACGACGGTGACGTCGGCTCCGGTCGCCTGTATACCGTCGACGACCGACCCGAAGACGGGCACCGTACGGTCGTCGAAGTCCACGGTGCGGCCCGCTTTGCGTGGGTTGACGCCGCCGACGACGTTCGTGCCGGCCGCGAGCATGCGCCGGGTGTGCTTCATGCCCTCGCCTCCGGTCATGCCCTGGACGAGGACCTTGCTTTCCTTGGTGAGATAGATCGCCATGTCCCGTCTCCTCAGGCTGTGGTGGCGAGTTGGGCGGCGCGGCGGGCGGCGCCGTCCATGGTGGTGGCCTGCTGGACCAGCGGGTGCGCGTGCTCGTCGAGGACGGCGCGGCCGCGCGCCGCGTTGTTGCCGTCGAGGCGGACGACGAGCGGTTTGCTCAACCGGACGGTCTCCAGGGCCCGCACGATGCCGTCGGCGACCGCGTCGCAGGCGGTGATGCCGCCGAAGACGTTGACGAAGACGGACTTCACGGCCGGGTCGGAGAGGACGACCGACAGCCCGTCGGCCATGATCTGCGCCGATGCCCCGCCGCCGATGTCGAGGAAGTTGGCCGGGCGGGCGCCGCAGCCGGCGACCACGTCGAGGGTCGACATGACCAGGCCGGCGCCGTTGCCGATGATGCCGACCTCGCCGTCGAGCTTGACGTAGTTGAGGCCCTTGGCGGCGGCCGCCGCCTCCAGCGGGTCCTCGTGCGCCGCGCCGTCGGCTCCCCAACGGGCTTGTCGGAAGCGGGCGTTGTCGTCGAGGGTGACCTTGCCGTCGAGGGCGAGGATCTGCCCCTGCCCGGTGCGGACGAGCGGGTTGACCTCGACGAGGACGGCGTCCTCCCGGACCAGTACCTCCCACAGCCGTACGAGGACGTCGACGGTCTGCGGCGGCAGTCCCGCCGCCTCGGCGATCACGGCCGCCTTCGCCGAGGTGACTCCCTCGGCCGGGTCGATGTGTATACGGGCGACGGCCTCCGGTCGACTGGCGGCGATCTCCTCGATCTCCATGCCGCCCTCCGCCGAGGCGATCGCGAGGAAGCGGCCGGCGGCACGGTCGAGGACGTAGGAGACGTAGAACTCGGTCTCGATGTCCACGGGTTGGGCCAGCATCACCTTGCCGACCGTGTGGCCCTTGATGTCCATGCCGAGAATCTGACGTGCCGTCAGCTCTGCGGCGGCCGGATCGGCGGCGATTCCGACCCCGCCCGCCTTGCCCCGGCCACCCGTCTTCACCTGGGCTTTCACCACGACGCGACCGCCCAGCCTGCGGGCGATCTCGCGTGCCTCCTTGGGCGAGTCGGTGACCTCCGCCCTCGGCACCAAGATGCCGTGTTCCTCGAAGAGTTCCCTTGCCTGGTGCTCGTACAGGTCCATCTCGGCTCCTGCCTGAAAAGTGCCGCACGCCCCCTGGACACCACCCACCGGATGCGGGATAACAAGCTTCATACAGTATTCGTCGACTGTATGCAATGTACCGCGAGAGCGTTCCAACCCCCTACGAAGGGACAGGACTTCGCCATGCCCGACGACACCCAGGACGTCATTTCCGGTGGTCATCTCGTTGCCAAGGCGCTGAAGGCCGAGGGGGTCGACCGCATCTACACCCTGTGCGGCGGCCACATCATCGACATCTACGACGGCTGCGTCGACGAGGGCATAGAAGTCGTCGACGTCCGGCACGAACAGGTAGCCGCCCACGCCGCCGACGGTTACGCACGCATCACCGGCAAGCCCGGCTGCGCGGTCGTCACCGCGGGTCCCGGTACGACCGACGCCGTCACGGGCGTCGCCAACGCCTTCCGCGCGGAGTCCCCGATGCTGCTGATCGGCGGCCAGGGGGCCCTCACCCAGCACAAGATGGGGTCCCTTCAGGACCTGCCGCACGTCGACATGATGACGCCGATCACCAAGTTCGCGGCGGCCGTGCCGGACACGGCACGCGCGGCGGACATGGTGTCGATGGCGTTCCGCGAGTGCTACCACGGCGCGCCCGGCCCCTCCTTCCTGGAGATCCCGCGCGACGTCCTCGACGCCAAGGTGCCGGTGGCCAAGGCGCGCGTTCCCGAGCCAGGCGCCTACCGCGCCTCCACCCGCTCGGCCGGGGACCCCGAGGCGGTCGAGAAGCTCGCCGACCTGCTCGTGCACGCGGAGAAGCCGGCCATCCTGCTCGGCAGCCAGGTGTGGACGACACGGGGCACCGAGGCCGCCATCGACCTCGTACGGACGCTGAACATCCCGGCGTACATGAACGGCGCCGGCCGCGGCACCCTCCCGCCGGGCGACCCGCACCACTTCCAGCTGTCGCGCCGGTACGCCTTCTCCAACGCCGACGTCATCGTCATCGTCGGCACGCCCTTCGACTTCCGCATGGGCTACGGCAAGCGGCTCTCGCCGGACGCGACCGTCGTGCAGATCGACCTCGACTACCGGACCGTCGGCAAGAACCGCGACATCGACCTCGGGATCGTGGGCGACGCGGGTCTGGTGCTGAAGTCGGTGGCCGAAGCCGCCTCCGGGCGCATCAACGGGGGTGGGTCGAAGCGCAAGGAGTGGCTCGACGAGCTGCGGGCGGCCGAGCAGACCGCCATCGAGAAGCGGCTGCCGAGCCTGAAGTCGGAGGCCTCACCGATCCATCCGTACCGGCTGGTCAGCGAGATCAACGACTTCCTCACCGAGGACTCGATCTACATCGGCGACGGCGGCGACATCGTCACCTTCTCCGGGCAGGTCGTGCAGCCCAAGTCACCCGGCCACTGGATGGACCCGGGGCCGCTCGGCACCCTCGGCGTCGGCGTCCCCTTCGTGCTCGCGGCCAAGCAGGCGCGGCCCGACAAGGAGGTCGTCGCCCTCTTCGGCGACGGGGCGTTCTCCCTCACCGGCTGGGACTTCGAGACCCTCGTCCGCTACGACCTCCCCTTCGTCGGCATCGTCGGCAACAACTCGTCGATGAACCAGATCCGTTACGGCCAGGCCGCCAAGTACGGCCTGGAGCGCGAGCGGGTCGGCAACACCCTCGGCGACGTCCACTACGACAAGTTCGCCCAGATGCTGGGCGGTTACGGCGAGGAGGTCCGCGACCCCGCCGACATCGGCCCGGCCCTCCGGCGCGCACGCGAGTCGGGCAAGCCGTCGCTGATCAACGTCTGGGTCGACCCGGACGCGTACGCCCCCGGAACCATGAACCAGACCATGTACAAGTGAGGTGGCCTCCATGACCGGTACGACGGGAACACCGTCCAAGGCTCTCGAAGGCATCCGCGTCCTGGACATGACCCACGTCCAGTCCGGGCCCTCCGCGACCCAGCTGCTCGCCTGGCTCGGCGCGGACGTCGTCAAGCTGGAGGCGCCGACCGGTGACATCACGCGCAAGCAGTTGCGCGATCTCCCGGACGTCGACTCCCTCTATTTCACGATGCTCAACTGCAACAAGCGGAGCATCACCCTCAACACCAAGACCGAACGCGGCAAGGAGATCCTCACCGAGCTGATCCGGCGCTCCGACGTCATGGTCGAGAACTTCGGGCCGGGCGCGATCGACCGCATGGGCTTCACCTGGGACCGCATCCAGGAGATCAATCCGCGGATCGTCTATGCCTCCATCAAGGGGTTCGGGGACGGCCCGTACACCAACTTCAAGGCCTACGAGGTCGTCGCTCAGGCCATGGGCGGGTCGATGTCGACCACCGGTTTCGAGGACGGGCCGCCGCTGGCGACGGGGGCCCAGATCGGGGACTCGGGCACGGGCGTCCACGCCGTGGCGGGGATTCTCGCGGCGCTGTACCAGCGGGAGAACACCGGGCGCGGTCAGCGGGTCAATGTGGCCATGCAGCACGCTGTGCTCAACCTCTGCCGGGTGAAGCTGCGCGACCAGCAGCGCCTGGCACACGGCCCGCTCGCTGAATATCCCAACGACGACTTCGGCGACGAGGTTCCCCGGTCCGGGAACGCCTCCGGCGGCGGCCAGCCCGGCTGGGCGGTCAAGTGCGCGCCGGGCGGCCCGAACGACTACGTGTACGTCATCGTGCAGCCCGTCGGCTGGCAGCCGATCAGCGAGCTCATCGGGCGGCCCGAGCTGGCCGGCGACCCCGAGTGGGCGACGCCGGAGGCCCGCCTGCCCAAGCTGGGCAAGATGTTCCAGCTGATCGAGGAGTGGTCCTCGACGCTTCCCAAGTGGGAGGTGCTGGAGAAGCTCAACGCGCACAACATCCCGTGCGGGCCGATCCTGTCCACCAAGGAGATCATCGAGGACCGGTCGCTGGTCGCCAACGAGATGGTCGTCACCGTGCCGCACCCCGAGCGGGGCGAGTTCGTGACCGTGGGCAGCCCCCTGAAGCTCTCCGACTCGCCCGTCGAGGTGAGCAGTTCACCGCTGCTGGGCGAGCACAACGAAGAGGTCTACGTCGGCGAGCTCGGTCTCGGCGACGAGGAGCTGCGCCTGCTCAAGTCGAACGGAGTGATCTGACGTGATGGCCGAAGACCGCCACCTGAGGGTGCGTACGCTTCTCGACTCCGTGCGGGCCGAGGGCCGGACGGCGCTGACCGCACCCGAGGGCAAGGTGATCGCCGACGCGTACGGGATCGCCGTACCGGGTGAGGAGCTGGCGAGGGACGTCGAGGAGGCGGTGGCGTACGCCGCGCGTTTCGGCGGGCCCGTGGTGATGAAGATCGTCTCGCCCGACATCCTGCACAAGACCGACGCCGGCGGTGTGATCGTGGGCGTGGAGGGGTCGGCCGACGTACGGGCCGCGTTCCACACGATCGTCGACAACGCGCGCGCGTACGACGCGGACGCCCGCATCGAAGGCGTACAGGTTCAGGAGCTGCTGCCCGAGGGGCAGGAGGTCATCGTGGGCGCGGTGACCGACCCGACCTTCGGGAAGGTCGTCGCCTTCGGGCTCGGCGGGGTGCTCGTAGAGGTCCTCAAGGACGTCACGTTCCGGCTCGCCCCACTGGACGCGGACGAGGCGCTGTCCATGCTGGACTCGATCCGTGCGGCGGAGATCCTGCGCGGGGTGCGCGGCCTGCCCGCCGTGGACCGGTGGGCGATCGCCGAGCAGATCCGCCGGCTGTCCCAACTGGTGTCGGACTTCCCGGAGATCGCCGAGGTGGACCTCAACCCGGTGATCGCCACACCGGAGAGCGCGATCGCGGCCGACATCAGGGTCATCCTCGCCGAGTCCCTGCCGAAACCCCGACCGACGTACACCCGTGAGGAGATCCTCACCTCGATGCGCCGGCTGATGCAGCCTTCGTCCGTCGCGGTGATCGGTGCCTCCAACGAGCAGGGCAAGATCGGCAACTCGGTGATGCGCAACCTCATCGACGGCGGCTTCGCCGGGGAGATCCATCCGGTGAACCCCAGGGGCGATGACATTCTCGGCCGCAAGGCGTACAAGAGTGTCACCGACGTTCCCGGTGAGGTGGATGTGGCGGTCTTCGCGATCCCCGCCAAGTTCGTGGCCTCGGCGCTGGAGGAGGTGGGACGCAAGAAGATCCCGAACGCCGTGCTGATCCCCTCCGGGTTCGCGGAGACCGGCGAGCACGACCTGCAGGACGAGATCGTGGCGATCGGCCAACGGCACGGTGTCCGGCTGCTCGGGCCGAACATCTACGGCTACTACTCGACGTGGCAGGACCTGTGCGCCACGTTCTGCACACCGTACGACGTCAAGGGCGGGGTGGCGCTGACCTCGCAGTCCGGTGGCATCGGGATGGCCGTCCTGGGCTTCGCCCGGAGCACCAGGACGGGCGTGTCGGCGATCGTCGGCCTCGGCAACAAGTCGGACCTGGACGAGGACGACCTGCTGACCTGGTTCGGCGAGGACCCGCACACCGAGTGCATCGCGATGCACCTGGAGGACCTCAAGGACGGGCGCGCCTTCGTCGAGGCCGCGCGGGCGACCGTACCGAAGAAGCCGGTCGTCGTCCTGAAGGCGGGACGTACCGCGGCCGGCGCCAAGGCCGCCGGATCGCACACCGGAGCCCTGGCGGGCGACGACGCCGTGTACGACGACATCCTGCGGCAGGCCGGTGTCATCCGGGCGCCCGGGCTGAACGAAATGCTGGAGTACGCGCGCGCGTTGCCGGTCCTTCCCACCCCGCAGGGCGACAACGTCGTGATCATCACCGGGGCGGGCGGCAGCGGTGTGCTGCTGTCCGACGCGGTCACCGACAACGGCCTGACCCTGATGGAGATCCCGCCGGACCTGGACGCGTCCTTCCGGAAGTTCATCCCGCCCTTCGGGGCCGCGGGCAACCCGGTGGACATCACCGGGGGCGAGCCGCCGTCGACGTACGAGGCGACGATCCGGCTGGGTCTGGAGGACCCGCGCATCCACTCACTGGTCCTCGGCTACTGGCACACCATCGTCACTCCCCCGATGGTCTTCGCGGAGCTCACCGCGCGCGTGGTGGCCGAGTTCCGGAAGCGCGGCATCGAGAAGCCGGTGGTGGCGTCGCTCGCCGGCGACGTGGAGGTCGAGGAGGCCTGCCAGTACCTCTACGAGCGCGGAGTCGTGGCGTACCCGTACACGACCGAGAAGCCGGTGGCCGTACTCGGCGCCAAGTACCGCTGGGCGCGGGCGGCGGGACTGTTGGGGGGCGGTTCATGAGGTGACCCGGTGCGGGGGCCGGCCGGCGGGGGGGGGGGGGCGGGCCCGGGGGCCGGGCGGCCCGGCCCCGGGGCCCGTGCGCACACGAAAGGCATTGGACAGGGGGCGCTGGCCAGAGCTTTCGACGCAAGGGGTGCGACACACATGACAACCACCGACTTCTCGACCTCCGTCCCCTACAGGGAGGTGACGGACCGCAACGGCCGCCTGTACCGGATCGGCGAGACCGACCGGGACATCATGGGCCGGCCACGATGGACCATGGTGCTCTTCCCGTGGATCGGCATGATGGGGATCAGCTCCTCGGAGTACGCGTTCACCTCCGCCGAGGACACCCTGCACGAGGCGCACCTGTGGGACAACGGGCACATCTTCTGGCTGATGGGCGTCTGGGTGTTCTTCCAGGCCGCTGTCGCCTTCCCCGCCGGGCAGCTGCGGGAGAGCGGCAGGCTCCCCGCGCGGTACGCGATGATGCTCGGCGCGTTCGGCACGGTCTGCGGCTATCTCTCGCTGGCGTTCGCGCCGCACGTGATCGTCGCATACATCGGATTCGGCATGTTCAGCGGCATCGGCGCCGGTCTCGTCTACGCGACCTGCGTGAACATGGTCGGCAAGTGGTATCCGGAGCGCAAGGGCGGCAAGACCGGCATGGTCAACGGCGGTTTCGCCTACGGCTCGGTGCCCTTCGTCTTCCTGTTCACCTCGTACATGGACCTGAGCAACTACGAGGTCGTCCTGGTGATGGTGGGCATCGTCTGCTGCACGGTCGTCGCGTTCGCCGGGTGGTTCTTCAAGGATCCGCCGAAGAACTGGTGGCCCGCGCACGTCGACCCGCTGCGGCAGACCGACGACCCGAAGATCCGGCGGGCACTGGAGAAGAACCCGCCGGCGGTCAAGCAGTACACCCCCAAGGAGGCCGCCCGTACGCCCGTGCTGTGGATGATGTGGTTCTGTCTCCTGTGCACGGCCGGCATCAACATCTTCGGTATCGCCTTCCAGGTGCCGTTCGGCAAGGACATGGGCTTCGCGGGCGGGATCGTGGCCACGGCGATGTCGCTGAAGGCCATCGTCAACGGAACGGGGCGCGGGGTCATCGGCTGGATCTCCGACAAGTTCGGGCGCCGCCACACACTGATCATCGTGTGTCTGGTGCTGGGGACCGCGCAGTTCGGTGTGCTGATCTCCGGCCAGATGGGCAGCATGCCGTTCTTCCTGTTCTGCTCCATGGTCTCCGGCTTCGGCGGCGGCGCGATCTTCCCCCTGTTCGCGGCGATGACCGCGGACTACTTCGGGGAGAACAACAACGCCTCCAACTACGGCATGGTCTACAGCTCGAAGCTGATCTCGGGGCTCGTGGGATCCGGGATGGGCGCGGTCGTGGTCAACGTGTGGGACTACGAGGGCGCGTTCGTCATAGCGGGCTGCATCGGTCTGGCCTCCGCGGTACTGGCGCTCTTCCTGAAGGCACCGGGCAGGCCCGAGGCCAAGCGCATCGCTCCCAACCCGCACCCGCTCGGCGAGGAGATGGCGTGACATGAGGGCTGACCCCGTCGCCCGGAACAGCTCTTCGTGGTGTATCTGTCGTGGATCGCCATGATGACCCTCGGTGTCTTCACGCGGTCCGCGCGGCCGCAGCCGTAAGCGGCAGGCTGACGCCGGTACGGCGTTCGTGAGGCGGGCCGACCCCCAAGCCGGGGGGGGGGCCCCACCAGGGGATAAGGTTGGTAGAACTGGGAGCGCGGGTGGTAGGGGGGGTGT
>NZ_JBHXSG010000001.1:0-71818 GCF_042714835.1 Streptomyces sp. NPDC058678 | reverse complement strand
CCAGGGGGTAACCCGGCGGTCGGCGCGCCCGCCGCCGTACGGGGCTGCCTGACGCGGGTCGGGGTTCGGGGCGGCGCCCCCCCCCCCCGCGTGGTGGGCCCGCCTCACGTGCGTACGAGCTGTCAGCACTTCTCCCGCAGGGAGTGCAGGTGCTTGCTCGAACGGCGTGCGAAGGTGAACGACTCGGTCGGGTTGTCGTGCTCGGCCTGCCAGTGGTGGGCGAGTCGTTCGCCGCGCAGCCGGGTCACGGCGGAGATGAACCGCTGGTAGTCGATGTCGCCGTCACCGACGTCGGTCATGCGGTAGCCGTACTGGTTCGCCGGGTCGCTCTCCCCGTCCTTGACGTGGAAGAGCGGGTAGCGGTGGGGCTGCTTGAGGACGTAGTCGAGGGGTTCGAAGGGCGCGGGCGTGCCGTCGGGCCGCTTCGAGAAGCGGAACTGGCCCGAGTACGCCCAGAAGATGTCCATCTCCAGGAACACCAGGTCGGGGTCGGTCTCGGCGAGCAGCACGTCGTAGAGCCGGACCTTGGGGTTGTCGGTGGCGAAGGAGAACTCCTCGGAGTGGTTGTGCTGGTAGAACTTCATGCCGCGTGCCCTGGCCGCCGCACCGTAGGTGTTGAAGTCCTCGGCCGCGCGCTTCCACGCGTCGACGGTCGAGCCGTAGCGGAACGGTCCGGCGGCGGTGCCGATGTGCTTGAGTCCGAGGGCCTGGGCGTCGTCGAGGACCTTGGTGAGGTTCTGGGCGAAGGTGTAGGCGTTCGGGTCGCTGGAGTAGTAGCCGACGTGGCTGCCGATCGGGTTCAGGCCGTGGTTCCTGGCCAGCCGTTTGAGCTGGGCGAGCGTGATCGGACCGGCCGAGCCCTGGGTGTAGCCGGCGAACTCGACCTCGTCGTAGCCGTACTTCTCCAGCTCGGCGAAGACGGGGGCGAAGCCCAGCGTGGAGACCTTGTCGCGCAGGCTGTACAGCTGGATGCCGAGCCGCCCGGGCGGCAGGACGGGACGGCCCCGGCCGGCGGCGGAGGCCGTGGCTTCGGTGCCGGCGGTGGCGGCCGTGGCGGGGGCCGCCGCGGCGCCGAGTATGGCGGCCGCGGTGGTTCCGGCGGCCACGCCGAGCATGCCTCGTCTGGTGAGGCGGTGGGTGAGTTCGGGGTCGTGCGCCTTGCTCGTTCCGGTGGTGCGGGGTGTGCGGCTCATCTGGAACTCCTCGTGGTGGGAGGGCGTTGTCAGTGGTGAGTGGTTCACTTGTGACCAGTCAGGACAGACCGGACAGGTGGAGCAGCAGTGCTTTCACGTCGGTGGCCGCCACGCGGTCTCCGACAGCGCGGGGGGTGGAGCAGATGAGGAGCGGACCGTCGTCGTCGCTCTCGGGAAGGCGGCCGTGGCTGCCGCGAATAGGTGAGGGATCCAGGGGCACGACCGCCATGCGGTAGCGCATACCGAGTTTCTTGCGGGCCAGTGCCGTGGCCGCCTTCACCTTCACATAGGGGTCGAGCGGGTCCATGAAGAGTTCGACCGGGTCGTAGCCGGGTTTGCGGTGGATCTCGACCAGTTGCGCGAAGTCGGGCGCGCGGGCGTCGTCGAGCCAGTAGTAGTACGTGAACCAGGCGTCCGGCTCCGCGACGGCGACGAGTTCGCCGGAGCGCGGATGGTCGAGGTGGTGGGCCTTCTTTCCCTGGTCGTCCAGGAGTTGCTCGATGCCGGGCAGGCCGTCGAGGGCGGCCCGGGTCGCGTCGAGGTCTTCGGGCCGGCGGACGTAGACGTGGGCGATCTGGTGGTCGGCGACGGCGAAGGCGCGGGAGGCCATCGGGTCGAGGTACTCCATGCCGTCCTGCGTGTGCACCTCCAGCAGCCCGGCGCGGCGCAGGGCTCGGTTGATGTCGACGGGCCGGTCCACGCGGGTGATGCCGTACTCGGACAGGGCGACGACGGTACGGCCCTCGGCGCGGGCGTCGTCCAGGAGCGGGGCCAGGGCCGCGTCCAGATCGGCGGCCGCCTTCAGGGAGCGCGGGTCGTCGGGGCCGAAGCGCTGCAGGTCGTAGTCGAGGTGGGGGAGATAGCAGAGCGTCAGGTCGGGGTGGCGGGTGTGGATGATGTGGCGGGTCGCGTCGATGATCCAGCGGCTGGAGACCAGGTCCGCGCCTGGCCCCCAGAAGTGGAAGAGGGGGAAGGTGCCGAGTTTCTGGGTGAGTTCGTCGTGGAGGGCGGCGGGCCGCGTGTAGCAGTCGGGTTCCTTGCGGCCGTCGGCGTAGTAGACGGGACGGGGGGTGACGGTGATGTCGGTGTCGGCGCCCATGGCGTACCACCAGCAGATGTTGGCGACCGTGTAGCCGGGGTGCGCGCGGCGGGCGGCGTCCCAGAGTTTGTCTCCGGCGACCAGACCGTTGTGCTGACGCCACAGGAGTACATCGCCGAGTTCGCGGAAGTACCAACCGTTGCCGACGATGCCGTGCTCGCCGGGGTGGGTGCCGGTCAGGAAGGTGGACTGGGCGGCGCAGGTGACGGCGGGCAGGACGGTGCCGAGCGGCGCTTGGGAGCCGGACCGGGCGAGCGCCTTGAGGCGGGGCATGTGGTCGAGGAGACGGGGGGTGAGGCCGACGACGTCGAGGACGAGGAGAGGGGTTGGGCCCGGGGTGGTCCGGTGGGTGCTCATGGGAGCTCCTTCAGGCCGAGGTCCGTCAACAGGTCGCGGGCCAGGGTGAGTTCGGCGGCGATGCCGTCGGCGAGCTGGGACCGGCCGCGGGGCCGCAGCTCGGGCGGGAGCGCCTGCCAGGTGTAGGTCTCGACCTCCAGGTGACGGGTGAGCGGTTGCGGTCCGCCCACGAGCCGGGTCAGGGCGGCTTTCAGGACGGGGAGCGTGGAGGTGAGGGGCGCGGCGGGGGCCGAATGCAGCGGGACGTGGAAGTGGGCACGCCAGGGGGCCGCGTCGGGAAGCGTGTCGCCCGTGAGGGCCTCGCCGAGGTCGTCGGTGCCGCGAAGGCCGGCGGCCACGGGAGTCCCTCCCGCGCGAACGGGGTCGAGAGCGGGGCGGGCGCGGGTCTGGTGCAGGAAGCGGGGTTCGTCGAAGGCGGACAGGGCCTCTCGGACCTCGGGGAGATGGGGGTGTTCGGCGTGCAGTGCGGCCGAGAGCTGGGACTTGACGACGGGGATTCCGGCCCGGGTGAGCGCGTCCAGGGCGGTGTGCGGGTCTTCGAAGGAGGTGGCGAGGTGGCAGGTGTCGACGCAGATGCCGATGCGGTCGTGGCCGATCGCGGTGAGCGGGCCGAGGGCGTCGGCGGTGGTCTCGACGACGCAGCCGGGTTCGGGTTCGAGGCCGACGCGGATGGAGCGGCCGGTCAACTCAGCGAGGGCGTCCAGTCGTCGGGCCAGGGCGAGCAGGGCGGTGCAGGCCGTCTCGGTGCGCGCTGCCGTGGACGTACCGTCTGCTGTCACGGATCCGTCGGTGGGCGGCAGAGCGGTCCGCCAGGCCAGCGGCAGCGTGGAGATGCTGCCCTCGGTGACGTCGTCGGGGAGGAGCCCGGCCAGGACCCGGGCCAGGGCCGTGGTGTGGTCGAGACGTTCGGGGTCGGCCCAGTCGGGCCGGTACACGCGGTACTTGACCTCTTCGGCGCCGAAGCCCTCGTAGGGGAAGCCGTTGAGGGTGACGACCTCGAGGCCCCGCCGGTCGAGTTCGGTACGCAGCGCGCGCAGGGCGGACGGGTCGGTGACGAGGGCATGGGCGGCGTCCTTGGCGAGCCACAGGCCGATGCCGAGCCGGTCGCGGCCGAGGCGTCGGCGGACGGGCTCGCAGTGGTCGCGGAGCTGGGCGAGGACGCCGTCGAGGGTTTCGGCGGGATGGACGTTGGTGCAGTAGGCGAGGTGGACGGTGGAGCCGTCGGGGTGGCGGAAGCGCATCGCTCACTCCCCGCCGCGCAGCACGGAGTTGCCCTCGTGGGTGGCCTCGGGTGTCGCGACCTCCAGGTTCAGGCGGCCGCTGAGGCCGTAGAAGGCGACGGGGTTGCGCCACAGCACCCGGTCGACTTCGTCGTCGGTGAAGCCCTCGGCCAGCATCAGGTCGCCGACCTTGCGCGTCTTGAGGGGGTCGCTGCGACCCCAGTCGGCGGCGGAGTTCACCAGCACCCGCTCGGGCCCGTACGTGCGAAGGATCGCGACCATCCGCTCCTCGTCCATCTTGGTCTCCGGATAGACGGAGAAGCCCAGCCAACAGCCGCCGTCCTTGGCCGCTTCGACGGTCGTCTCGTTGAGGTGGTCGACCAGGACCCGCTCCGGGGGCAGCGCCGACTCCCGGACGACGTCGAGGGTGCGTCGCAGGCCGGCGAGCTTGTCGCGGTGCGGAGTGTGGACGAGCGCGGGCAGGTGGTGGTCGGCGGCGAGCTGAAGCTGCGCGGCGAGGGCGGTGTCCTCGGCGGGGGTCATCGAGTCGTAGCCGATCTCACCGACGGCCACGACCTGGTCCTTGACGAGATACCGGGGCAGTTCGTCGAGGAGGGGCAGGCAGCGCGGGTCGTTCGCCTCCTTGGGGTTGAGGGCGAGCGTGCAGTGGTGGGCGATGCCGTACTGGGCGGCGCGGAAGGGCTCCCAGCCCAGGAGGGAGTCGAAATAGTCGAGGAAGGAGGCGGGCGAGGTGCGGGGCTGGCCGAGCCAGAAGGACGGCTCGACGACGGCACGGACGCCCGCGGCGCGCATGGCCTCGTAGTCGTCGGTGGTGCGGGACGTCATGTGGATGTGGGGGTCGAAGATGCGCATCAGAACTCCTCGCCGTCGCCGCCCGGATCGCCCTTCGCAGCGGGCGGGGCGGGCGTGGGGTCGGTCAGGGTCAGGACGCGGTACAGGTCCTCGGGGACGGGACGGCCGGCGGCGGTGCGTTCGGCGGCGTAGTCGCGGAGCATGCGGGCGAGTTCCGCGTCGGCGTCGGCCCGGCCGTCCAGGTCGGCCACCGCGTCGACGGGCACACCGGTGAACAGGCACTTCAGGACGGCGTGGCGCCAGTGGTGGGCGGGCAGGTGCCGGGCGGCGTACGGGCCGACCGCGGCGGCGAGGAGGTGGGTGTCGTTGGTGCGCAGGGCGTCCTCGACGAGCGGGAGGGCGTCCGGGCCGGGCACCAGGTGGGGCAGGGCGTGCAGGACGGCTCGGCGTTCGGCGGCGGTGCCCTGCGCGTAGACGCGGGTGAGGGCGTCCGTGTCGGCGCGGGCCGCGTGCAGGATGAGGACGCGGACGGCGTCGGCGTGGGCGGAGCCGCAGCGGCGCCCGGCCTCGGCCAGGCGCAGCTCCCACACCGAGATTGGTCCGTGCGTGCCGGGATGGGCGGCGGCCTCGTCGAGGGCCTGGTCGAGCCAGGCGCGGGCGGCTCCGTCGAGGCGGGCGACGACGCGGCCGTGCAGGTCGGGTGGCGGGGTGCGGGCGAGGGTGGCGCCCTGGATGCCTGCCGCCGGGGTAGCCGGGTCGGCGTCGGTGTGGGTCATGAGGTGCTCCCTGGTGAGGGCGCCGCCGCGTGACGGAGGAACGGGAGGGACAGTTCGGCGAAGTGGGGGCCGGCGTGGGAGTGGCGGGGCAGTTCCACGACGGTCAGGCCCTGGTAGCCGGCGGCCGCCAGGGCGGCGAGCACCGGCGGGAAGTCGATCTCCCCGTCTCCGAGAGGGAGGTGTTCATGGACACCACGGCGCATGTCCTCGATCTGGACGTGCCGCAGCCAGGGGGCGGCGGCACGTACGCACTCGGCGGGAGACCAGGGCTCCAGGCACTGGCAGTGGCCGATGTCGAGGGTCAGGCCGAGATGCTCCGGGTCGCCGAGGGTACGGCGCAGTCGGTGGAAGTCGGCGAGGGTGGCGAGGAGGTGACCGGGTTCGGGTTCGACGGCCAAGGGGATGCCTGCGCGGGTGGCGGCGTCCAGGACGGGCGCGAGTGTCTCGGCCAGACGCTTCCACGCCGTGTCCGTGTCCGTCCCCGCCGGCGTGATCCCGCTGAAGCAGTGCACGGCGTGGGCTCCGAGGTCGGCGGCCACCCGGACCGCGCGGATCAGCAGGTCGACGCGTCGGGCCCGGCCGTCCGGGTCCGGGTCCAGCAGGGAGGGGCCGTGTTTGCGCCGGGGGTCCAGCACATAGCGGGCGCCTGTCTCCACGGTGACCGACAGCCCGAGCTCGTCCAGCCGTTGCGCGAGGCGGCGTGTGCGGGAGGCCAGGTCCGGGGCGATCGGGTCGAGGTGCATGTGGTCGAGGGTCAGCCCGACCCCGTCGTAGCCGAGGTCGGCGAGGAGAGCGAGGGCGTCGTCGAGGCGGAGGTCGGCGAGGCCGTTGGTGCCGTAACCGAAGCGGAGGGGGTGGGAGGTGGAGGGGGGAGAGGTGACGGCGGGACTGTGCGGGTGGGGGGTGATGGTGGGACTGTCCGGAGGGAGGGCGCTTGCGGGGCTGTGCGCGTGAGGGCTGGTCGCGGGGTTGTGCGGCCGGGTGTCTCCGGCGGCGCGGGTTCTGGCCTTGCCGGTCGGCGGGCGGAGGGGCTCGGGGTTCATGTCACGCTCACCTTCCTCGCGAATCTCGCGGCGAGTGGGGCCAGGGCGGCCGTGAGCAGGGCGGTGACGGGGGCGCCGGAGCGGGCGGAGAGGGCGGCCTGGAGGGGGATCGTGGCGCGGATGCCGCCGCTGACGGCTCGTTGGGTGAGCGGGGGTGACGGGTTGAGGGTGGCGTGGAAGTAGGGGCGGGCGGCGGTCGTCGCGTAGCCGGCTGCGAGCGCGGTGCGCACAGCGACGTGGGGCGCCGACACCGGGATGCCCTGTTGCCTGGACGGACGGGACACGAGCCCCGTCAGCGCGGCGGTCACGGCCAGGGCCGCCAGCGGGGCCAGGGGTGTGCCGCCTTGGGTTTCGCGGCGTGACACGGCAGTGACCGTGAGGGTGTGTGCGCTGAGGAGGGTGGCGGACGGAAGGGCTCGGCGGATGCCACTCGCGGTGCCCGTGCCCGGCGGCGTCCCCTCCTGCATGGACGCCCCCGCGCTCGTCGTGGCCGTGGCGCCGAGCAGCAGGTCCAGGCCGCGCGCCGCCGCCATGGCCACAGGGCCTGCCGGGGTGCGTTTCAGGGCGAGGTCGTACGCCCAGACGGTCGCCGCCAGGGTCGTCGCGACGGCAAGAGCGGGGCGCCCGGCGCGAGCGGCCAGGGACAGGCCGGTACCGGTGAAGGCGCAGGCAGCCGCGAGCGCCGCGGTGGGGCGGACGCGGCCGGAAGGGAGGGGGCGGTGCGGGCGCTCGGCGGCGTCCTCGTCCCGGTCGGCCCAGTCGTTGAGAGCCATGCCGGCCTCGTACAGGCAGAGGGAGGAGCAGATGGCGAGCAGGGTGCGGGGGTTCGGGTGCGGGGCGGCTGCCGCCGCACCGGCGAGAGCGTCGCCCGGGACGGTGAACAGGGCGGGGAGGCGCAGCAGTTCGGCCCAGGCCGCTCCCGCCGCGGGGCCGTTCATCGCGCCACCTCGGCCCGCAGCCGCCGGCCGAACCCCACCAGTGCGGCGTACTGCTCCCCCAGGGCCGACGGCCCCTGCCCCACCGGGTCCTTGAAGTAGAAGCCCAGTTCGGTCAGCGGGCCGGACAGGCCCCGCTCGTGGGCGCGGGCGACGAGGCGGGCCAGGTCGAGGACCAGGGGTGCGGCCAGGGCGGAGTCGCAGCCCTGCCAGGTGGTCTGGAGGATCATGCGGGCGCCGAGGAAGCCGTCGAAGGCGATGTGGTCCCAGGCGGTCTTCCAGTCGCCGAGTACGGGAACGTCGTCGATGTGGATCTCGCCCTCGGGGACCGCGCCGAGAGTGTCGGCGAGAACGCGCTCCTTGCCCGCGTTCTTCGCCGCCGCGGCGGCCGGGTCGGAGAGGGAGGCGCCGTCGCCGCCGCCCAGCAGATTGGTCCCGGACCAGGCCCGCACGGCGAGCGCCCGCTGCGCGAACATCGGGCCCAGCACCGAGCGGAGCAGGGTCTGGCCGGTCTTGCCGTCCCGGCCCGCGTAGGGGAGTCCCGACGACTCGGCGAGTGGCGCCAGCGCCGGGTGGTGCAGGCCGGTCGACGGGGTGAAGTTCACGTACGGGCAGCCCGCGCGCAGGGCCGCCGCCGCGTAGAGGGAGCTGGCGGGCAGGTCGGTGCCGGTTGCGGCCGGTTCCGTGGAGGCGACGTTCACCACGACTGCCCGGTCCAGGGCCCGCCGCCGAACGAAGTCCCGTATGTCCGAGGCGAAGGCGGCGATCAGCTCGTCCTCGCCGCGGCCGTCGTCCGGGACGGGGCCGCCAGGCCTGATCTCCCGGTCCGCGGCAGTCAGTTCGGCCTCGATCGCCGCCGGGAGACCGTACGGCAGGACACCGCCGGCCGCCAGCGCCTCCGCGCGTTTGGGCAGGGGGCAGTCCAGCGTGTCGTGACCGCCGAAGACGAGGGCGCCCAGGGCCGGCAGGCCGCTGTCGGCGAACACGGGTGTCTCGGTGACCAGGCCGCTCGGTGGGTGCAGGCCCGCGCTCACTGCGGCACAGCCGGCGACGACCGTGGTGGCGACGGAGCCACGCGCCCCGATCAGCCATACACCGACGCGCGGTGCGGAAACGGACGCGGACATGGGCAGCCTCCTTGTCGAACACGTCGTACGAAGTCGCACGAGATCGCACCAGGTCGCACGAGATCGCACGAGATCGCACGAGGGTCGCGAAACCGTCGTACGAACGCCTGGGCCGTACGCACAGCCGGCGGTCTTACAGAGCTCGCGCTGGGGGAAAGCGGCGGGCGGGAGTCCGGCGTCCCCCGCCCGCCGCCGCTCAGTCGCCCTGCGAAGCCGTGGGTGGCATGGACTTCGCGGGCAGTTCCTTGATCCGGATGTCGCGGAAGGACACCCGGTCGTCGGCTCCGTGGTTCTGGATGCCGACGTGGCCGTCCCTGAGACTGCGGGCCGGATCGGTGTTGGTGAAATCGTTGATCTTCACGCCGTTGAGCCAGACGCGCAGACGCTCGCCCTCCACCCGGATCTCGTACGTGTTCCACTCCCCCGGCGGGTTCAGCGCGCGGTCGCGCTTGTTCACGTCGGCGGACCGGAACCCGTAGACGGAGCCGGTGGTCTTCTCCGGCACGTCGGTGGCGTCGATCTGGATCTCGTAGCCGCTGTTCACCGCCGACCACGGGTCGGACGAGGGCGGGAAGCCCACGAACACACCGGAGTTGTCGTCGCCGGACTCACTGGCCATCTTCCAGTCGAGCTTCAGCGAGTACGCCCCGAAGGCCCGGTCGGCGTACCAGAGCATCCCCATCCCGCCCGACGAGGTGATCGTGCCGTCGTCGTCCAGCGTGAAGGAGCCCGGGCCGGCCTGGCTCCAGCCGGCCGTCGAGCTGCCGTCGAAGAGCGGACGGTATCCGGTCTCCGGTCGACAGTCCGCCTGGACACCGCCTGTTGCATACAGGATCCCGCCGGCCAGGTGCCTACGGAATACCGGATCCGCGTACGACTCCTTCGTGTGCCCGCCGCCCGTGTAGAAGGCGCGGCCGCCCTGGTAGGTCTGGCACCAGGCGATCGGATGGTCGCCGTGCATGGTGCCGCCGGAGTACGACGACTCGTCGAGCGAGGCGAGGACGTGGGCCCGCTCCCGGGGATTGGAGCGGTAGTTGTACCACTCGTCGGTGCGCTCCCAGGTCATCGGAAGGTCCGAGGTCGCCGGGTGTGCGCGGTCCTCGACGTCGACGGTCGCGGGCTGGATCGCCGGGTGCGACTGGAAGTAGGCGCCGGCGAGGCCGCCGTAGAACTCCCAGTCGTACTCGGTGTCGGCGGCGGCGTGTATGCCGACGTAGCCGCCGCCGTGGCGGATGTAGCCCTCGAAGGCCGCCTGTTGGGCGGGGTCGAGGACGTCTCCGGTCGTGGACAGGAACACGACCGCGTCGTATCGCCGCAGGTTGCGCGCGGTGAACGCGCCGGCGTCCTCCGTCGCGTCGACCTTGAAGCCCGATGTCCGGCCGAGCTGCTGGACGGCCGCCACGCCGTCCGGGATCGAGTCGTGCCGGAAACCGGCCGTCTTGGAGAAGACGAGCACCCGTTCGCCGTCGTCGGGGTGCGAGGCGGCGGGCCCGGAGACGCAGCCGAGGAGCAGCGCCGCGCCGGCAACCGCTGTGCGCAGACGTCTGGTTGGTCGCATCACCATCGCCTCCTCTCAGCCGGTCGTGAAGGTGAAGTCGTCCACGTCGTACAGGGCGCCGGTGCCCCTGCCCTTGAAGACCAGGTACAGCGTGGTCGTGCCGCGCGGGGCGCGGGACAGGTCGGCGCTGACGTCCTGGAAGGTGTCCCAGCCGCCGGTCACCGGCACGGTCGCCTTTCCGAGCAGCGTGCCCCTCGCGGACCCGGCGCGGATCTCGAGCGTGCCGCCCGTGCCGCCCGAGGAGACGCGGGCCGTGATCTTCTCGGCGTTGCCGAGGGCGTACGGCGTGAAGGAGATCCAGTCGCCGTTGTGCACGTCCCCGACCGTCTTCCCGCCGTGTGCGGTGTCCTTGGCGACGACGGAGACGCCGGAGGAGGCGTTGAAGTGCTCGGCCTGGCGGTGCTCGGGCTGGACGACGTTCTGGTCGTGGGTGGTGAGCGGGGCCTGGCCGCCGCCACCGCCGTCGGTGTACTCGGCGTCGAAGACGCCGAAGATGTTGGCGTCCTCGTCGTGGCCGCCGTCGGCGCTGGTCTGGATGGTGCCGGTGCAGCCGTTGGCGGAGGTCAGCGGGTGGCCGTGGGTGTCGTGGCCGAGGATGAAGGTGACCTTCACCTTGGCGCAGTCGACGGCCCTGCCGTCCTCGGGGTCGGTGACGCGCACCTTGAACGGGATCGCGTCCCCGAAGCTGAACAGCTGCCCGTCACGCGGGAGTTCGAGGGTCACCTTCGGTGCGGTGTTGCCGACGACGATCTGCACGCTCGCGCTGCCGGTGCGGCCGCTCGGGTCCTTGGCGGTCAGGGTCGCGGTGTACGTGCCGTTCTTCTTGTACGTGTGCGTCGGGTTGGCCGAGGTCGACGTGGCTCCGTCACCGAAGTCCCAGCTGTGGGTGACGGTGTCGCCGTCCTGGTCGGAGGTGCCCGCGGAGGAGAAGCTCACCCGCAGCGGGGCCTGTCCCGAGGTCCGGCTCGCCGCGGCCTGCGCGACCGGGGAGTGGCCGTCGGTGGCGTTCTCGATGCGGTACAGGGCCGAGTGCTCGTCGCCGCCGAACCAGGAGACGCCGTAGTCGAGGACGTACAGCGCGCCGTCGGGACCGAAGGCCATGTCCATGATCTGGGTGCCGGTCCACGGCACGTCGTTGATCGACTGAACAGTGCCGCTGTCGTCGCTGACGATCCTCTTGATCCAGCGGCGGCCGAACTCCCCGGCGAAGAAGTCGCCGTCGTAGGCCTCGGGGAACTTCACCGGCGAGTCGAGCGAGGCGTCGTAGTGGTAGACCGGCCCGCCCATCGGAGACTCGGAGCCGGTGCCGAACTCGGGCACGGATCCGCCGTCGTACGGGATCCAGGCCGGCTGGGCGGGCGGCAGGTCGGTCAGGCCGGTGTTGTGGGGGGAGGTGTTCTTCGGGGCGCTGCAGTCGAACGGTGCACCGGATACACCGGTCGCGAAGTCGTATGCGATATACGGGTCATTGTCGCCCGTGCAGAACGGCCATCCGAAGTTCCCGGGACCGGTGACCCGCGCGAACTCCACCTGACCGGCCGGTCCACGGGCCGGGTCGGCGGTGCCGGCGTCCGGGCCGTAGTCGCCGACGTAGAGGATGCCCGTCTCCTTGTCGACGCTGAAGCGGAACGGGTTGCGGAAGCCCATCGCGTAGATCTCGGGCCGCGTCCTGTCCGCGCCGGGCGCGAAGAGGTTGCCGTCGGGGATCGCGTACGAACCGTCGGCGTTCACCTTGATGCGCAGGATCTTGCCGCGCAGGTCGTTGGTGTTGCCGGACGAACGCCGGGCGTCGAAGGCGGGGTTGCGGTTGTCCCGTTCGTCGATGGGGGTGAAGCCGTCGGACTGGAACGGGTTGGTGTCGTCGCCGGTCGACAGGTACAGGTTGCCCGCCGCGTCGAAGTCGATGTCGCCGCCGACGTGGCAGCACAGGCCGCGGGAGGCCGGGACGTCGAGGACCTTTTTCTCGCTGGCGGCGTCGAGGGTGCCGTCGGTCCTCAGGACGAACCGGGAGAGCCGGTTGACGCCGTCGAAGGGCGCGAAGTCGGCGGCGGTGCCGGTCTCGGGGGCGTCGCCCGCGGGGGTGCTCAACGGGGGCGCGTAGTAGAGGTAGATGAAGCGGTTGCTCGTGAAGTCCGGGTCCACGCCGATGCCTTGGAGGCCCTCTTCGTCGTGGGAGTAGACGTCGAGCTTGCCGGCGAGCCTGGTGTTGCCCGCCGCGTCGGTGAGGCGGAGTTCGCCGTCGCGCGAGGTGTGCAGGACCGAGCGGTCGGGGAGGACCGCGAGCGACATGGGCTCGCCGACCTCCGGCTCGCCCTTGGCGAGGGTGACCTGCTGGAAGTCCTCGGCGGCGGAGGCGGCCGGCGCGGCCGTCGCGGCTCCCGGGTCGGCGACGGCTGCGCCGGCCTGTGGCGCGGTGAGGGTGAGGGACGCGCCCGCCAGCAGCGCGCTGCTGAGCAGGGCGACTGCCTTGCTCAGCGGCAGGCGTCGTCTGTGGGTCTCGTTTCTGTCGGTGCTGGTGGTGCTGTCGTTCCCGTGCACGGGTGCCTCCAGAATGGGGCCGGTTGTACGTGCGGGTGCGGTGCGCCGGGATGCGCCGTCATCCCGGAAGTCATGGCAGGGGCAACGCCGTCGGTCTACTCGTTGCCGCCGAACGCCGCGTCGAAGGAGGCCGACGGCGGCTCGAAGTCGTACGCCTTGAGGCGGGCCAGGGCCTCCGGGGCGCCCTGGAGCCGGTCCATGCCGGCGTCCTCCCACTCCACGGAGATGGGGCCCTGGTAGTCGATGGAGCGCAGCATCCGGAAGACGTCCTCCCAGGGGACGTCTCCGTGGCCCGCGGAGACGAAGTCCCAGCCGCGGCGCGGGTCGCCCCAGGGCAGGTGGGAGCCGAGGCGGCCGTTGCGGCCGTCGAGCCGCTTGCGGGCCTCTTTGCAGTCGACGTGGTAGATGCGGTCGCGGAAGTCCCAGAGGAAGCCGACCGGGTCGAGGTCCTGCCACACGAAGTGGCTCGGGTCGAAGTTGAGGCCGAAAGCCGGTCGACGGTCTACCGCGTCCAGCGCGCATACAGTCGTCCAGTAATCGTATGCAATCTCGCTGGGGTGGACTTCGTGCGCGAACCGCACGCCCTCCGCGTCGAAGACGTCGAGGATCGGATTCCACCGCTGGGCGAAGTCCTCGTAGCCGCGCTCGATCATCGAGGCCGGCGCGGGCGGGAACATGGCGACCAGGTGCCAGATCGCGGAGCCGGTGAAACCGACGACCGTGTCGACCCCGAAGGCGGCCGCGGCGCGGGCGGTGTCGGCGATCTCGGCCGCGGCCCGTCGCCGTACGCCCTCCGCGTCGCCGTCTCCCCAGATGCGGGCGGGCAGGATGGCCTGGTGGCGTTCGTCGATGATGGCGTCGCAGACCGCCTGGCCGACCAGGTGGTTGGAGATGGCCCAGCACTTGAGGCCGTACTTGTCGAGGAGTTGGTGGCGCGAGTCGATGTACGACGGGTCGGCGAGTGCCTTGTCGACCTCGAAGTGGTCGCCCCAGCAGGCGAGTTCGAGACCGTCGTAGCCGAAGTCGCGGGCGAGGCGGCAGACCTCTTCGAGCGGCAGGTCGGCCCACTGGCCGGTGAAGAGCGTGAAGGTGCGCGGCATGTCGCGGGGCCTCCTCAGGCCGCTATGGGCGTGTAGACGGAGTTCTTCTCGGCGCTCTCCTCCACCGCCGCCAGGACGCGCTGCACCTGGAGTCCGTCGGCGAAGGAGGGTTCGGGCCGGCGGCCCTCGGCGATCGCGTGGACCAGGTCGCGGGCCTGGTGGACGAAGGTGTGTTCGTAGCCGAGGCCGTGGCCCGGCGGCCACCAGGCGTCCAGGTAGGGGTGGTCGGGTTCGGTGACGAGGATGCGGCGGAAGCCGGCGTGCGCCGCGGACTCCGTACCGTCGTGGTACGAGAGTTCGTTGAGGCGCTCCAAGTCGAAGGCGAGCGAGCCGAGTTCGCCGTTGAGTTCGATGCGCAGGGCGTTCTTCCGGCCGGTGGCGTACCGGGTGGCCTCGAAGGAGGCGAGGGCGCCGGAGGTGAAGCGGCCGGTGAACAGGGCGGCGTCGTCCACGGTCACCTGACCGGTGCGGCTGCCGGCGGCGGAGGTCGCGGACAGGCCGCTGCCGGGGCCGCCGGGCAGCGGACGCTCCCGTACGAAGGTCTCGGTGAGGGCGGAGACGCCGGCGAGCGGTTCCCCCGCCAGGTACTGGGCGAGGTCGACGATGTGCGCGCCGAGGTCGCCGAGCGATCCCGAGCCCGCCAGTTCCCTGCGCAGTCGCCAGGTCAGCGGGAACTGGGGGTCCACCAGCCAGTCCTGAAGGTACGTCACCCGCACGTGCCGCAGGGTGCCGAGGCGGCCGTCGGCGACCATCGAACGGGCCAGCGCGGTGGCGGGCACCCGGCGGTAGTTGAAGCCGACCATCGCCAACTTGCCCTGTTCATAGGCGGTTTCGGCCGCGCGGGTCATCACTTCGGCCTCCTCGACGGTGTTCGCGAGGGGTTTTTCGCACAGCACGTGCTTGCCGGCGGCCAGGGCGGCGAGGGCGATCTCGGCGTGGCTGTCGCCGGGGGTGCAGATGTCGACGAGGTCGATGTCGTCCCGCGCGATCAGGGCACGCCAGTCGGTTTCGGTGGACGCCCAGCCGTGCCGGTCGGCCGCCGCGCGGACGGCCGCCGCGTCCCGTCCGCAGAGCGCGGCCAGGACCGGGGTGCGGGGAAGGTCGAAGACACGGCCCGCGGTACGCCAGCCCTGGGAGTGGGCGGCGCCCATGAAGGCGTAACCGACCATGCCGACGCGCAGCGACGGCTTCCCGGCCCCGGCCCCCTCCAGGCGCTCGGCCCCGGCCCTGTCCGGCCCGTTCGCCTCCGCCCCTGCTGACTGCTGCGGCTGTGCCATACGCGGTGTCCTCCTCGTCGTGGTGGCGCGGTGGGGGGTGCAGCCCGGGCCGTCGAGGAACCGGGCGCCTTCGGCGGGACGCCTCACTTGAAGCCGGTGGACATGTACTGGTCGACGTTGTCCTTGTCCACGACGGCCGAGTAGAGCGTGATCGACGCCGGGATCTCGTACTCGGCGAGGCCGCTGACTCCCTTGGTCTGGCCCAGGGCGCGGGCGAGATCGATCGCGGAGGCGGCCATGGTCGGCGGGTAGAGGACGGTCGCCTTCAGGACGCCGTTGTCCTGCTTGATGGCCTGGAAGGCGGACAGGGCGCCCGCGCCGCCGACCATCAGGAAGTCGTCGCGCCCGGCCTGCTCGATGGCGCGCAGCGCGCCCACTCCCTGGTCGTCGTCGTGGTTCCAGACCGCGTCGAACTTCGACTGTGCCTGCAGGAGTTGGGCCATCTTGGCCTGCCCCGACTCGACCGTGAAGTCGGCCGCCTGGCGGGCCACCTTCCTGATGTCGGGGTAGTTCTTCAGCGCGTCGTCGAAGCCCTGGGTGCGCTGCTTGGTCAGCTCCAGGTTGTCCAGGCCGGCCAGTTCGATGACCCTCGCACCGGACTTCCCCTTGAGCTTCTCGCCGATGTAGTGACCGGCGCTGAGGCCCATGCCGTAGTTGTCTCCGCCGATCCAGCAGCGGTATGCCTGCGGGGTGTTGAAGATCCGGTCGAGGTTGACGACCGGGATGCCCGCCCGCATCGCCTTGAGGCCGACCTGGGTGAGCGCCTTGCCGTCGGCGGGCAGCACGACCAGGACGTCGACCTTCTTGTTGATGAGGGTCTCGATCTGCCCGATCTGCTGGGCGGTGTCGTTCGAGCCTTCGGTGATCTCCAGGGTGACGTCGGAGTACTTCTTCGCCCGGTTCTTGGCGTTGTCGTTGATGGCGTTGAGCCAGCCGTGGTCGGCCTGCGGGCCGGCGAAGCCGATGGTGACCTCCTTGCCGGGCTTGTCCTCGGCGGCCGGCCGATCGTTCGCGGCCGGCTCGTCGTCACTGGAGTCGTTGCTGGTGCAACCGGCGAGGAGGGCGCCCGCCGACACGGCGGCGGTCCCGAAGAGCAGTCCTCTGCGACTGGTGAAGCGGCTCGGGTAAGTCGGCTCTGGCATGGCGGTGAACCCTTTCCTCAGTTCGTGCTCGCGGTACGGCGCTGGACCAGCACGGCGGCGACGATGATCGCGCCCTTGGCGATCTGCTGGACGTCGCTCTGCAGGTTGTTCAGGGCGAAGATGTTGGTGATCGTGGTGAAGATCAGGACGCCGAGCACGGAGCCCGTGATGGTGCCGCGACCCCCGCTGAGCAGGGTTCCGCCGATGATGGCGGCCGCGATGGCGTCGAGTTCGTAGAGGTTGCCGTTGGTGTTCTGGCCGGAGCCGGACAGGATGATCAGCAGGAAGGCGGCGATGCCGCAGCACAGTCCGGACAGCAGGTAGAGGTACAGCCGCTGACGGCGTACGTCGATGCCGGCGAGCCGTGCGGCCTCCGCGTTGCCGCCGACGGCGACCGTGCGGCGTCCGAAGGTGGTCCGGTTGAGCACGAGCCAGCCAATGATCGTCACGACCGCGAACACCATGACCAGCGGCGGAATGCCGAGCACGTAGGAGTCGCGTTCGCCGAGGTCGAGGATGCCGTCGACGGTGACGATCTGGGTGCGGCCGTCGGTGATCTGCAGGGCGAGCCCTCGGGCGGAGGCCAGCATGGCGAGGGTGGCGATGAAGGGGACCATCCCGCCGTACGCGATGAGCAGCCCGTTGACCAGGCCGCACCCGAGGCCGACGATCACCGCGGTGAAGAGGATGCCCGCGAAGCCGTACTCCTGCGTGGCGACCGTGGTGGCCCACACGGAGGCGAGGGCGACGATCGCGCCGACGGACAGGTCGATGCCGCCCGAGGTGATGACGAAGGTCATCCCGACGGTGACGACGCCGATCACCGAGGCCTGAGTGAGGACGAGTTGGAGGTTGCGGGTGTCGAGGAACTCCTCCGGCTTGGTGATGCCGCCGATGACGATCAGCGCGGCGAGCACGCCGAGGAGGGAGAGGGTGCGCACGTCGGCGCGGAAGACGAGGGACCGCCAGGCCGGGGCTTCGTTCGCCGACGGCACCTTGTCGGCGCTGTCCCGGGGCGGGGAGACGGGCTGCGTCATGACGCGGGGCTTCCTTCCATGACGAGGTCGAGTACGCGGTGTTCGTCGAGGTCGCGGGCGGGCGCCGTGTGGACGACGCGGCCCTCGCGCAGCACCAGGACACGGTCGGCGAGGCCGAGCACCTCGGGGACCTCGCTGGAGACCAGCAGTACGGCGAGGCCTTCATCAGCCAGTCGACGGACGACTGCATACAGTTCGGCGCGGGCGCCTACGTCCACCCCGCGGGTCGGTTCGTCGAGCAGCAGCACCCGGCAGCCGCGCAGCAGCCAGCGGGCCAGGACGGCCTTTTGCTGGTTACCGCCGGACAGGGTGCGCACCGGCACGTCCGGGTTGTCGGGCCGAAGCGACAGCTCGCGCGTCGCGGCCCGCGCGGCCCGCAGTTCGGCGCCGCGGTCGATCCAACCCGCGCGTGCGAAGCGGGACATGGAGGACACGGAGACGTTGCGGGTGACCGACTCCAGCATCAGCAGGGCCTGCGCCTTGCGTTCTTCGGGGGCGAGTCCGAGACCGGCGCGGACGGCGGCGCGGACGCTGCCCGGTCGCAGCGGGCGTCCGTCGACGCTGACGTGGCCGGCGGTGGGTTTGCGGGCTCCGTAGATCGTCTCCAGGATCTCGGAGCGGCCCGAGCCCACGAGTCCGGCGAGGCCGACGATCTCGCCGGGACGGATGCTCAGGTCGAGGGGTTCGAACTCACCGTCCCGGGTCAGCCCTTCGACCTCCAGGACCGGGGTGCCGTCGGGTGCCCGCGCCGGCCGTTCCGGGAACACGTACTCGACGTTGCGTCCCGTCATCAACTCGACGACCTCGCGGGTCGGCGTCGTCTTCGCGGGCAGTCCCACCGCGACGGCCCGCCCGTCCTTGAGGACGGTCACCCGGTCGCCGATGCGGCGGATCTCCTCCAGCCGGTGCGAGATGTAGACGACCGCTACTCCGTCGGCGGTGAGGTCGCCGACGATCCGGAAGAGGTTGTCGACCTCGTCCGGGTCGAGGGCGGCGGACGGTTCGTCCATCACGATGAGCCGTACGTCGTGCGAGAGCGCCCGGGCCATGGACACGATCTGCTGCTGGGCGGCCGACAACTCCCCCACCAGGCGGCCGGTGTCGATCTCCGGATGCCCGAGTCGTTTGAGCAGCTTGGCCGTTGACGCTCGAGCCGCCTTGCCGCGTACGACGAAACCGGCCGCCGTGGGTTCATGGCCCAGGTGGACGTTCTCGGCCACCGACAGGTGCTCCACCAGGTCGAGTTCCTGGTAGATGGTGGCGATGCCGAGGCGCATCGCGGCGATCGGTGAGCGGAGCGTGACGGCATCGCCGCTCCAGCGGATGGTGCCGGTGTCGGGCTGGTGGGCGCCGGCCAGAACCTTGATGAGGGTGGACTTGCCGGCACCGTTCTGGCCGAGCAGGCAGTGCACCTCTCCGGCCTGGACGTCGAGGTCGACGCCGTCGAGGGCCCGGACTCCGGGGAACGACTTGGTGATGCCGGACATGCTGAGCAGCGTGGGTCGTGGTGCCATGTGCGGGTCCCCCTGGCAGGCGTGCGGGCCGGATTCAGGGCAGGGCGAAGCTGGGCGCGGTGCCGGTGAGCTGTATGCGGTCGGCGATGTGCCGGATGAGGTCTGCCGGCGAACGTATGCGGTCTGCTGACAGGTGCAGGGTGTCTGCCGGCGGGCGTGGGGAGTCTGTCGGCAGGCGTATGGGGTCGGCGGGTGAGCGTACGACGCGTGCTGGTGCGCTGGGGAATTCGGTGTTTTATGCGGGTGAGAACAGGTGGTCGCTGATGAGGCGGGCCGCGCCGATCACTCCGGCGGTGGGACCCAACTCCCCCAGGACGATGGGCAGGTTGCCGGTCGCGAGTGGCAGCGACTGGCGGTAGACCTGGGTGCGGATCGCGGCGAGCAGGGTGTGGCCGAGGCCGGTGACCCCGCCGCCGATCACCACCAGGCCGGGGTTGAAGAAGTTGACCAGGCCGGCGATGACCTGGCCGACGCGGTCGCCGCCCTCGCGGATCAGGTCGAGGGCGGTGGCGTCGCCCGCGGCGGCCGCTGCGGCGACATCGACGGCGGTGAGGCCGCCGTTCGTCTCCAGGCGGGTCGCGAGTTCCACCGACAGGCCCCGCTGGGCGGCGTCGGTGGCATCCCGGGCGAGGGCCGCCCCGCTGAAGTGGGCTTCGAGGCAGCCCCGGTTGCCGCAGGCGCACGGTCGTCCGTCGGGCACGGCCTGGATGTGCCCGATGTCGCCCGCGCTGCCCGTCACCCCGCGGTGGACGTCACCGGCGGCGACGATGCCGCAGCCGATGCCGGTGCCGATCTTGACGCAGAGGAAGTCGCCCACGGAGCGTGCGACGCCCGCGTGCATCTCCCCCATGGCCATCAGGTTCACGTCGTTGTCGACCATGACCGGGCAGCCGAGTTCCTGGCTGAGCGCCTCCCGCACGGGGAAGCCGTCCCAGCCCGGCATGATCGGCGGAGCCACCGGCACACCCTCGGGGAAGCGGACGGGGCCCGGGACGCCGATGCCGGCGCCGTCGTACCCCTCCGCGAGTCCCGAGTCCCTCAACTTCGCAGCCATGGCCAGCACTTGCTCGAAGACCGCGACCGGGCCCTCGCGTACGTCCATGGGCTGGTTGAGGTGGCCGAGGATCTCCAGTTCGGCGTTGGTGACGGCGACGTCGACCGAGGTCGCGCCGATGTCGACGCCGAGGAACCTGAGGCCCGGCGCGAGCCTGATGTTGTGGGAGCGGCGGCCGCCGCGCGAGGCGGCGAGTCCGTCGGCCACGACCAGGCCGGTCTCCAGCAGTCGGTCGACCTCGACGGCCAGCTTGGACCGTGACAGATCGACCTGATCTCCCAGTTGCGCACGGGAGTTGGGGCCGCCGTCACGCAGCAGCTTCAGCAGGCGGGCCTGGTGAGCGTTCGCGGGTCGTGCCGTCATGCGTCTCACGAGCCCCTCCCCGCCTCAATCGGCCACCTGTTGCCGGGCTTTCGAGGGGAACGTAGCAGCGGCTGCCGAAGCTGGGAAGAAGTCGTGCACGGATTGCCGCAGACTTTTTCCCCTCGCAGGACAAAGGAGGTCCGTGCCCTGGTGTCTCCCGCCGGTGCGCCGCCGAATGGGCACGACCCGGGCCGGGCCCGGCTCGGGAGCGGAGAGAGGGACCGTGTGACCCTGGTGACGGGGGCCACGGGGAACGTGGGTGCCGAACTCGTCCGCGCCCTG
Organism: Streptomyces sp. NPDC058678; assembly: GCF_042714835.1. Taxonomy (NCBI): domain Bacteria; kingdom Bacillati; phylum Actinomycetota; class Actinomycetes; order Kitasatosporales; family Streptomycetaceae; genus Streptomyces; species Streptomyces sp. NPDC058678. The sequence continues at coordinate 51,390 of NZ_JBHXSG010000001.1, read as the reverse complement.
GCCGAGGCAGGCCGGCCGGTGCGGGCGCTGAGCCGGGCCGACCGCCCGGACGGGGCGCCGCCGGGGGTGGAGGCCGTGGCCGGCGATCTTTCCGACGAGTTCGCGGGGCGCGTCCTCGAACTGATCGGTCCCGGGCCGCTGTTGCCCGCCGATCGGGTCCGGGTCCTCGGCGAGGTGCTGGGCCGGGACATGCGCGCCGTGGGGCTGACGCACGAGGAGGCGCGTGCCGAGCTGGAGTCGCGGATGCCGACGCCGTACGTCGACGCGTTCTTCGGCTTCTGCGTGGACGGCACCCTGGACGAGTCGGTGGTCGTGCCGACGGTCCACGAGGTCACCGGGCGGGCGCCGCGCGCCTTCGCCGCATGGGCGAGGGCGCACGCGGACGCCTTCTGAGTCCCGTGAGGGTCAGGGCTGTTGGCGGGCGTGGTACGAGCGGCGCGTGTGCTCGGTGTGTTCCCGCATGAGCTCGGTGGCGCGCTGCTCGTCGCGGTCGGCGATCGCGGCGATCAGGTCCCGGTGTTCGATCCAGGACTGGTTTCCGCGCTGCCGGGCCACCGGCGTGTAGTACCAGCGCACCCGCCGGTCGACCTGCGCCGCGAGTTCGGCGAGGACCGCGTTGCCCGCGAGTTCCATGACCTTCCCGTGGAAGCGGGCGTTCAGGGCGACGGCGGCGTCCACGTCGTCGGAGGCGACCGCCAGCCTGCCCTGCGCCACGATCTCCTCCAGCGCTTGGATGCCGGCCTTGTCCGCGTTCGCGGCGGCCAGTCGGGCGGCCTCGGCCTCCAACAGCGTGCGCACGGTGAGGAGTTGGTCGGCCTCCTCCTCGGTGGGCTCGTGCACGAACGCGCCCTGCGCGGGGCGAAGATCGACCCAGCCCTCGGTGTTCAGCCGCTGCAACGCCTCGCGCACCGGCTGCCGGGAGACCCCGAGATGGCCGGCGAGTTCGCTCTCCACGAGGTGCTGGCCGGGCTGCAGGGCGCGGGTGGTGATGAGTTCGAGCAGCGCCTCGTAGACACGGTCCCGCAACGGGCCGGGCCTTTCGAGTTTGGGCACTGCTCCCTGCGGCAGTCCTGTCGACAACATCGCGGTCCCCCTCCTCGGCGGGCCGTGCACAGCAGCCGTAAAAGCCGGTGTCACCCGTAGACCCAGTATCGATTGTCTTTCGTCTACAGTCTACGGTGCACAGTTGCCAGAGGAGCGGGCGGTCTTCCTCGTCACATCCCGTTGTACCGGCGCGTCAGGGCACGTCAGGGACAGCGGACGACCTGTCCGGCGTACGACAGGTTCCCGCCGAAGCCGAAGAGCAGCACCGGATCCCCCGTGGAGATCGCGCCCTGCTCCACCAGCTTGGAGAACGCGAGCGGAATGCTCGCCGCCGACGTGTTACCCGATTCGATGACATCGCGCGCGATCACGGCGTTGACGGCGCCCAGCTTCTCCGCGAGGGGTTCGATGATCCGCAGGTTCGCCTGGTGCAGCACGACCGCCGCGAGGTCCGCGGGGGTGAGGCCCACGCGCTCGCAGGCCCGCCGGGCGAGGGGCGGCAGCTGCGTGGTCGCCCAGCGGTAGACGCTCTGGCCTTCCTGCGCGAACCGCGCGGGCTGCCCTTCGATCCGTACCGCGTGCCCCATCTCGGGCACCGATCCCCACAGCACCGGCCCGATACCGGGCTCCGCCTCCGCCGCCTCGACCACCGCGGCGCCCGCGCCGTCGCCGACCAGCACGCAGGTCGTACGGTCGGTCCAGTCGGCGACCTCGGACATCTTGTCGGCGCCGATGACCAGGGCACGGGTCGCCGCGCCCGCCCGCACGGTGTGGTCGGCGGTGGCCAGGGCGTGGGTGAAGCCGGCGCACACGACGTTGATGTCCATCGCGGCGGGTGAGGGGATGCCGAGCCGGGCGGAGACCCTGGCGGCCATGTTCGGTGAACGGTCGACCGCGGTCGACGTGGCCACCAACACCAGGTCGATGTCGGCGGGGGTCAGGCCGGCCGCCGCGAGCGCCTTGGCGGCGGCGTGCGCGGCCAGCTCGTCGACCGGCTCGTCGGGCCCGGCGATGCGGCGGGTACGGATGCCCACCCGGGACCTGATCCACTCGTCGCTGGTGTCGACCATGCCCGCCAGGTCCTCGTTGGTGAGTACCCTGGCGGGCTGGTAATGGCCGACGGCAGTGATGCGCGAGCCGTTCATGGGCGAATCCCCCTCATTGCAGGTAACGGGATTCACCAGTCTGATCAGTGACTCGCGGGTACGGCGGCAAGTGAAGCCACAGGAAACCGGGGCCCCGCTTGTCGGCTTCCGTCAGACCCTGGGACGCCCGACCACTTCCGGAAGGGTCAGCCGGTGAACAACTGTGTCGCCTTCTGTACCAGTTCGTACAGCCCGTAGGCGAGCGGTGCTCCCACCCACACCCAGGCGAAGGTGATCAGCCCCCGCCGGCTAGGCGGACTCTGACTGCTGTCGGTGGACATCGACGGTCTCCTCCCTCGGGGCGGGGATGTGGTGACGGACGTGGACGGGGCGGACGAGTTCGTTGGCGACGAAGCCGACGACGAGCAGCCCGATCATGATGACGAACGACAGACCGTACAGCGACGCCCCGTGCCTGCCGGCTTCTTCCTGCCGGTCGGCGACCCAGTTCACGATCAGCGGTCCGAGGACGCCCGCCGTGGACCAGGCGGTGAGCAGCCGCCCGTGGATCGCGCCGACCTGGTAGGTGCCGAAGAGGTCCTTCAGGTAGGCGGGGATGGTCGCGAACCCGCCGCCGTAGAAGGACAGGATCACCAGCGCGCACAGGATGAACAGGGGTTTCGACGAGTCGCCGAACAGGGCGATCAGCGCGTACATCGCAGCGCCCACGCCGAGGTAGAGGCGGTAGATGTTCTTGCGGCCGATCAGGTCGGAGGTCGACGACCAGCCGATACGTCCCGCCATGTTGGCCGCGGACAGCAGGGCGACGAAGCCGGCGGCGGCCGACACGGACACCGGGGTGGAGGTGTCCGCGAAGAAGTCCGTGATCATCGGGGCGGCCTTCTCCAGGATGCCGATACCGGCGGTCACGTTCATGCAGAGCACTACCCACAGGCACCAGAACTGCGGTGTGCGCACCGCGCCGCGGGCGGAGACCTGCGGTCCGGTCAGGGCGCTCGGCCCGTCGGCCGTGGGCTTCCCGCCGCTCGGCACCCGCACGAGCAGCACACCCAGCGTCATGAAGACCGCATACGAAAGCCCGTGGACGAGAAACGCGAGCGCGATCCCCGAGCTGTCGCTGCCGAACGACTCCAGCATCTGCGCCGACCAGGGCGAGGCGATCAACGCGCCGCCGCCGAAGCCCATGATGGCGATGCCGGTGGCCATGCCCGGCCGGTCCGGGAACCACTTGATCAGGGTGGAGACGGGCGAGATGTAGCCGATGCCGAGGCCGATCCCGCCGACGAAGCCGTAGCCGAAGACGATCAGCCAGTACTGGTCGGTCGCCGCGCCGAGCGCGGACAGCAGGAAACCGGACGAGAAGCAGATCAGGGCCACGGTCATCGCCCAGCGCGGCCCGTTGCGCTCCACGAGCGTGCCGCCGAAAGCGGCCGACAGACCGAGCATGACGATGCCCAGCTGGAAGGGCAGCGCGCTCTGCGTGCCGCTGAGACCGAGCGCGGATTCGAGCGGCGGCTTGAAGACGCTCCAGGCGTAGGCCTGGCCGATGGAGAGGTGGACGGAGAGAGCGGCGGGCGGAACCAGCCAGCGGCTCCACCCTGTGGGTGCGACTGGGGGACTCATGATCCCGAACGTTAGGAAGGATCAGGGACGTTGAGAAGGCGGCGCGTCGACCGTATGCGATGAGCGGTATGCCGTACGCGCCGAACGGTCCCGCCGACCCGGCTTCCAGGTCGGCCGCATCCTGCGCGAAGCCTTGCTGGCACAACTTCCATACTGTAGACAATATTTCGTCGACAGAGTTCGGCAGTTCCTCGGTACCCTCGACCGAACGGAGCTCCCTCGCATGAAAGTCGCAGTACTCGGCGCCGGAGCGATCGGCGCCTACGTCGGCGCCGCGCTCCACCGTGCGGGCGCCGACGTGCACCTCGTCGCCCGTGGACCGCATCTCGCGGCCATGAGGCAGCACGGCGTGCAAGTCCTCAGCCCACGCGGCGACTTCACCGCGCACGCACACGCCACCGACGACCCGGCCGAGGTCGGCCCGGTCGACTTCGTCTTCCTGGGCCTCAAGGCCAACTCGTACGCGGCGTGCGGGCCGCTGATCGAGCCTCTCCTGCACGACTCCACGGCGGTCGTGGCCGCCCAGAACGGCATCCCCTGGTGGTACTTCCACCGGCACGGCGGCCCCTACGACGGCCACCGCGTCGAGAGCGTGGACCCGCATGGCACGGTCAGTGCCGTGCTCGCACCCGAACGCGCCGTCGGCTGCGTGGTCTACGCCGCCACCGAGCTCGAAGGGCCCGGCGTCGTACGGCACTTGGAAGGAACCCGGTTCTCCGTCGGCGAGCCCGACCGCAGCCTCTCGCCGCGCTGCACGGCGTTCAGCGAGGCGATGCAGGCCGGCGGACTGAAGTGCCCGGTAGAGCCCGACCTGCGCAACGACATCTGGCTCAAGCTGCTCGGCAACATCTCCTTCAACCCGATCAGCGCGCTGGCCCGCGCCACCATGCGGCAGATGTGCCTGCACGGCGGCACCCGCAGGGTCATCGAGATCATGATGACCGAGACCCTGGCCGTCGCCGAGGCCCTCGGCTGCGAGGTCGGCGTCTCCATCGAGCGCCGGCTCGCGGGCGCCGAGCGGGTCGGCGACCACCGCACCTCCACGCTCCAGGACCTGGAGCGCGGCAAGCCGCTCGAACTCGACGTGCTGCTCGCGGCCGTCGTCGAGCTGGCGGAGATCACCGGCGTCGAGGTGCCCACCCTGCGCACCGTGCACGCCATCTCGGACCTGCTCGCGTCGAGGAGCGCCGCATGAGGAAACGCGATCGAACCCCGAAGACCTACACCAGGCTCACCCATCCACTGATCCGGGACTCGCGCGACGAACCGTTCCGGCAGGCCACCTGGGAGGAGGCCCTGGACCGCGCCGCCCGGGGACTCGCGGCGGCGCGCGACGCGTTCGGCATGTTCTCCTGCGCCCGCGCCACGAACGAGATGAACTACGTCGCGCAGAAGTTCGCCCGGGTCGTCATGGGCACCAACAACGTCGACTCCTGCAACCGGACGTGTCACGCCCCGAGCGTCGCCGGTCTGTCGGCCGCGTTCGGCTCGGGCGGCGGGACGTCGTCGTACGAGGAGATCGAGCACACCGACGTCATCGTGATGTGGGGCTCCAACGCCCGTTTCGCGCATCCGATCTTCTTCCAGCACGCGCTGAAGGGGATACACAACGGCGCTCGGCTGTATGCGGTCGACCCCCGACGGACGTCGACCGCCGAGTGGGCGGAGAGCTGGCTCGGTCTCAACGTCGGCACGGACATCCCGATGGCGCACGCGATCGGCCGCGAGATCGTCCACGCCGGCCTCGCGAACCAGGCGTTCGTCGAGCGGGCGACCAGCGGCTTCGAGGAGTACAAGCAGCTCGTCGAACCGTGGACGCTGTCGCTCGCGCAAAAGGTGACGGGCGTTCCGGCCGCCGCCATCAGGGAGTTGGCGCACGCCTACGCCCGCGCCGAACGCGCCCAGCTGTGCTGGACCCTCGGCATCACCGAACACCACAACGGCACCGACAACGTGCGCGCGTTGATCAACCTCTCGCTGCTCACCGGCCACGTGGGCCGCTACGGCTCCGGCCTGCAACCCCTGCGCGGCCAGAACAACGTGCAGGGCGGCGGCGACATGGGAGCCATCCCCAACCGGCTGCCCGGCTTCCAGGACATCCTCGACCCGGTGGCGCGACTGAAGTTCGAGTCCGCCTGGGACACCGTCATCCAGCCGCACTACGGGATGAACCTGACCGAGATGTTCGAGGCGATGGAGGAGGGCACCCTCAAGGCGGTCTACTGCATCGGCGAGAACCCGGCGCAGTCGGAGGCGGACAGCGAGCAGGCCGTACGGCGCATGCGGCAGCTGGACTTCCTCGTGGTCCAGGACATCTTCCTCACCAAGACGGCCGAGCTCGCGGACGTGGTGCTGCCCGCGACGGCCAGCTGGGCGGAGACCGAGGGCACGACCACCAACAGCGAGCGGCGGGTCCAGCGCGTGCGCCGGGCCGTGACGCCGCCGGGCGAGGCCCGCGAGGACATCGACATCATCTGCGACCTGGCGGCCCGGCTCGGCCACGACTGGAAGTACGCCGACTCCGAGTCGGTCTGGAACGAACTCAGGTCGGTCTCGCCGGACCACTACGGGATGACGTACGACCGCCTGGAGGAACACCAGGGCATCCAGTGGCCCTGTCCCGACCCCGACCGGCTCGAACCGACGTACCTGCACGGCCGGTTGTGGGAGAAGGACCCCGCACGGCGGGGCACGCCCGCTCCCTTCGGGCTGGTCCGGCACGACCCGCCGGTCGATCTCACCGACGAGGAGTACCCGATCCGGCTGACGACCGGCCGACGGCTCGACTCGTACAACACGGGTGTGCAGAGCGGGAGTTTCGCGTCCCCGCTGCGGCGCGGCGAGTTCATCGAGCTGTGCCCGGAGGACGCCGAACGGTACGGGGTCGTGGTCGGCGAGGAGGTGCGGGTCGCCTCGCGGCGCGGGTCGGTCGTCGCGCCCGTGTGGATCGACACCGCCCTGCGGCCCGGGCTGGCGTTCATGACCATGCATTTTCCCGACGAGGTGGACACCAACCAGCTGACGATCGAGGCGAACTGCCCGATCGCGGGGACGGCGGAGTTCAAGGCGTCGGCGATCCGCGTCCAGAAGCTTCCGGTCGTGACCTACGTGAGGTGATGCAGTGGACCTGCACTTCGGTGACAGCAAACCGACGGACGAGGAGCGGGCGGCGGTCGACGCGCTGCTCGGTCCCCCGGAGTCCTCGTGGGAGGGAGCGGACCGCGACGCGATGACGGCCGCGGACCTGAGGTGGGCCCGTGGCGGGCGCGCGGCCCGGGACCGCCGGGATCTGCTGTTGCCGGGGCTGCACGCGATCAACGACCGGATCGGCTGGATCAGCGAGGGCGCCCTGGACTACCTGTGCCGGCGGCTGACGGTGCCCCCGGCCGAGGCGTACGGGGTCGCCACCTTCTACGCGATGTTCTCGGTCAAGCCGCGCCCCGCCACCGTGCTGCACGTCTGCACCGACTTGGCGTGCGCGGCCGCCGGGGCATCCGAGTTGTGCGCCGGCGTCGAGTCCCGGCTGGGCCTCGGCAGCGGTGTGTCGGTCGAGCGCAGCCCGTGCCTCGGCCTGTGCGAGCGGGCTCCGGCCGCGCTCGCGGTCAGGGCCGGGGATCCGGTGCGTACGGCGGTGTCGGCGCCGGCGACCGTGGAGGGGGCGGTCCTCGCCGCGAGCGCACCCGACTCGGCGCCGCAGGAGCCGTCGGCGGCGATGGCGGTGCCCCAGGCCGGGGACCCGTCGTTGACGTTGCTCCGTCGCGTGGGCGTGGTGGATCCCACGAGCCTGGACGACTACCGCGCCCACGGCGGATACACCGCCCTGCGCCGGGCCTTCGGCCTCGGTCCCGCCGGAGTCATCCGTGAGGTCACCGACTCCGGCCTGGTCGGGCGGGGCGGCGCCGCCTTCCCCACCGGCCGCAAGTGGCAGGCCACGGCGTCGCAGCCCGACCACCCGCACTACCTGGTGTGCAACGCGGACGAGTCCGAGCCGGGCACCTTCAAGGACCGCGTGATCATGGAGGGTGATCCGTACGCGCTGGTGGAGGCGATGACGATCGCGGCGTACGCGACCGGCGCGCACCGGGGATACCTGTATCTGCGCGGCGAGTATCCGCGGGCGCTACACCGTATGCAATATGCCGTCGACCAGGCGCGGGCCCGTGGACTGCTCGGCGACGACGTTCTCGGCCAGGGCTACGCCTTCGACATCGAGATCCGGCGGGGCGCGGGGGCCTACATCTGCGGGGAGGAGACAGCCCTGTTCAACTCCATCGAGGGGTACCGGGGCGAGCCGCGCTCGAAGCCGCCCTTCCCCGTGGAGAAGGGCCTGTTCGGCAAGCCCACGGTCGAGAACAACGTGGAGACGCTGGTCAACGTGCTGCCGATCCTGACCATGGGCGCCCCGGCGTACGCGGCGATCGGCACGGAACGTTCCACCGGGCCGAAGCTGTTCTGCGTGTCGGGGAGTGTGGCCAGGCCCGGGACCTACGAGCTGCCGTTCGGCGCGACGCTGGGCGAGCTGCTGGAGCTGGCGGGCGTGCGCGAGGGGCTTCGGGCGGTCCTGCTCGGCGGGGCGGCCGGCGGCTTCGTACGGCCGGACGAACGGGACATCCCGCTCACCTTCGAAGGCGCCCGCGAGGCAGGGACCACCCTCGGCTCGGGGGTCGTGATGGCCTTCGACGACACGGTCCCGCTGCCCCGACTCCTCCTGCGGATCGCCGAGTTCTTCCGTGACGAGTCGTGCGGTCAGTGCGTGCCGTGCCGGGTCGGGACCGTACGGCAGGAGGAGGCGCTGCACCGGATCGCGGAGCGCACCGGCGCGGCGGCGGCCGACGACATCGCCCTGCTCAGGGAGGTCGGCCGCGCCATGCGGGACGCCTCCATCTGCGGTCTGGGGCAGACCGCGTGGAACGCCGTGGAATCCGCCATCGACCGCCTGGGGGCGTACGAATGACCGTGACACCGCTGGGGATCCCCCGCCGCCTGCTGGAGTTCACCATCGACGGGGTGGAGGCCAGGGTCCCCGAGGGCTCGACCGTTCTCGACGCCTGCCGGGCGGCCGGGAAGGACATCCCGACACTCTGCGAGGGCGACACCCTCACCCCCAAGAACGCCTGCCGCCTCTGTGTCGTCGAGGTCGAGGGCGCGCGCACGCTGGTCCCCGCCTGCTCCCGCAAGGCCGAGCCCGGCATGGAGGTGAGGACCGACACCGAGCGGGCCCGGCACAGCCGCAGAATCGTCCTCGAACTGCTCGCCTCATCGGTCGACATGTCGACGACACCGAGAGTCGCGGAGTGGATCAAGGAGTACGAGGCGAAGCCGGACCGTTTCGGCCCCGACGCGGCCCGGCTCGACGAGGAACCCCGGGTCGACAACGACCTGTATGTGCGCGACTACGACAAGTGCATCCTCTGCTACAAGTGCGTGGACGCCTGCGGCGACCAGTGGCAGAACACGTTCGCCATCTCCGTCACCGGCCGCGGCTTCGACGCCCGGATCGCCGTCGAGCACGACGCGCCGCTGACCGACTCGGCGTGTGTGTACTGCGGCAACTGCATCGAGGTGTGTCCCACGGGAGCCCTGTCCTTCAAGTCGGAGTTCGACATGCGGGCGGCGGGTACGTGGGACGAGTCGGCGCAGACCGAGACGACCACGGTGTGCGCCTACTGCGGAGTGGGCTGCAACCTCACGCTCCACGTGCAGGACAATGAGATCGTGAAGGTCACCTCGCCGCACGACAACCCGGTGACCCACGGCAACCTCTGCATCAAGGGCCGTTTCGGCTACCAGCACGTACAGAACCGGGGCTGATCAGACATGGGACGAGTCACGGAACGACGCAAGGTGATCCGGATCCGGGACGGGGTGGTCTCCAGCCGCCCGGACACGCTCGTCGCCGAGGAACCGCTGGAGATCCGGCTGAACGGCAAGCCGCTCGCGATCACCATGCGCACACCGGGTGACGACTTCGCGCTCGCCGCCGGTTTCCTGGTCAGCGAGGGTGTCCTGGCGGCCGCATCCGATCTGCTGCACATCGTCTACTGCGCGGGGGCGACCGCAGACGGCTCGAACACGTACAACGTGGTGGACGTGAAGACCGCCCCGGGCGTGACGATGCCCGACATCACGCTCGAACGGAACGTCTACACCACCTCGTCCTGCGGCCTGTGCGGCAAGGCGAGTCTCGACGCCGTCCGTACGACCGCGCGCTGGCCCATCGCCGACACTCCCCCGGTCCGCGTCGGGCCCGAACTGCTCGCGAGCCTCCCCGACCGGCTCCGCGCGGCCCAGCGGGTCTTCGACCGGACCGGGGGCCTGCACGCGGCGGCCCTGTTCACCGAGGACGGCGAGCTGCTCGACATACGCGAGGACGTGGGCCGGCACAACGCGGTCGACAAGCTGGTCGGCCGTGCCCTGCAGAACGGGGACCTGCCGCTGTCCCGCACGATCCTGCTGGTGTCGGGCCGGGCCTCCTTCGAGCTGGCGCAGAAGGCCGTGATGGCCGGCATCCCGGTCCTCGCGGCGGTTTCGGCACCCTCGTCGCTGGCCGTGGACCTGGCGGCGGAGGCGGGACTGACCCTGGTGGGCTTCCTGCGGGGCAGTTCCATGAACGTGTACGCGGGCGAGGGCCGCATCGCTCTGCAGGCTGCGGCCGCCCAGGGCTGACCGGCTCCCCGCGACACGGCGGCGGGGCCCCGACCGGCGGGGAGCGCCCCCTGCGCCGCAGGGGCCCCGCCTCACCCCGTGCTGAAGCGCACCTCGGCGGCGGTCACGACCGTCCCCAGCCTCGGGAAGTCGAGGCGCACCGACGCCTCGTGCTCGGCGGCGGTGAACGCGGCCATGGCATCCTCGACGAAGACCAGGTCGTAGCCGAGGTCGCCGGCGGCGCGGGCGGTGGACTCGACACCGAGGTTGGTGGCGATGCCGCCGAACACGAGCGTGGTGACGCCGTGTTCCCGCAGGCGTTCGTCCAGGCCGGTGCCCTGGAAGCCGCCGATCGTCCGCTTCACGATCTCGATGTCGCCCTCCCTGAGCAGGCCGGGCGCCAGCCCGCTGCCGGCCGGCTGTTCGGCGACACCGGGACGCTCGACCCGGACGAGCACGACGAGCGCGCCGACCGAGCGGAAGCCGGCCGCCAACTCCTCGGACGTTGCCAGGAGTTCGTTTCCCTTGCGGGGCTCCAGGGGCAGCGCGACGATGCGTTCCATCAGGTCGACGAGCACGAGGGCGGTGCGCGCGGGGTCGAGCGCGAGCCGTGAATCGGCGGGGTGAGGTGCGTTCATGACGGAACGTTATCCGTCGTCAGCCGTCCGTACCGGAAATCCGGATCAACAGGCCGATGAACTGGTCACGTTCGGCAGCCGATGGCGGTGCGAGCGGTGGCGTCGTGAGCTGTGGCGGATGTTCGCGGACGGCACCCTGAAGCCCGCGGTGCACGGCGTGTTCGCACTGGAGAACGAGTACGGCTGCCCGTCAGACATGCCATGTCCGGAGTGTTCGGACCGGAAGAGGGCGGCGAGTAGATCAAGGCCGGGAGCGCACTTGCGGGGAACGCCGTCCTGTGGCTGCCCATGGACCACGTGAGCAACAGGCGCTAACGTCCGGGAGCGTGCCCGAGGACGGACGAGCACGACAGCGGACGGGGACCGTGGTCGGCCTGCTGCTGACCCTGGTTCTCGCGGCGGTGCTGCTCAGCGCGCTACCGGAAGACGACGAACGACAGAATTCGGGAGACTGTATACCGCATACCGTCGGCTCGTGGTCGACGGACGACCCTCTGACCACCGAGTTCGCCCGCTACGGCGACGACGCGACCCGTACCGACGACTGGACCGGCGGCGACGGCACCCACTCCGTGCGGCTGCCGGACGGACGGCTGCTGTGGCTGTTCTCGGACACCTACCTCGGCCAGGTGCACGGGCCGCCCAACCCGGTCGGCGAGTCGTACGCGTGGCGGGACGGGACGGCCCCCATGGTGCGCAACTCGGCCGTGCTGATGGACGACGGGCGGCTCGCCGGCACGCTGCCCGCCCCGCTCTTCCCCGACCCGGGCCCCAACCAGTGGCGTTGGCCGGTCGCGGCCCGCGTCGAGCCGCGCTCCCCCGGCTCCGACGAACAGGTGCTGCGGGTACTGCTGTGGGTGCGGACGGCGGGACCGGCGCCGTGGATCTACGGGGTGCCCACCGCCACCGAGGTCGCCACGCTGTCCCTGCCCGACCTGCGGGTCGAGTCGGTGGTCGAGGTGCTCGACCAGCGGCCCGTCCAGGATCCGTCCCGGCGGGTGCTGTTCGGTACGACGCTGGTCGAGAAGGGCGGCTGGACGTACGTGTTCGGCGGCGACGACGGCCAGGCCGCCTCCCGGCCCGTCTCACACGCGTACGTGGCGCGGGTGCCCGAGGGCGGTCTCGCGGACCCCGCCGCCTGGGAGTACTGGGACGGCTCGGAGTGGGCGGCGCGTGCCCGTCCGGGGGCGGTGCTGGGGGACGGGCGGCGCACCGGGGTGGGCAGCGCGTTCTCCGTGGTGCGGCAGGGCGGGACGTACGTGCTGTTCACGATGGCGGCGGGGGCGCGCGGGCTGACCACGGTGACCTCGTACTGGGCCTGCTCGCCCACCGGGCCCTGGTACGGCCCGGCGAAGGACTTCACCCCGTCGCTGCCGCAGGGGCAGGTCGCCGCCTACAACCCCCAGGCGCATCCGGAACTCGGCGACGACGGACGGCTGGTGCTGAGCTACGACGTCAACTGGCTGGAGGCGACGGGCGCGGCGGCGCAGCTCAATCGGAACGTTTCCCTGTACCGACCGCGGTTCGTGACCCTGCGGCTGAAGCCGGCGCGGTGACCTCCTCGTGGGCGGCGCCGTCGGCGTCGTGGGCCTCGCGGGCGTCACGGCCGTCGTGGCCGTCGTAGGGGTCTTGCGAGCGGCGCTTGGCGATCACCGCGCACACCATCAGCTGCATCTGGTGGAAGAGCATCAGTGGCAGCACGGCAAGTGAGGCGTGCGCGCCGAACAGGACGCTCGCCATGGGCAGTCCGGAGGCGAGGGACTTCTTCGAGCCCGCGAACTGGATCGCGATCCGGTCCTCGCGGTCGAAGCGGAGCGCCTTGGCGCCGTACCAGGTCAGCGCGAGCATCACGGCGAGGATCACCACCTCCACGCCCAGCAGGCCGGCCAGCCTGAGGGGGCTGACCTGGTGCCAGACGCCCTGGACCATGCCCTCGCTGAACGCCGTGTAGACGACGAGGAGGATCGAGCCGCGGTCGACCAGGCCGAGGACCTTCTTGTGCCGGGTGACGAAGCCGCCGATCCAGCGGCGCAGCAGTTGCCCGGCGAGGAACGGCACCAGGAGCTGGAGCACGATCTCCAGCAGGGAGTCGGCGGAGAACCCGCCGGCGCTGCTGCCGAGCAGGGCGGCCGCCAGCAGCGGGGTGACGACGATCCCCACCAGGGAGGAGAAGGAGCCGGCGCAGATCGCGGCGGGCACGTTGCCGCGGGCCATCGAGGTGAAGGCGATCGACGACTGGATCGTCGAGGGGACGAGAGTGAGGAAGAGCAGGCCCTGGTAGAGCGGGTGGGTCAAAAAGACGGGGACGAATCCGCGGGCGGCCAGGCCCAGCAGCGGGAACACGACGAACGTGCAGGCCAGGACGGTGACGTGGAGCCGCCAGTGTTTGAGCCCGTCCAGCGCCTCACGGGTGGACAGGCGGGCGCCGTAGAGGAAGAAGAGGAAGGCGATCGCGGCCGTCGAGGCGCCGGAGGCCACGTCGGCCGCCGTCCCGCGGGCGGGGAGGAGAGCCGCGAGGCCCACCGTCCCGAGCAGCAGCAGGATGTACGGGTCGATCGGCATCCAGCTCGGCCATCGCAGGCGTTTCACGGTGCTCCACTTACTCGGTGCTGTCGGTGCTGTCGGTGCTGTCGGTGCGGTGCGGAGGGTCACGGGTCCCCGCTCCATCCTGCTCTCGAACCCGGCGATCGGGAATCCCGTACACCGCACTCACTGTCATCACGTTCCGCGATAGCCTGGCGTCCGTGTACGACCCCTCCCAGCTGCGTACGTTCCTCGCGGTGGCGCAGACGCTCAGCTTCACGCAGGCCGCCCGGCGGCTGGGGCTGCGCCAGTCCACCGTCAGCCAGCACGTGCGGCGGCTGGAGGACGCCGCCGGGCGGCAGTTGTTCACCCGGGACACCCACTCCGTGGAGCTCACGGAGGATGGCGAGGCGATGCTCGGCTTCGCGCGCCGGATCCTGGAGGTGCACGAGCAGGCGACGGCGTTCTTCACGGGGACGCGGGTGCGCGGCCGGCTGCGGTTCGGGGCGTCGGAGGACTTCGTCCTGACCCGGCTGCCGGAGATCCTGGAAGGCTTCCGGCACGACCATCCCGAGGTCGACCTGGAGCTGACGGTCGAGCTGTCGGGCACGCTGCACGAGCAGTTGACGGCCGGGAAGCTGGACCTGGTGCTGGCGAAGCGGCGTCCCGAGGATCCGCGCGGACAACTGGTCTGGCACGACGAACTGGTGTGGATCGGCGCGGAGCGGCTGCGTCTGGACGCGGACCGGCCGGTGCCGTTGATCGTGTACCCGCCGCCGGGCATCACCCGGGCGCTCGCCCTGGAGGCGCTGGAGCGGCAGGGGCGGGCGTGGCGCGTCGCGTGCACCAGCGCCAGCCTGAGCGGGCTGGTCGCGGCGGCCCGCGCGGGCCTCGGCGTGATGGCCCACTCCCGGGGGCTGATCCCGCCGGGCCTGGTGCGCGTCCCCGACCGGTCGGGGCTGCCGGAACTCGGCCGGGTCGACTTCGTCCTGGTCCACGGCCGCCGCCGCACGGCCGCCCAGGGTGCCGCCGACGCGCTGGCGGCGGCGGTCCTGGCGGGCGGGGACCGGCTGCACCGACGCTGACGCGGCGTGACGGCCGGGCGTCAGCGTGACGGCTGCTGGTAGGTGAGCTGCTTCACGCGCCGCAGGAACGGCGAGACCTCCACGTGCTGGACCCCGTCCAGCCGGCCGAGCGGGCCGCTGAGGTAGGCGTACAGGTGCGCCGTACTCCGGACCACGGCGGTGGCGATGATGTTGGAGGGGCCGGCGGTGGCGGCGGCGTGCGCGATCTCGTCGTGGGTGGCGAGGGCCTCGCCGACTGAGTGCAGGGCGGCCGGGGTGGTGGTGATCCACAGGACGGCGGCGACCGGGTAGCCGATGGCCTCGGAGTGGTACTCCACGTCGATGTAGACCGCGCCGGAGGCGAGCAGGGCGGCGAGGCGTCGTTTGACGGCGGACTCCGAACGGCCGGTGGCGCGCTGCAGTTCGGGGTAGGTGGCGCGGCCGTCCTGTTCCAGCGCGACGACCAGGGCCTCGTCCTCCGGGTCGATGCGGGCCGGGCCCTCGGTGGAGACCGGTCCGGGACCGAGAGCGGCGAGCTGGTCCGCGGTGAGCGCGGCGAACTTGCGGAGCCAGCCGCTCGGTCCGCCGTAGAAGCGGTGCAGCATCTGGTGGGCGCGGATCTCCATGACGCGCGGGGTGCGCGGGAGTTTGCCGAGCATCAGGTCGTCGCGGTCACCGGCGCTGCGCGGCCGGGTACCGAAGATCACCTCGGTGCCGCCCGCGGCGATGCCGATCCAGCTGGTGTCGGGGCGCTTGGCGAGCGCGTCCGCGACGGCCAGGGCGCTGTCGGGGACGCAGCGCAGCCGCAGGGTCCACTGGTCCTGCCCGAGGCGTTCGGCGTCCCGGACGGCGACGACCCTGAGGCCGCCGCCCTCCGCGCACAGCCTGCGGTAGCGGCGCGCGACGGTCTGGTCGGAGACACCGAGCACCGCCCCGAGCCGGCTGAAGGAGGCGCGGCCGTTCACCTCCAGCGCGTCAAGCAGCTGCAGATCGAGCTTGTCGAAGGTGTGGGATTCCATCTCCATGCGGCTCGCCCCTGTCGGATTTCGGCGCCGGGCGGCCTGATACCGCAGCGATCTGCCAAGCGCGCCCCATCGTACGGAGCACACAGGTGACAGAGGGAGTGGGGCAGATGCGTACATGGGGGCCGCTGACGGCGGTGTGCCTGGGCACGTTCATGTTGTTGCTGGACGTCACGATCGCGGTCGTGGCGCTGCCGGACATGGCCCGGGCGCTGGACGCGTCGCTGAGCGACCTGCAGTGGGTGATGGACGGGTACGCGCTTGCGCTGGCGGCGCTGCTGCTCGGGGTGGGGGCCGCCGCCGACGTGCTGGGGCGGCGGCGGGTGCACGTCGTGGGCGTGGTGCTGTTCGCGGGCGCGTCGCTATGGTGCGGCCTCGCGACCGGGCCCGGGATGCTGGTCGCCGCGCGCGGGCTGCAGGGCGTGGGCGCGGCGGCGATGTTCGCCACGACGCTGCCGCTGCTGGGCTCCGTCTACCAGGGGCGGCAGCGGTCGACTGCGCTCGGGGTGTGGGGCGCGGTCAGCGGGGCGGCGGCAGCGGTCGGACCGCTGGTCGGCGGGCTGCTCACCGACGGGCCGGGCTGGCGGTGGATCTTCTTCGTGAACCTGCCGGTCAGTGTGGCGGCGGTCTGGCTGACACTGCGGGTCGTACCCGAGTCGCGGGGCCGGCAGGGGCGGCGGGTCGACTGGGCGGGCACGGTGACCTTCGCGGCCTTCGCCGGGGCGGTGACGTACGGGGCGGTGCGGGCCGGGTCGCACGGGTGGACCGAGAGCGGCACGCTCGTCTGGTTCGCGGCGGCGGTCGTGGCGCTGGCGGCGTTCCTCACCGTTGAGCGCCGCGGTGCGGACCCGCTGCTCGATCTGAGGCTGTTCACGAAGCCCGCGTTCTCGGGCGTCATGGCGGGCGCGCTCGCCTTCAACGGGGCGGCGTTCGGTGTGCTGGCGTACATCTCGATCTGGCTGCAGACGATGCTCGGCATGAGCGCGGTGCGTGGTGGCGTGCAGTTCCTGTGGATGTCCCTCGCCTCGTTCGTGGTGGCGGCGGCCGGAGGGCGGCTGCTGCACGGGGTGCCGGCCCGGATCACCATCGGGGGCGGGCTGCTGCTGATCGGCGCCGGCCAGTTCTGCATGGCGGGCCTGGACGCGGACTCCGGCGCGAACGCGCTGATTCCGGGACTGGTACTGGTGGGTGCCGGTACGGGGCTGATGTCGCCCGGCCTCGCGGGCGCCGCGCTGGCCGCGGTGCCGCCGGAGCGGTCCGGCATGGCGGGCGGCGCGGTCAACACGTTCCGGCAGCTCGGGTACGCGATCGGCATCGCCCTCAGCGGCACGGTCCTCACCTCCCGGATGCAGGACACGCTGCCGCACGACGCGGCCCACGCCCTGGCGGGCGGCGGCGCCGAGGTGCTTGCCGGGACGTTCTCCGAGCCCACCCTGCGGGCGGCCTTCGCCGCGGGGCTCGACCGGGCGGCGCTGGTCGCCGGCCTGGTGGCCGTGGTCGCCGGAGTGCTGGTGCTCGCGCTGGTGAGGAGTCCGCGGACGGTGCGGGGCCGTGTGACGGATTCGGTGGCTCCGACGCTGACGGAGGAGGGGGTCGCACAGCGCGGCTGAGGGCACGGGGCCGGGGTCGACGGTCGTATTCCGGTCACTGCCGTGGCCGTAATCAGGTCGTACAGATTCGGTGGAGATTACGGCACCGAAACTTACTCAACCGTCAGCTTTCTGTCCGACCCTTCCCCATGTGAGCGCATTTTCCGTCACTGACCAGTGCATACGTGAGCACTGCTCGGTTTCCGCCCCCCTCCCGCCCGTCCCCGGGGTGGGGTAGCTTTCACGGCGCTGTGCGGAGCGTCACAAGAGGCGGGGAGCGGGGATTGCGCGAGTTCACCAACCCTCCGTTGGCGTTGGCACCGCCGGTGGGCGGACTGGCCGACGTCGTCTTCCAGCATGCCCAGGACGACCCGCTGCACATCGCGCTCGGCCGCAAGGACGAGACGGGCCGGTGGCGGGACGTGACCGCCGCCGAGTTCCGCGACGAGGTCCTCGCCCTCGCCAAGGGCCTGCTGGCCCAGGGCGTCCGCTTCGGCGACCGGGTCGCGATCATGTCCCCCACCCGCTACGAGTGGACACTGTTCGACTTCGCCCTGTGGACGATCGGCGCCCAGGTGGTGCCCGTCTACCCCACGTCGTCGGCCGAGCAGTGCTTCTGGATGCTGTACGACTCCGAGTGCACGGCGGCCGTCGTGGAGCACGAGGACCACGCGATGACCATCGCCACCGTCATCGACCGGCTGCCGCAACTGCGCCAGCTGTGGCAGCTCGACGCGGGCGCCCTGCAGGAGTTGTACGAAGCCGGCGCCCACCTCGACGACGAGGTGGTGCACCGGCACCGGCAGGCGGTCACCCCCGACTCGGTCGCGACGATCATCTACACCTCGGGCACCACCGGCCGCCCCAAGGGCTGCGTCATCTCGCACGGTAACTTCATGTACGAGGCGGACACGGTCATCGAGCGCTGGGAGCCGGTGTTCCACTCCAAGAAGGGCGACGAGGCGGCGACCCTGCTGTTTCTGCCGCTGGCGCACGTCTTCGGACGGATGGTCCAGATCGCCGGAATCCGCGGCAAGGTCAAGTTCGGCCACCAGCCGCAGCTGAACGCGGCCGCCCTGCTGCCCGACCTGGCCGCCTTCAAGCCGACCTTCTTCCTCGCCGTGCCGTACATCTTCGAGAAGGTGTTCAACGCCGCCCGCCGCAAGGCCGAGAAGGAAGGCAGGTCCGGGGCCTTCGAGAAGGCCGTCGCGGTCGCGGTGAAGTACGCGGACGCGATGGAGGCGAAGGCCTGGGGCATCGGACCCGGCCCCTCGGCCGGGTTGCGCATGCAGCACCAGCTCTTCGACAAACTCGTCTACTCCAAGGTGCGGGCCGCGATGGGCGGCCGCATCCGGCACGCGATGTCGGGCGGTTCGGCGATGGACCGCAAGCTCGGGCTGTTCTGGGCGGGCGCGGGCGTGCACATCTACGAGGGCTACGGCCTCACCGAGACCACCGCCGCCGCGACCGCCAACCCGCCCGAGCGCACCCGCTACGGCACCGTCGGACAGGCCATCCCCGGGATGACCGTGCACATCGCGGACGACGGCGAGATCTGGCTGCGCGGCGAGAACGTCTTCCAGAGCTACCTCAACAACCCCAAGGCCACCGACGAAGCCCTGCACGACGGCTGGCTCGCCACCGGCGACCTCGGCTCCCTCGACGAGGACGGCTATCTCACCATCACCGGCCGCAAGAAGGAGATCCTGGTCACCTCCGGTGGCAAGAGCGTCTCCCCCGGCGGGCTGGAGGAACGGGTGCGCGACCATCCGCTGGTCGCCCAGTGCATCGTCGTGGGCAACGACCGCCCCTACATCGCCGCCCTCGTCACCCTCGACCAGGAGGCCGTGGAGCACTGGCTGGCCATGCGCGCCAAACCGCGGATGACACCCGCCGAGCTGGTGCGCGACACGGATCTGGAGACGGAGGTACGGCGGGCCGTGGTCGCCGCCAACACCCTGGTCTCCCAGGCCGAGTCGATCCGCACCTTCCGCATCCTCGCCCAGCCCTTCACCGAGGAACACGGCCTGCTCACCCCGTCGTTGAAGCTGAAGCGCAAGGCGATCGAGAACGCCTACGCGGGCGAGGTCGAGGCGCTGTACCGGGCATGACGCGCTGCACCGGGCAGGACGCTCGGAACCGGCACATTCCAGCCGATTTCCTTTGATTCCCACCGATTCCCCGGTCAGGAATGCATTACGGCTCGTGATCGTTGACGATGGAGTACCACCTGACGACAACCGTAAGGATCAAGAGCTCGTGAGCAGCAAGGTCCCCCCGATCATCCTCAACAACGGCGTCGAGATGCCCCAGCTGGGCTTCGGAGTCTGGCAGGTGCCGGACGACGAGGCGCAGCAGGCGGTCACCACCGCGCTGGAGGCCGGGTACCGCAGCATCGACACAGCGGCGATCTACGGCAATGAAGAAGGCACCGGCAAGGCCATCGCGGCCTCCGGACTGCCCCGTGAGGACGTCTTCGTCACCACCAAGCTCTGGAACAGCGACCAGGGATACGACTCCACGCTGCGCGCCTTCGACACGTCGCTGGCCAAACTCGGCCTGGAGTACGTCGACCTGTACCTGATCCACTGGCCGCTTCCGTCCGCGGACAAGTACGTCGACACCTACCGGGCCTTCGAGAAGCTCCTCGCCGACGGCCGCGTGCGCGCCATCGGTGTGTCCAACTTCCTCACCGAGCACCTCGAGCGACTGGTCGCCGAGACGTCCGTCGTCCCGGCGGTCAACCAGATCGAGCTGCACCCGCACCTTCAGCAGCACGCCTCCCGCAAGTACCACGCGGAGCGGGGCATCGCCACCGAGGCCTGGTCGCCGCTCGGACAGGGCAAGGGCCTCCTGGAGGTTCCGGCGATCGTCGCCATCGCCCAGAAGCACGACCGCACCCCGGCCCAGGTCGTGCTGCGCTGGCACCTCCAGCTCGGCAACGTCGTGATCCCGAAGTCCGTGACGCCGTCGCGGATCAAGGAGAACATCGAGGTCTTCGACTTCAGCCTGGACGCCGAGGACCTGGCGGCGATCAGCGCGCTGAACGAGGACCGTCGTCTGGGCCCGGACCCGGCGACACTCGACGCTGCCTGACCTTTCCCGGCCTCGCGCCCCGGGACCGATACCACCTCGGTGGTGCCGGCCCCGGGGCGCTGCCATGTCCGCCACCCACGCGGGGGACGGACGCGGCCGGGTCGGCGAGCGGCCCCGGATCCACATGGTAGGGACTCGTTATTAACGGATTTCCTTAACGTGTTTCCCTACGGAAGGCCCCCTCGCAGTGCACCTCCGGACACTGACCCTCACCGCGCTCGCCGCCGCCGCCCTGCTCGCCGCCGGGCAACTCCCGCCCCCCGCGAGCGCCCACGCCGCCCCGCGCCCGACGCAGGCGCGGGAAGGCTCGGTCAGCGCGGCCGACCTGCTCGCGAAGGTGACGTCCTGCAAGCAGATCTCCCGCGGCAGGTACCGCACCGACGCCAACACCCGGGCCACGATCCCGGTGTGCGGCAAGAAGGGCGCTGTGTTCTGGAAGGCCGACATGGACATCGACTGCGACGGCCGGCGCACCGCGAAGTGCAACGAGCGGACCGACCCCTGGTTCCATGGAGACACCGCCTTCCGCCAGTCCGACGGCAGGCCCCTGCGCTCCGACAGCCTGCCGTACGTCGTCGTGCCTGCGGCGAGCGGCATCTGGAACCCGGCCCGGGCGGGCGTCAAGGGCGGCGGCGTGGTCGCGGTGATCCACGACGGGAAGGTCCGGTACGCCGTCGTCGGCGACACCGGTCCCACGAAGATCATCGGCGAGGCCTCGTACGCCACCGCACGGTCCCTCGGCATCGACCCGGACCCCGCGACGGGCGGCACGGGGCTCGGGGTGACCTACATCCTGTTCAGGAACTCGCGGGTGTCCCCCATCGAGAGCCGCAAGGCGGCGGCACCCCTGGGCGAGCGGCTGGCGAAGCGGTTCCTTCGCGACAACTGACCGCCAGTTGCCGTCAGTTGGGCTGCCCGATCGGCCGTACGACGACCGTGTTGACGTCGACGCCGGCGGGCTGCCCCATGGCCCACACGATGGAGTCGGCGATCTGGTCGGCGGTGAGCAGATGCCCGGGCGGCAGGCTGCCGTTGCTGTCCCAGAACGGGGTCTCCACCCGGCCGGGCGCGATCAGCGTCACGCCCACGCCGAACTCCGTCACCTGCCGACGGGTGTTCTCGGCGAGACCGGTCACCGCCCACTTCGTCGCCCCGTAGATGTTGCCCGGCGTCGGCACGAACCCGGCGACACTGCCGACGAGCACGATCCGGCCCCGGGTCTCCTTCAGGGCGTCGATCGATGCGCGGATGAGCAGGGCCGGACCGAGGACGTTGGTCAGCACCATCTCGGTCCATCCGGCGGGGTCGCCGTCCGCGACGGAGTCGTGGGTGGCGAAGCCGGCGTTGGCGACGACTGTATCCAGTCGACCGAATTCCTTGAGTGTACGGTCGACAGCCGACTGGATACTGTCGTACTCGGCCGCGTTGCCGGCGAGCGTCAACAGACCGTCGGGACGGCCGAGTTCCTCGGCGAATCCACGCAGTCGTGCCTCGCTGCGGCCGGTGACGGCCACACGCCCGCCGGCGTCGAGCAGCCGTCGGGCGACCGCGGCGCCGATGCCGCTGCCGCCCCCGGTGACGAGCGCGACCGGAGAGTCGGTCATGGTTCCCCCTGGGGCTTCGGTGGAGCTTGCGTTCGGGTTGATGACGGGGAGTCCATCAGTTGGAGCGCTCTCGAAGTCAAGTGGTCGGCGGTGGGGGTCGGTTCGGGGAGCCGGCGGGGACAGGGCCGGGCGCAGGGCCGGGCGCAGGGCCGGGCGCAGGGGCAGGGGGCAGTTCACGATCCGCAGGTGCCGCGGTACTCGGCTGAGGGGAAGTAGCGGTGCCACTCGGCCTCGGTCAGTCCGCGTTGTGCCCGCGCGCACACCTCGTCCGCTGCCCGGTTCGCCGCCAACGGTCGGCTGCGCTGGGCGAGATGAGGGGTGGTGATGCGCAACCGGCCGCCGTCCTCGGTGAACCGGAGCGTGCGGACCGGCCCGTCCCCGGCCGGCAGCGTGGCCGGCGGCAGGGCGGGCGAGGCCGTCTCCCACACCTGCACGGAACCGTCGGGCGCGCTGCCCGCGAGGAGCGAACCGTCGGCGGAGAACGCCACCGCCACCCCCTGCACAGTGGACCCGACGGCCCGCAGGACGGCGATCCTGCGCCAGGCGTGCGCGTCCCACAGGGTGAGGCGGCCCTGATAGTCGGCTGCGGCGAGGTATCCGCCGTCTTGGCTGAACGCGGCCGTGGTGAGGTAGTCCTCGCCGTCGACTCCCCGGGCTTCCTTGCGCCGCCTGCCCGTTGACGCGTCGACGAGCGTTCCCTCCGAGGTCAGCGCGGTGCGGCCGGTGGTGTCGACCGCCACGATCTCCGCACCGGCGACGGTGACGGGCGGTGTCGCGTCGGTGGCGGGCTCGTCCCGCCAGGTGCTTCCCGTCAGCCCGTGCAACGAGAGGGTGCTCACGACGTTGGTCCGTCCGCCCTCCCGGTAGCGCAGCACACCCTCGCCGGGGTCCAGCCGGAGGTCTCCGATCCCGGAGGCGGCCACGGGATAGGTGAGGAGCGGCTCGCGTGCGCTGTCGTCCGCCGGGTCGGGGAGGTCCGTACGCCACAGGGTGAAGGCTCCCTTGCCCCAGGCCAGGGCGTAGGCGCCGACGAACTCCACGACGTGCGCGCCACCCGCCATCGGCAGCCGGGGACGTTCCCGGCCGGCACGGAAGTCCCACGTCACGATCCCCTCGGAGGTGCCGGAGGCCAGCGCCCGCTGGTCGGAGGTGAAGGTGAGGTCCCCCTGGCACAGTGCCCGCTCGGTCGCCCGGGGCACCGGCGTGGTGACGAGGCGCCCTTCGGCGACGTCGAGGACCTTCAACTGGTCGCCGTCCTGCGCACACCAGGCGATATGACGGTCGTCGCGGCTCAGCACGGGCAGCGGGCCGTCGTCGCTGCCCCGCTCGTACCGGAACAGCATTTTCTGCCGCCGTATGTCCCACAGGTCGAGGGTCGCCCGGCCGCTGTCCGAGCCGCGGACGGGACGCCGTACCAGGAACGTGCGCCCGCTCGCCCCGAAGGCAACGTCGGTGTCTCCCCACGAGCCGATCGGCAGATGACGTGTGCTGCCGTCCGCCAGCCCGGCGATCACCATGCCGCCGCCGTCGGCGCTACGGTACGCGACCGACCGGCCGTCCGCGCTGACGCCGACCACCCGCTCGGACAGGCCCTCGCGCTCCACGGAACGGACACGCCGGTGCTCCGCCACGTCCCACTGCACGGCCTGGTCGTGGACGACGGTCGTCAGGATCCTGCCGTCCTGGCTGAGCCAGGCCGGGGCGTTGAGCGCGCGTGAGCCCACCTCCGGCTGGACGAACACGTCCTGTTCGCTCTGCGCCGCCGCCGTCCGCAGGGACTGCCGCGTCTCGGGCAGGTCGGCGGTACGCCACGCGGCGAGCGCCAGACGCATCGCGGTGCGCGGTTCGGTGGATCGCAGCGTGCCGACCAGCGCGGCAGCGCTGCGGGCCTCGGCCTCGTCGCGCTGCCGCGCACTGGCCTCGCTCTGCCGCCAGGCCGCCAGGCCCGCGACCACGGCCAGGCACAGCAACACGGCGAGCGCGCCGGACAGCGCACGCAGCCGGCGCGCGGCCCGGGTCGCGACCCTCCGACCGTGTTCGTACGCCGCCACACTCGCGGCCAGGAAGTCGCGCTCAAGGCGGTTCAATTCGCCTGAGGAGAGCTCCTCTTCGCCTCCGTCTCCGAAGGTTTCGCGCGCCTCGGTCAGCCGGGTGCCCCGGTAGAGCGCACCCGCCTCCCGGTCCAACTCGGTCCAGCTCCGGGCCGCTTCGGTGAGCCGACGGTGCAGACGCAGCCGGTCACGGTCCTCGTCCAGCCAGCCTCGCAGTCGTGGCCAGGCGCCGAGCAGTGCCTCATGGGCCAGGTCGACCGTGTCGCCGTCGACGGTCAACAGCCGACCGTCGACAAGGCGTTCCAGGACACGGGCGGTCGTCTCGTCGGCGTCGAGTTCTGCGCGGCCGACGGGGCGGCGGGTGTCCTCGGTGCCGTCACCGGGGTTCACCAGGCGCAGCAACAGTGCGCGCAGGGCGGCCGCTTCGGCGGGCGTGCACCGGGCGTGGACGGCTTCCGCGGTGTGCGCGACGGCCCCCTGGACGCCACCGACGGCCTCGTAGGCGGCCAGGGTCAGCGTGTTGCCCACGCGACGGCGCCAGACCTCGCGCAGCGCGTGTGCCATCAACGGCAGACCGCCCGGTTCACCGGCCACGTCCGCCACGATCCGGGCGGTCAGGGCACGTTCGACGACGAGCCTACGGGCGGCGGCCGGCCGCACCACGGCCTCCCGCAACGCCCGCGGCGACATCGGCCCGACGAGCAGTGCGGAGTCCCGCAGCGCCTCGGCGAGCGGCCCGTGGTCCGCGCAACGGCCGTAGAAGTCGGCGCGCACGGCGATCACGACGCGCAGCCGGGAGGCCGGGTCCGTCGCCGCGAGCAACCGGGAGAGGAAGAGACCGCGTTCGGCGGCGTCGGCGCAGAGCGTGAAGACCTCCTCGAACTGGTCGACGACGAGGAGTGTGTCGCCCGGTGTGTCGTGCGGGGCGAACAGGGCGTCGTGGGCGCGGGCGGGGTGGGGGCCCGGGGTGAACAGCCGAATGGCGGCGAGGTGCGGCGGGACGGGGTCGACTGTATGCAGTCGACTGACGCCTGTTGTCGAGTGCGGCGCCGGGCGACCGTCGGCGGTATACCGTCGCCGGTCGCCGGTCGTCCTCTGCGGGGAGCGGATACGGTCTGCTGCTGCATACCGTCCACCGTCATCCGTCGCCGGTCGCGACGCGGGAACACCGGCGACCGCGTACCGCCGACCACTCTCGGCCGTAAGCCGTAACGCCGGCACCAGCCCCGCCCGCAGCAGCGACGACTTGCCGCTCCCCGACGCGCCGACGATCGCCGCGAACCGCGTGCGGGAGGTGAGCCGGAGCAGTTCGGCGATCAGCTCGTCCCGGCCGTGGAAGTGCTCCCCGTCGCCGGTCTCGAAGCGGGCGAGTCCCGGGTAGGGGCTGTCGTCGCCGTCGGTGCCGTCGGACTCGCGGGCGTCGGCCGAGTCGGCGACGGCTTCCCGCCAACGGTCCTCCCACTCACCGGGGTTGCCGCCGCACGCGGTGACGTAGGCCAGGAGGACCGGCAGGGTCGGCAGCCGTTCGCCGGACGCGGCGGCGGAGAGCGTGGGCGCCGAGTAGCCGGCGCGGTGTGCCATCGCACGGTAGGTCGGGGTGCCCGCCTCGTCGCGCAGCTTGCGCAGTTCGTAGGCGAAGCGCTGTACCGCTCCCGCCCCGGGGTCCAGCGGTTTCTCCCGGCGTCCCATGCGTGTCTCCCCCTCGTTCACGGCCGTCCCCCACGCCAACGACCAGCTTGAGCGGATTGATTGGTGCTCCGTACCGGGGCTGCCCAACAACCCGCCGACGCCTGGACTCGTCGGTGCACGCAGTCGCACGGCCCGCTCGCAGGGCCTCGCGCTTCCCGCCTCGCACCGGAGTCAGCCATCGCCGCCACACATACTCCAGGACTTCTCCTCGGGCATGCCCGGTTGCCTCCCGCGCCCACTGTCGCCCCTGGTGCACGCGCCCCGTGGCACACGCTGGTTCCGGTCGCCCTCTCCTTCGCTCTCGGCCTGTGGGGCCTCCGGCGGGAGGGGAGCATGTGGCGGGACGAGGTGGTGACGTACGACATGGCACGGCGTTCGCTGCCCGACCTGTGGGCGACACTGGCCGAGGTCGACGCCGTGCACGGGCTGTACTACCTGCTCCTGCACGGCCTGTTCCGGCTGTTCGACGGGGCGGATCCGCTGCTGGTGCTGCGTCTGCCGTCGGTGCTGGCGACCGCCGCGGCGACGGGGACGCTGGTGCTGCTGGGGCGGCGTCTCGCGGGACCACGTACGGGGCTTGTCGCCGGGGTCGTCTTCGCGCTGCTGCCGCCGGTGCAGCGGTATGCGCAAGAGGGTCGATCGTATGCACTCGTCTGTGCCCTGGTCGTCTGGGCGTCGTACCTGCTGGTGCGAGCCGTCCGGCGGCGCACGGGCCGGACCTGGGCCGCTTACGGCGTGGTCGTGCTGGTCTCGTGTCTGCTGCACGAGTTCGCGGTACTCGCTCTCACCGCGCACCTGGTGGCGCTGCCCCGCGCGGCCCGCCGGACGGGGGTCCTGGTGGCGCTCGCGGTCTGTGCGGGCCTCGCCCCGCTGGTCGCGCTGAGTACACGCCAGTCGGATCAGGTGGCGTGGATCGGCGGCGTCGGGGCCGGCGCCCTCGTGGGCTTCGTCGGGGTGACCGTGCTCGGAGTGGCCTGCGCGGCACTGGTCGGGGGCGGCGGCCGAAGCCGGGAGAACGTGGGGCTCACCGCGCTGGCGCTGCCGCTGCTCATCCTCCCCGCCCTTCTGCTCCTGCTGGTCTCACTGGTCAAGCCGCTGTACGTCGACCGCTACGTCCTCTACGGCCATGCGGGCACCGCGCTGCTGGTCGGTGCCGCGCTCGACCGGCTCGTCCGCGCGGCCGGCCGGATCCGGGCCGTCGCCGTACTCGCCGCCGGGGCTGCCCCACTGGCACTGCTGCCGATCACCCTTGAGTTGCGCACACCGCAGAGCCGTACCGACGACGTCACCGCCATCGCCGCGGCCGTCCGCTCGATGGGCGGGGACGCCGACGGGGTCGTCTTCATGCCTTCCCGGCGCCGGGTTTGGTCACTGCCCGACCCGGGGGCCGTGCACGGCCTGCGCGATATCGCCCTGGACCGTGGTCCGGTCGCCTCGCACACGCTGTACGGCACGGAGGTGCCCGCCACCGTCATTCGCGCCCGGATGCTGACGACGGCGCGGATCCTCGCGGTGGGCGACCCTTCCGGGCAGCCGGTGGATCGTGTGCCGCAGGAGGCGGTCAAGCGGCAGGTCCTTGCCACGTACTTCGTCGCCTGTCGTACCCGGCACGCCCAGGGGGCTCGGATCACGGTGTACGCCCGGCCGGGCCACTGTTGACCGACCTCCCGCGGTCGGTAGAACGCATCCCGTATACGCGGTGGTGCATACGGGATGCGCCCACGCGGTCGACGGTCCACGACCGACCGACGACCGCCGACAGACCGCCGACCGACGACCGCATCCCGTACACACTCATCCAGTACGCACAGCCGTGTACACCGTATGCGCCGCCAGCACGAAGACATCCGGCCGAAGGTGCACGCTCGCCCGGTCCTCAGGATCAAGGAGCCGGTCGAGGGTGGCACGGTCGGTGGCGTCGAGGCGGTCGCCGAAGCCGTCGCGGAGGCGACGGAGTGAGGCGGCGACGTAAGCGCGGGCCCGGTCGGTGGTCGGGGCGGGCAGGTCGAGCAGGAAGCTGCGGGTGCCGGTCGGCCGGAGGCCGGCCGCGGTCATCAGCGCCGGCCAGTCCTCGGTCTCGGCGACAGCGCCGGGCAGGTCCGCGCGCATCCTCGCGAACCACTCCTCCTCGAGCGCGTCGAGGCGCGCCTGCAGTCCGGGCCGTCCGATGCCGATGTCGCGGGGCAGGAACCGGGCGGGCAGGCCGCCCTCCAGGAGGGCGAGCGTGCCACCGGGTGCGAGCCGGGCCGCGAAGGCGGTGAGGGCGGCACGCTGGTCGCCGAGGTGGTGCAGGCTCCGGCTGGCCCACAGCAGGTCGGCGGGATACTCCAAGTCGTCGAGGACACCGGGCAGTTCACCGACGCGGGTGTCGAAACGGTCGGCGACACCGAGACGCCCGGCCCTGGCCCGGGCCCGTTCCAGCAGCGGTTCGGTGCCGTCGACGGCGACGACCCGGGCGCCGGGGAAGGCGTCGGCGAGCAGGCAGGAGACGACGCCGGGGCCGCTGCCCGCGTCGACGATCAGTCCGGGATCGGTCTGCTTGTGGCCGAGCCACGCCAGGGCTCGCTCGTACAGGGGGGTGAACAGCTCCGCCTGGTTCTCCAGCAGCGGGGCCATCTCGTTCCAGTCGATGTCCGTGTCGCCGTGGCCGTGACCGTGCCGGTGCCCGGGGCCGTGGCCTTGCCCGCCTCGGCCAGGCTCGTGATCTTGGCCGTGGCCGGCGTCGTGGTCGTGGTGATGCGCCATGGGTATCAGCCTCTCGTCCGGATGCGGCAAGGGTGCGCCGACGCACCGTCGTGAGGCCACCGCTGTTGCCGCGACAGCAAAAAATCGGCGCGCCATGTCCCATCGGGAGGCGCCAGTGGCCGCGAGAAAATGAGGTGCGCAGCCGGACGCCGGGCACCCACGACGGCCGTATGGGCGACTTGCTGGTGGAGCGTTTCCTCTCGGACGGCTGCGTGAAGATCGAGGGCGCTTTCCCGCCGCGTGTCGCCGAGGACTGCGTCCGGCTGCTGTGGCGGGAGACGGGGTACGACGCCGATGACCCGGCGACCTGGAAGGACCCAGTGCACTGGGTGGCCGGTCTGGCGCAGGGTCCGTTCGCGGCGGCCGCCAACTCCCCCGCGTTGCATGAGGCGTTCGACCTGCTGGTCGGCGAGGGCCGCTGGGAGCCCCGTTACTCGCTGGGCAGCTTTCCGCTCCGTTTTCCGCACGAGGAGGAACCGGACGACGCGGGCTGGCACATCGAGGGCAGCTGTCTCCCCGACGGCGCCTCGGCATATCACACAAACCTGCGGTCGAGGGATCGCGCGCTGCTGATGCTGTTCCTGTTCACCGAGGTCAGCGAGGGCGACGCGCCGACCCGCATCCGGGTGGGCTCGCACCTCGGCGTACCGCGGGTGCTGGAGCCGTACGGCGAACAGGGCGCCTCGTTCATGGAGCTCGGCCCGAAGGTGGCGGCGGCCTCCGCGCATCGCCCGGTCGCGTACGCCACCGGCGGCCCGGGCGACGTGTACCTGTGTCATCCGTTCCTGGTACACGCCGCGCAGCCGCATCACGGCACGCGGCCCCGTTTCATGGCGCAGCCGCCGCTGTGTCCCGCCGTGCCCTACGTGTTGGAGCGTGAGGACGGCGACTACTCGGCGGTGGAGTTCGCGATCCGCCGGGGTCTGGCCCGGGAGGGCTGACCCCGGCGGATCACGTCAGGGGACTTTCAGGGAACTGCCAGGTGTCTCAGTGGACTTGCCGGGGGCTTCCGGTGGGTCAGAGCGCCGGGTAGGCGTTCTTCATCAGCTCCTGGAACTGTGCCGAGAACCAGTGCCCGGCGACCGGGGCGTTCGGCAGGGCGCCGGACATGTTGTTGTTGTTGCGCGGGTTGCCCGTGTACGTCGGGTCGCACATCCGGTCGAAGCCCTTGCCCTCGTCGTTCGGGATGGCGCTGCTGGAGCCGTCGGACTCACCCGGCGGCTTCATCCAGACGTACGCGTCGATCCCGGCGGCCGGGCTGGCCTTCGGGCGCTCACCGAGACCCGCACCGGACTGGTTGCACCAGTTCCCGGTGTTGAAGCGGCGGTCGTAGCGGCCGCCGTCGACGTAGGTGTCGACGCTGGTCATGGCACCGGGGCCGGTGGGCCGGGCCGAACCGCCCCAGCCGTTGCGGGAGGTGTCGATCAGCATGCCGACGCCGGAGTTGAAGCCGGTCGTCACCAGCTGGTTCCGGAAGGCCTGGGCGAAGGAGAGCTCGTCGACGTAGCGGTTCCAGTCGACCCACTTGGACTCGCGGACGGACTTGCCGGCCACGGAGTCGTTGATGGTGAAGTTGTTCTCCTTCAGGGCGCTGTAGTTGGCCGTGTTGGTGATGAAGCCGTGGACGTCGTTGACGGTGGCGCCCTCCGTGGTGGCCGCCTCCTTCATCAGGGTGGCGGTGGGCGCGAAGTTGTCGTCCCAGCCGATCCAGCCGTGGTGCCCGGCGTCGATGTAGTTGTAGACGTTGGGCACGTCACCGAGCTTGTTCAGGGCGTAGCCGACGCCCTTCTGGTAGTTGCCGTTGGCCTTCATCACGTCGCACTGCGGGGTGGCGGTGACCCGGCTGCCGGTGTTGGTGACGAGGTTGGGCAGCGAGTCGATCTCGATGGTGGTGACGATCCGCAGCCCGGCGTACTTGGCGTCGGCGAGGATCGCCTTGATCGGGTCGATGTACTGCGTCTTGTACTTGTCGATCTCCGTCGGGCCGAGCTCACCGTTGGAGGAGAGAGCCGCGCAGTCGCGTCCGGGCAGGTTGTAGATGACCAGCTGGACGACGAGTTCGCCGGAGCCCTTCTGCTTGAGCGCCTCGTCGAGGTGGGCGCGCAGGCCCATGCCGCCGTTGACGCCGTTGATCGCGGCGATGCGGTCGAGCCAGACGCCGGTGGGCTGGTTGGAGATGCGGCTGCCGCCCGGTTCGGCGGCGGCCTTCGCGGACCACTCCGGGTTCACGTACACCTTGGCGCCGGAGTACGGGTTGTCGACCTTGGGGCCGGTCGGGTCCGGCGGATCGGTGGGTCCGCCGCCGCCGTTGTCGACGTTGCAGGTCACGCCGTCGAGGGTGAAGGTGGCCGGGAGGGCGTTGGTGCCGCTGTAGGTGCCCTGGAAGCCGAAGCTGGCCGAACCGCCGGTGGCGAGGGTGCCGTTGTAGGACTCGTTGGTGGCGGTGACTGCGGTGCCGCTCTGGCTGACCTTGGCGTTCCAGCCGCTGGTGACCTTCTGGTTACCGGCGTACGACCACTTCACGGCCCAACTCGACTTGGCGGCACCGTTGTTGGTGACGGTGACGGCGGCGGTGAAGCCGGTGTCCCACTGGTTCTGCACCTTGTAGTCGACGGTGCAGGGGATGGCGGCGGCGCCGACGTCCCCGGGAACGACGGCGAAGGCCGTCCCGGAGGCCCCGGCGACCAGCGCCAGGGCAGCGAGTATCGCGGTTCTGGTACGACTCATGAGTGCGGGTTCCTTCTCGGTTGCGGGTGACTCGGTTGCGGGAGTTGTCAGCCGTTCAGGGAGCGCAGGTGGTCGCGCAGCCCGGTTCCGAACGCCGTGGGCGTGCCGTCGTAACTGGAGATCAGGGCGGGACCGGTGTTGCAGTTCCAGGTGTTCCACGTCCAGCCCAGGTACGACAGACCGTGGTCGTCGAACCACTTCATGACCTGGTCGATGAAGCCGTGCGCGCAGGTGTTCTCACCGATCTCGCCGGCCACGAGCGGCACTTGGGCGGCGACCGGGGCGAGCGTGGAGTTCCAGCAGCTCTCGTTGGAGCAGGCGTTGAAGTTGTACACGTGCCAGGCGGCGGCGAGATTGCCCGCCGGGTCGGTGGGCTTGTACGTGAGCCATTGGCTCAGGTCGTTCGAGTACGCGATCCCGCCTGCCAGAATCAGGTTTCTGGCGCCGGTAGTGCGGATGCTGTCTACGAGATCCTGCATACCGGCGACCTCGTATCCGATGCCGGGGCAGGTGCCGCCGTCCCGCCAGCACTGCCACGCCTGGGTGGTCGTGGAGGTGGCGCGGTCCGGGTAGGGCTCGTTGAACAGGTCGAAGACGACGGTGGGGTCGTCCTTGAAGGTGTTCGCCACCGAGGTCCAGAAGGACGGTGTGTACTGCATGTCGGGCATCGGCTTCTGGCAGCTGGCGTGCACGTCCGCGCAGCCTGAGGAGTTGCCGGTGTACTGGCCGTAGGTCCAGTGCAGTTCGAGCATCGGCGTCATGCCGTTCGCCTTCACCTTCGCCACCAGGTCCTTGACGGCGTTGATGTAGTTGGCGCCGGCGTACTCGGGTTGGATGTTGGTCAGGCCCAGCCAGCACTCCTCGTTCAGGGGGATACGGACGGTGTTGGCGTTCCAGTCGGCGATCGCCTTGACGGAGGCGTCGTCGACCGGGCCGTCGAAGATGCCGCGGCCCTGGACGCACATGAACTCGCCGCCGGACCGGTTCACGCCGAGCATGCGGCGGGTGTCGCCCTCGGGGTCCACGAGCTTGTTGCCGGATACGCGCAGGACGGGTGCCGTGCCGTCCCCGGGGTCCGGCGGATCGGTCGGATCCGGGGTGGGTGACGGTTCGGCGTCGACGTTGCAGGTGGTGCCGTTCAACCGGAACGACGTCGGTACGGCGTTGCTCCCCGACGAGGTGGCGAGGAATCCGGCGCTGATGCTCGCGCCGGTGCCGAGCGAGCCGTTGTAGCTTTCGTTGGCGGCGGTGACGGTCGTACCGGACTGGGACCACTTGGCGTTCCAGCCCTGGTTGACCTTCTGGCCGTTGGTGAGGTCGAAGGTCAGCTTCCAACTGCTCACGGAGGCTGCGTTGTTGGTGATTCTGACGGCGCCCTGGAAGCCGGTGTCCCACTGGCTGGTGACGGAGTACTCCACCGTGCAGGCGGGTGCGGCGCCGGACGCCGTGACCGCCGTGACGGTCATGGACCCGACAAGTGCGAAAGCGCCGGCGACGGCTAAAAGTACTGAACGCGGGGGGTGTCGCATGAGCGAGTCCTTGCAGTTCGGGCGCGTCGTGACAGACGCGTCGACTGATGGAATCGCTCCCACTGGTGTCAACGAAGCTAGCGCCAAGTGACGGCAAAGAACAGAGGAGTTACTGACTTTCCCTCAACGTCGATTGTCGAATCTTTTCGACTCTTCAAGCACCTTGACCCCTTCCACCCCCGTCCCCACTATGGGAGCGCTCCCACTGGTTCAAGCCTTGACATCTCCGAGCCGCGAGGAGGAACCAGCCCATGCCCCCCAGAGCAAGACGCCGGACCGCCCGGCGTTTGTGGACCGCCGTCGTGGCGGCCCTGGCACTTCCGTTCACCATGCTGAGTGCGGGTTCAACTCCCGCCCAAGCGGCGCCACTTCAGTGCAGTGTCGACTACAAGACGAACGACTGGGGCTCCGGTTTCACCGCGGACCTGACGATCACCAACCGCGGCACGGATCCCATCGCCGGCTGGACCCTGACCTACAGCTACGCGGGCAACCAGAAGCTCAGCGGCACCGGCTGGAACGGCTCCTGGTCCCAGTCCGGCCAGGCGATCACGGTGAAGAACGCGTCGTACAACGGCACGATCGCCGTCGGTGCCGCCGTCTCCACCGGAGCGCAGTTCACCTACAGCGGCACGAACGCGAATCCGGCCGCCTTCGCGGTGAACGGCACCAGTTGTACGGGGGCGCACCAGCCGCCGATCACGGTGCTGACCAGCCCGGCGGCGGGCGCGGTCTACACGCAGGGGGACGCGGTTCCGCTCGCCGCCACCGCCGCGGCCGCGGACGGCGCGACGATCAGCAAGGTGGAGTTCTACGACGACACCACGCTGCTGGGCACGGACACGACGGCGCCGTACTCGCTCTCGGCCTCCAGTTTGACCGTGGGCAGTCATTCGCTCCTCGCGAAGGGGTACGACAGTCTGGGCGCGTCCGCGGAGTCCACGCCGGTCGGCATCACGGTCGCGTCGGGTCCCGCGGTGGTGGCCTCGACCAACCAGCTGGCCGTCCAGCAGGGCAAGACGGGCACGTTCGACGTGAAGCTGTCGACCCAGCCGTCCGCCAACGTGACGGTCACGACCGCCCGCACCGGCGGCAACACGGGTCTTTCGGTGACCGGCGGGGCGTCGCTCACCTTCACCCCGTCGAACTGGAACACCGCACAGAAGGTGACCATCACGGCCAACGCCTCCGGCACCGGCGCGGCCACCTTCGAGTCGACGGCCACCGGCCACGCGAAGTCCACGGTGACGGTCACCCAGATCGCGGCGTCGAAGGAGTACGACGCCCGCTTCCTGGAGCTGTACGGCAAGATCACCAACCCGGCCAGCGGCTACTTCTCCCCCGAGGGCATCCCCTACCACTCGGTCGAGACGCTGATCGTCGAGGCTCCGGACCACGGACACGAGACGACGTCGGAGGCGTACAGCTACCTTCTGTGGCTGCAGGCCATGTACGGCAAGGTCACCGGCGACTGGACGAAATTCAACGGCGCCTGGGACATCATGGAGAAGTTCATGATCCCCACCCACGCCGACCAGCCGACGAACTCCTTCTACAACGCCTCGAAGCCGGCGACGTACGCGCCCGAGCTGGACACCCCGAACGAGTACCCGGCGAAGCTCGACGCGTCGGTCCCGGTCGGTTCGGATCCGATCGCCGGTGAACTGAAGACTGCATACGGTACGGACGATGTCTACGGTATGCACTGGCTGCAGGACGTCGACAACGTCTACGGCTACGGCAACTCGCCCGGCAAGTGCGAGGCGGGCCCGACGGACACCGGGCCGTCGTACATCAACACCTTCCAGCGCGGCGCGCAGGAGTCGGTGTGGGAGACGGTGCCGCAGCCGACCTGCGACGCCTTCAAGTACGGCGGCAAGAACGGCTACCTGGACCTGTTCACGGGTGACGCGTCGTACGCCAAGCAGTGGAAGTTCACCAACGCCCCGGACGCCGACGCGCGGGCCGTGCAGGCCGCGTACTGGGCGGACGTCTGGGCGAAGGAGCAGGGCAAGGGCAGTGCCGTTTCCGCGACCGTCGGCAAGGCCGCGAAGATGGGCGACTACCTGCGCTACTCCATGTACGACAAGTACTTCAAGAAGATCGGCAACTGTGTCGGACCGTCGGCCTGTGCGGCCGGCACCGGCAAGGACGCCTCGATGTACCTGATGTCCTGGTACTACGCCTGGGGTGGTGCCACCGACACCTCGGCCGGCTGGGCCTGGCGCATCGGCTCCAGCCACGCGCACGGCGGCTACCAGAACCCCCTGGCCGCGTACGCGCTGAGCAGTTACGCCGACCTGAAGCCCAAGTCGGCGACCGGGCAGGCGGACTGGGCCAAGTCGCTCGACCGGCAGCTGGAGTTCTACCGCTGGCTGCAGTCGGACGAAGGTGCCATCGCGGGCGGCGCGACCAACAGCTGGGCGGGCCGCTACGCGACGCCGCCGGCCGGGAAGTCGACGTTCTACGGCATGTACTACGACCAGCAGCCCGTCTACCACGACCCGCCGTCCAACCAGTGGTTCGGCTTCCAGGCGTGGTCGATGGAGCGGGTGGCCGAGTACTACCAGCAGACGGGTGACGCGAAGGCCAAGGCGGTCCTCGACAAGTGGGTCGACTGGGCGCTGTCCAAGACCACGGTCAACCCGGACGGCACCTACCTGATCCCGTCGACGCTCCAGTGGTCGGGCCAGCCCGACACCTGGAACGCCACCAGCCCGGGCGCCAACAGCGGCCTGCACGTCACCGTCGCCGACTACACCAACGACGTCGGTGTGGCCGCCGCGTACGCCAAGACCCTGACGTACTACGCGGACCGCTCCGGCGACACCCAGGCCGCGACCACGGCCAAGGCACTGCTCGACGGCATGTGGGGCAACTACCAGGACAGCCTCGGCATCGCCGTCCCGGAGACCCGCGCCGACTACAACCGCTTCGACGACGGCGTGTACGTCCCGAGCGGCTGGACCGGCACCATGCCGAACGGCGACGCGATCAACTCGTCGTCGACCTTCGACTCCATCCGCTCCTTCTACGAGGACGACCCGGCCTGGTCGAAGATCGAGGCCTACCTGGCGGGCGGAGCCGCGCCCTCCTTCACGTACCACCGGTTCTGGGCCCAGGCGGACATCGCCCTGGCCATGGGCTCGTACGCGGAGCTTCTCGAATAGCCCCCGCCAAGCGCTCCGCGGGTTGGGCGGTGTTCGGCTGCGGGCCGTGTGTGGCTGGTCGCGCAGTTCCCCGCGCCCCTGAAGGGCGCGGTGGCTCACCGCACTTCGCCGGAACCGCTTGAAAGCTCCGCGTACGCGGTCTCGTCACCTGACGACGAGGCCACCTGGCCGGGCGGCCCCCACCCGCACTGGGGGCCGCCCGGCCCTCGCACGCTCCCTCCTGCACGGCCCTCCCCCCGCAAGGCCCTCCCGAAAGGAAGGTCCCCCACCGTGCGAAGAACCCGCATCCTCACGGCCGTACTGGCACTCGCGGCCGGTCTGCTCGCGGGCACCCCGCCCGCACTGGCCGCCGACACCGCGAAGCCGGCGCTCGCCGCCGACACGTACACCTGGAAGAACGCGCGCGTCGACGGCGGCGGCTTCGTCCCCGGCATCGTCTTCAACCGCACCGAGAAGAACCTGGCGTACGCCCGTACCGACATCGGCGGTGCCTACCGCTGGCAGGAGTCGACGAAGACCTGGACGCCCCTGCTGGACTCGGTCGGCTGGGACGACTGGGGGCACACGGGCGTGGCCGGTCTGGCCTCGGACTCCGTGGACCCGAACAAGGTGTACGCGGCTGTCGGCACGTACACGAACAGCTGGGATCCGGGGAACGGGGCCGTGCTCAGGTCCTCCGACCGGGGCGCCAGCTGGCAGAGGACCGACCTGCCCTTCAAGCTGGGCGGCAACATGCCCGGCCGGGGCATGGGCGAGCGGCTGGCGATCGACCCGAACAAGAACAGCGTGCTGTACCTCGGCGCGCCGAGCGGCAAGGGCCTGTGGAGGTCGACGGACTCCGGTGTCACCTGGTCGCAGGTGACGAACTTCCCCAACGTCGGCAACTACGTGGCGGACCCGTCCGACACCAGCGGGTACTCGAGCGACAACCAGGGCATCGCCTGGGTCACCTTCGACGAGTCCACGGGCACGGCCGGGAACGCGACGAAGACGGTCTACGTCGGGGTCGCGGACCTGCAGAACTCGGTGTACGGGTCGACCGACGGAGGCGCGACCTGGGGCAGGCTCGCCGGGCAGCCGACGGGATACCTCGCGCACAAGGGCGTCCTGGACGCCAAGAACGGTTACCTGTACCTCGCCTACAGCGACAAGGGGGGCCCGTACGACGGCGGGAAGGGCCAGTTGTGGCGGTACGCGACCGCGACCGGCGCCTGGACGAACATCAGCCCGGTCGCCGAGGCCGACACCTACTACGGCTTCAGCGGGCTGACGGTGGACCGGCAGAAGCCCGGCACCGTCATGGCCACCGCCTACAGTTCCTGGTGGCCGGACACCCAGATCTTCCGCTCCACGGACAGCGGCGGCACCTGGACGAAGGCGTGGGACTACTCCTCGTATCCCAACCGTTCGAACCGCTACACGATGGACGTGTCGTCCTCCCCGTGGCTGACCTGGGGCGCGAACCCCTCGCCGCCCGAGCAGGCCCCGAAGCTGGGCTGGATGACCGAGTCGCTGGAGATCGACCCGTTCGACTCCGACCGGATGATGTACGGGACCGGCGCGACGGTCTACGGCACGGAGAACCTCACCAACTGGGACAGCGGAAGCCAGTTCACCATCAAGCCGATGGTGCAGGGCCTGGAGGAGACAGCGGTCAACGACCTCGCGTCGCCTCCCTCCGGCGCCCCTTTGCTGAGCGCCCTCGGTGACATCGGCGGCTTCCGGCACACGGACCTGACGAAGGTCCCCTCGATGATGTTCACCTCGCCGAACTTCACCTCGACGACCAGTCTGGACTTCGCCGAGACCACCCCGAACACGGTCGTCCGGGTCGGCAACCTCGACTCGGGGCCGCACATCGCGTTCTCGACGGACAACGGCGCCAACTGGTTCGCGGGCACCGACCCTTCGGGCGTCAGCGGCGGCGGCACGGTCGCGGCGGCGGCCGACGGCAGCCGGTTCGTGTGGAGCCCGGCGGGCACGGGTGTGCAGTACGCGACGGGCTTCGGTTCGTCCTGGGCGGCGTCGAGCGGTATCCCCGCGGGCGCGATCGTCGAGTCGGACCGGGTGGACCCGAAGGTCTTCTACGGCTTCAAGTCCGGGAAGTTCTACGTCAGTTCGGACGGCGGCGCGACCTTCACCGCGTCCTCGGCGACCGGCCTGCCGAGCGGTGACAGCGTCCGCTTCAAGGCGCTGCCCGGGACGAAGGGCGATGTGTGGCTGGCGGGCGGTGCGAGCGACGGCGCGTACGGGCTGTGGCACTCCACGGACGGCGGCGCGACCTTCGCCAAGCTCTCCGGCGTCGAACAGGCCGACACGATCGGCTTCGGCAAGGCGGCGACGGGGGCGTCGTACCAGACGCTCTACACCAGCGCGAAGATCGGTGGAGTACGCGGCATCTTCCGCTCCACCGACAAGGGCGCGACCTGGACCCGCATCAA
This sequence comes from Streptomyces sp. NPDC058678, assembly GCF_042714835.1. Classification (NCBI taxonomy): domain Bacteria; kingdom Bacillati; phylum Actinomycetota; class Actinomycetes; order Kitasatosporales; family Streptomycetaceae; genus Streptomyces; species Streptomyces sp. NPDC058678. The sequence goes on along the minus strand of NZ_JBHXSG010000001.1, from coordinate 13,084 downwards.
CGACGATGCCCACGAATGGGGCTGGACGGGTGCGGCGATCACCGGTGACCCGCGGGTGTACGGCCGTGTGTACGTGGCGACGAACGGCCGTGGCGTCATCTACGGCGACAGCTCCGATACCGGAGGCGGCGGAACGGATCCGGGACCGGGCCCCGACCCGACCCCGACCGGCGCCTGTGCGGTGACGTACAAGGTCACCAACCAGTGGTCGGGCGGCTTCCAGGCGGACGTGCAACTGTCCAACACCGGCTCAACCGCGTGGAACGGCTGGTCACTCGGTTGGACCTTCGCGGACGGGCAGAAGGTGTCGCAGGTGTGGAACGCCGAGTACGCGCAGTCGGGCACGGCGGTGACGGCCAAGAACGTCGGGTGGAACGCCAACGTGGCGGCGGGCTCGTCGGTGAGCTTCGGGTTCACGGGGAGCTGGTCGGGGACGAACACGAAACCGGCGGCGTTCAAGCTCGGTGATCAGAGCTGCAAGGTGAGCTGACGAACTCACAGGGCGCGTGCCGGCCGCGGCACGCGCCCTCCGTACCGAGCCACCGCAGCGACGGTGGCTGGGACGGGCGGTGACTAGGGTGTGTAGACCGTCGGCCGCGGTGCCGTCGCCATCCCGCTCCCGATGAAGAAGCTCGGGTGCGGCGGTTGGTTGTATGCGGTGTTCTGCCAGGCCAATGCCGTGCGGTACATCGTGTCGTGCAGCAGGGTCGTGATCTTGGTGCTGGTCTCGGTCGGGGTCGAGTAGATCCGCAGTGCCGTGTTGTTCGACGTCGCCCAGACGACCTCCTCGCGCCAGTCACCGAGGATGTCACCGGACAGGGCCGGCGTGGCCTTGGTGCCGTTGTTGGAGTGGACGCCCGAGCCGGTCAGCAGGCGCGTGTCGCCGGAGGTGCCGTACTTGTCGATGCGGGTGCCGTCGAGGAGTTCGCGGACGGTGTCGCCGTCCCACCAGCTCACGAAGTTGATGCTGGAGGGCTCGCGGCCGAGGGAGGCGCCGGTCGCGGAGCGCAGGGTGGTGTCGGAGGCGGACCAGGCTTCCGCGCCCGCGCTGCCGGCGTAGATGTCGGCGGCGACTCCGCGGCCGTTGTCGGCGCCGGAGGCCGTCTGCCACAGGAGGGCGCCGGTGCGTGCGTCGGCCAGCCACGAGCCGGGCTGGCTGGTGCTCTCGGAGACCTTGAAGTACTCGAGGCCCGCCCGCGAGGGGTTGAGGTCCCCGACGTGGCCGGCGTCACCGTGGCCCGTCTTGGTCGTCCACAGCCCGGAACCGTTGTCGTCCACGGTCATGGCGCCGTACACGATCTCGTCCTTGCCGTCGGCGTCGACGTCGGCGATGGACAGGCTGTGGTTGCCCTGGCCGTCGAAGCCCTTGCCGGCGTTGGTGGAGGAGGAGGTGTCGAAGGTCCAGCGGCGGGTGAAGGTGCCGTTCCGCCAGTCCCAGGCGGCGATCACCGAGCGGGTGTAGTAGCCGCGCGCCATGATGAGCGAGGGGCGGGAGCCGTCCAGGTACGCCGTTCCCGCGAGGAAACGGTCCACTCGGTTGCCGTACGAGTCGCCCCACGACGACACGGTGCCGCGGGCCGGGACGTAGTCGACGCTCTGCATCGCCTTGCCGGTCTGGCCGTTGAACATGGTCAGGAACTCGGGGCCGGACAGCACATAGCCGCTGGAGTTGCGGTGGTCGGCGGACGAGCTGCCGATGACCGCGCCGGTGCCGTCCTTGGTGCCGTCGGCGGTCTTCATGGCGACCTCGGCCTTGCCGTCGCCGTCGTAGTCGTACGCCTGGAACTGCGTGTAGTGCGCGCCGGAACGGATGTTGCGCCCCAGGTCGATGCGCCACAGCCGGGTGCCGTCGAGCTTGACGCCGTCGACGATCGTGTTGCCGGTGTAGCCGGACTGAGAGTTGTCCTTGGCGTTCGTCGGCTGCCACTTCAGCACGAAGTCCAGCGCGCCGTCGCCGTCGAGGTCGGCGACGGAGGCGTCGTTGGCCTCGTAGGTGTAGGCGACGCCGTCGGGTGTGGTGCCGCCGGCGGGCGGGGTGATGGGTACGTCCTTGTAGCCGGTGCGGAGTTGGACGGCGTGGACGGAGTCGCTCTGCTCGACGCCGCCGACGATCGCGCGGACGGTGTAGTCGGCCTGGGCGGGGGCGCCGGAGTGGAAGTAGTTCGTGGAGCCGGTGACCGGGGTGGAGTTGACCTTCGTGCCGGCTCGGTAGACGTTGAAGGAGACGTCGTTCGGGTCGGTGCCGAGCCAGCGCCAGCTGACCAGGTTGCCGCTGTCGATGTGCACGCTGACGACTCCGCGGTCGAGTTTCTCGACCTGGCGGGCGGTGGCTGCCTCGGCGGTGTCGGCGCCGAGGGACGTGGTGAGTCCGGCGCCCACGAGGGCCGCGACGGCGGTTGCCGCCGTGAGGAGCACTCGGCGTCTGCGGTGCCTGCGCGGGAGCGGCTCCGGGTCCGGCTGGGGGTGTGACTGCGCGTGCGGGTGCGGGTTCTGCACGGGGCGAACCTCCTGGGAGGACGGGCGGGTTCCGTTCCTCCTCAGTCGCCGCCGTGCGCGATCGAGTTGCCGTATCTTTCGGCCAATTCGGCGACCGTGCGGGCGATTTTCGCGCGCAGCTCGGGCGGTTCGAGCACCTCGATGCCGGTGCCCAGGCGCAGGAACTCGGCGTGGGCGTGGTCGAGGGACTCGATGGGGACCGTCGCCACGGTCCAGCCGTCGTCGTCGGTATGTCCGTCGGCCACTGTCTGCCTGGCGAGCCGCACGCCCGGCGCCAGGCGCACCACCGCCTCGCCCTGCCGGAGCCGGGCATGGAAGTCGCGCTGGTGGGCCGTCCAGTACGCGGTCAGGTCGAAGTCGTCGGGGCGGGAGAATTCCGCTGCGCCGGTGGTGACTTCGAGGATCTGGTCGACGCGGAAGGTGCGTGGTTCGGGGCCGGCGACGACGTACCAGCGGCCCGCCTTGAGGACCAGTCCGTACGGTTCGAGGCGGCGCTCCACATCGGTGGGCGCACGCCAGCGACGGTATACAATATTCAGGATACGGTTGTTCCATACCGCGTCGGCGACTGCCGACAGGTACGGCGTCTCGACCCCGTCCGCGTACCATCCCGGAGCGTCGAGGTGGAAGCGCCCGCTGATCCGGTCCGCGTGCGCGCGCAGTTCCGTCGGCAGGGCGGCCCGCACCTTGAGCTGGGCGGCCGCCAGGACGGCACCGAGACCGAGGTCCGCGGCGGGACCGGGGACCCCGGAGAGGAACAGTGCCTGCGCCTCTCCGGCGGTCAGGCCGGTGAGACGGGTGCGGTAGCCGTCGAGGAGACGGTAGCCACCGGCGTGGCCCGCGTCCCCGTACAGCGGGACACCGGCGGCACTCAGCGCTTCGACGTCCCGGTAGACCGTGCGGACGGAGACCTCCAGTTCCTCGGCGAGCTGGGCGGCGGTCATCCGGCCGCGGGTCTGGAGCAGCAGCAGGATGGACACCAGTCGGCCTCGACCCGGACAGCGGTTGGGAGGAATTCGATGCCGCCGGCCGCTGCTGGAGCCTGTTCGACGGGGCCGCGAACATCGACGAACTGGACGTGCCGGGTCAGGGATGGAAGGGGCTGACGCTACGGCTCTTCGACCGGGAGAGCCGGCAGTGGTCACTGAACTGGTCCTCCAGCCGCAGTGGAAGACTGTTCCCGCCGGTCATCGGCCGCTTCGAGGGCGGGCACGGCGTGTTCCACGGCGACGACACACACGACGGGAAGGACGTGCGGGTGCGGTTCGTGTGGTCGGGGATCTCCGCCACCACGGCCCGCTGGGAACAGGCCTTCTCGGTGGACGACGGGGACACCTGGGTGACCAACTGGTCCATGGACTTCAGCCGGTCTTCCGGAACGCCAGCACCGTGAACACCGGGTCGGGCCGCGGCCGGTCCTGGTCGGGCAGCGCCCGCAGGCCGGCGGCGAACCGTTCGACGAGCGGATGGCCGGGCGGCAGCCGTGTGAACCAGCCGCGCCGCAGGTCCGCGACCGTACTGCGCGGGCTGCGGCCCTGACCGAGGCCGGGGAAGAGGGTCTCTCCCACCGGATCCAGTCCACAGGCGACTGCATACGACACAACGGCTCCGTGCCCGTCCTGGGCCGGCCGACGCGGGCGCGGCGCGAGCACCGCGTCGATGTCGCTGCCCACGTCGTGCGCGGCGGCCTTGTCGACGGTGGTGACGTACACGCCGCCCGGCCGCAGCACGCGGGCGCACTCGGCGACGACGGCCCGGACGTCGTCGGGCCCGTCGAGCAGATGGAGCAGCCACACACTGGTGACGGCGTCGAACGCCCCGTCGGGGAACGGCAGCCGGCGGCCGTCCGCGAGGACGATCGCCCCGGGCAGCCGCAGGGACGCCGTCCGGGCCATCCCGTACGTCAGGTCCGCGCCCGTCACCCGCAGCGCCGGCCGGGTTGCCGCCAGGCGACGGGTCACGATCCCGGTGCCGCAGGCGACGTCGAGCAGGCGGCGGGCGTCGGCGGGGACCATGCCGAGGACGGCGCCTGCGGCCGCGGCGGCTCTGGGCTCGCCGCCGCGGGTGGCGTCGTAGGCGTCGGCCTCCTTGTCGTAGTCCAGCACCTGCGTCACTGGGCTCCGTGGCCGGGGGCGAGCGCCTCCACTTTCGCCGCGAGCTCGAAGTCCAGTTCGGTCACGGCCCCGCCCACACTGTGGGTGTTCACCGTCAGGGAGACGGTGTTGTAGCCGAGGGTGAGATCCGAGTGGTGGTCGAGTTCCTCCTGGACCTGGGCGATGTGGACGACCATCGCCGTGGCGGCGAAGTGCGTGCCGAGCCGGTAGGAACGGGCGAGGCGGTCGCCGTCGAGCGACCAGCCCGGCAGCTCCGCGAGACGGTCCTCGATGTCCTTCTGCGACAGCGGTTCGACGGGCATGACCTCGCTCCTTCGTGGATGTCGGGTGTTCCTTCAGCCTGCCACAGCCGGGCTGCTTCGGCCCTGGTCAGGAGGGTTCCCCGGTGGTCAGTCGCGGACACTCCCCCAGAGGGGGGCCGAGGCCGCGAGGTCGTCGGCCAGGGCGGCGATCCGGGCACGGCCCTCGACCTGTTCCACCCACGCGTGCGGCAGTCCGACGTCACCGTGCCGGGCGCCGAGGAGGTTGCCGCAGATGGAGCCGGTGGAGTCGCTGTCGCCGGAGTGGTTGACGGAAAGCAGCAGGGCGTCCTTCACGTCGGTCGCGGCGAGGGCGCAGTAGACGCCGATGGCGAGGGCCTCCTCGGCGACCCAGCCCGCGCCGAGGGACTCGACCTTCTCCGCCGTCGGCGCGCCTTGCGCCGCCAGGTCGACGGCCTGACGCAACGTTGCCGAGGTCTCCTCGTGACCCCGGTGGCGCTCCAGCTCGCGCAGGGCGCGCAGGACCGAGCCTTCGAGGGAGTCCCCGTCGACGATGTGCGCCACGATCGCGGCGAACGCGCCCGCCGCGTAGTAGCCGGTGGGGTGGCCGTGGGTGATCTGGGCGCCGCGGGCGGCCATGGCGAAGGCCACGTCAGCGCGGTTGACCAGACCGAAGGGGGCCGATCGCATCACCGCGCCGCAGCCCTTGGAGTCGGAGTTCACCTGACCCGGCTTGCCGTCGAGTTCCAGCCACGGGTCGGGGGCGTACATCTGGGCGACCCCGGACAGGCAGGCGTTGCCGGGGGCACGGCGGGAGTACAGCCAGGCCTCCGTGATCAGACCGCCGGCGGGAGCGCCGCTCGGAGGCGGCGCGGCCTGCTCCGGGCCCGGCTTCGTCTGGGTCTCCAGCCACCGCTCGTACGCCCAGCGCAGCAGCACGGCCCAGCTGCCGCCGATGCCCTTCTCCCGCTCCCGCGCGTGGGCCTGGACGATGGCCTCGACGGTGAACAGGGTCATCTGCGTGTCGTCACTGATGCGGCCGACCGCACCGTGCGCGCCGGGCACGAACCCGGTCGCTCCGCGCTCACCGTGGGACGCGCGGATCCGGTCCAGGGAAGAGAACTCGATGGGGTAACCGAGGGCGTCGCCGACGGCCCCGCCCAGGAGGCAGCCGCGCACTCTGGCGCGGTGGACCGCGGCGGTCTCCAGTGTCTGCTTCTGCGGCCGGCTCATGCGCCCACTCCTCGACTCACCACGGGCGACTGTCCATTGTCTGCAGTCGCCCGTTCTTCGACTACGGTTGTTCGCCGACGGTCGCCGCCATCCCGGCTGCGACTGCCCGTCGACCGCGGCCGTTCCTCGGCTACGGTCGTCCGTATGACCATTCTCGCGTCCGGTTCCGCCGCGTCCGCCGGTGCCCCCGCCGACAAGGGGGTGGGCCCGCTGCTGCGGGCCTGGCGGGAGCAACGGCGGGTCAGTCAGCTGGAGCTGGCGTTGCGCGCCGAGTCCTCGGCCCGGCACATCAGTTTCATCGAGACGGGCCGCTCCCGTCCGAGCGAGGACATGGTGCTGCGGCTGGCCGAACACCTCGACATCCCCGTCCGCGAGCGCAACGCGCTGCTACTGGCGGCCGGTTACGCCCCGCACTACCCCGAGACCCCGCTGGACGATCCGGCGCTGGACGCCCTCCGCGAAGGCATGGAACGGCTGATCCAGGGCTACGAGCCGTACCCGGCCCTGGTGGTCGACGCGATGTACAACGTCGTCGCGGCGAACCGGGGCATCCTGATGCTGCTCGACGGCATCCCGGAGTCCCTGCTCGCGCCACCGCTCAACGCCATGCGGCTGACCCTGCATCCGCAGGGCCTGGCGCCACGCATCCGCAACCTCCGTGAGTGGCGCGGGCATCTGCTGGCCCAGATGGGCCGGCAGATCGCCCTGCACCGCTCGGAGCCGCTGCGGGCGCTGTACGAAGAGGTCGCCTCGTACCCGGTGCCGGAGGAGGCGGCCGAGGTGCGGGACGGACAACCGGCCGAGCCGTTCGCCTACTTCGCGCTGCCGATGCAGATCGAGCACGAGGGACGGACGCTGTCGTTCATCTCGTCCATCTCCACCTTCAACACGCCCATGGACGTGACCGTCGCCGAGCTGGCCATCGAGACGCTGCTCCCGGCCGACCCGACAACGGTCAAATACCTTCACTCACTGATGTCCTGACGATTCCTCAGGGCGGCGTACTGCAGGAGGGCGAACCCGGCGACGGTGAGAGCCTGGAGCACGGTCCACACCGTGCCGGCCGTCGTCGGCGACAGCCACAGGCCCAGGGCGACGAGACTCAGCGCCGCCCAGGCGAGGTTGGCCTCGATCACGGCCCGGACGGGCAGCGCGGCCGGGTGGGCGCGGGCCGCGATCAGGCCGACGGCCACCGCGTACGCGGTCAGGAAGACACCGAGTCCGAGGAGCAGTCCCGAGTCCGTGCCGAGGAAACGCCCCAGCGGGCCGGAGGCGGCCAGGTAGGCGAGGCCGTTCGCCCCGGTCACCACGGCGTCCAGGACGAGGAAGCGACGCAGCACGGTGTGCGGGTCGGAGCTACGGGCGAGCGCGGCGAGCTGGGTCGCGGACATGACGAATCACCCTCCGTGGAGATCGAGTGGGGAAGACGGGATCCGGGACGCCGCATTCGCGTGGGATCCCGTGCCGGATCCCGGATCCCGGATGCGGATGCCGGATCCCGGATGCGGATGCCGGATCCCGGATGCGGATGCCGGATGCGGATCCCGGACCGGAGTGCGCCGGCCCGGAACCCGTACCACCACGATCCCGCCCGCCGACGCCCCGGTCGATTACCCCTGAGGTAATCCCGGTCGCCGTTAAGCGCATCGCCCCCCATCCCTGAGGCCTGTTCCCGGCCCCTGGGACTGATGAGACCGCCATCGAACATGGCACACTGCACGCAAGCTTCGACGCGTAGGGGAGGCGTGGCGTGAGTGAGCGGCGTCCTGCGCCCACCGTGGGTCAGGTGGTGCTCGGCAGACGCCTGCAGGAACTGCGGGAGGCGGCCGGCCTCAAGCGCGAGGAGGCCGCACAGGTTCTGCGGGTGGCCCCGGCGACCGTACGGCGGATGGAAATGGCCGAGGTCGCGCTGAAAATACCGTATGTCCAGGTGCTGTTGGAGACGTACGGTGTCGGCGACGACGAGACGGCCTCCTTCATAGACCTGGCCGAGGAGGCGAACCAGCCGGGCTGGTGGCAGCGGTTCCACGACGTGCTGCCGGAGTGGTTCAGCATGTACGTGAGCCTGGAGGGCTCCGCCCGGATCATCCGCTCCTACGAACCGCACTTCGTGCCGGGTCTGTTGCAGACCGAGGCGTACGCGCGTGCCGTGATGGAGGCGGGGACGATCGGGCAGGCGGGGCCGGAGACGACCGACCGGCATGTGTCACTGCGCATGGAGCGGCAGCGGCTGTTGGAGCGTCCGGACCCGCCCCACCTGTGGGTGATCATGGACGAGACGGTACTGCGGCGCCCGGTGAGCATCCACGGCGAGGTCATGCGCGAGCAGTTGGACAGGCTCCTGGAGTTCGCCGAGCGTGACCGGGTCACGCTGCAGATCGCGGAGTTCGAGGAGGGCCCGCACCCGGGGACGTACGCGCCGTTCTCGTTGTTCCGTTTCGGCGAGCCGGAGCTGCCCGACATGGTCTTCACCGAGTATCTGACCGGCGCCCTCTATCTCGACTCCCGCAAGGAGGTCGCGACGCATCTGGAGGTTCTGGACCACATGTCTGCGCGCGCCGCGTCGGCCGAGCGCACCAAGAAGCTGCTCCGGGAGCGCCGCGAGGACTTCTGAGCGCCGCGCAGCCGACCCCGCGCGGCCCACATGACCCATTTGGCCCACGCGGCCCACCCCGCACATCCGCACGACCACCGGCAGTCCGGTTCGGGAAGAGCTAAGCCGCCCCTCCCGCCTCGCCCCTGCCGCCCCTGCCGTCCTGGTCCCGCTCGTCGTCGACGATCTCCGCGTCCACCACACCCTCCTCTTCCTGCGGCGAGGTGTGCCGGCCGGCGTCCGTGTCCTCGGTGGGCGTCTGCTGGGCGGCTGCCTGGGCGTACATCGCCTGGCCCATCTTCTGGCTGACGGAGGCGAGTTTCTCGACGCCTGTGCGCAGGTCGTTCGTCTCGGCGTTCCGTTCCAGGAGCTGTTTGAGCTCGGCGACGGCGGACTCGACCTCCGACCTGGTGTCCGCGGGGACCTTGTCACCGTTCTCGCGGACGAACTTCTCGGTCTGGTAGACGAGTTGCTCGGCCTGGTTGCGGGTCTCGGCCGCCTCACGGCGTTTACGGTCCTCCTCGGCGTACTGTTCCGCCTCCCGCATCATGCGGTCGATGTCGTCCTTGGGGAGGGCCGAGCCACCGGTGACCGTCATCTTCTGTTCGCGGCCCGTGGCGAGGTCCTTCGCCGACACGTGCATGATGCCGTTCGCGTCGATGTCGAAGGCCACCTCGATCTGCGGCACGCCCCGAGGCGCGGGCGGCAGGCCCGTGAGGTCGAAGACGCCCAGCTTCTTGTTGTAGGCGGCGATCTCGCGTTCGCCCTGGTAGACCTGGATGCCGACCGAGGGCTGGTTGTCGGTGGCGGTGGTGAAGATCTCCGAACGCCGCGTCGGAATGGTCGTGTTGCGTTCGATGAGCTTGGTCATGATGCCGCCCTTGGTCTCGATGCCGAGGGACAGCGGGGTGACGTCGAGCAGGAGGACGTCCTTCACGTCGCCGCGCAGGACGCCCGCCTGGAGGGCCGCGCCGACGGCGACGACCTCGTCGGGGTTGACGCCCTTGTGCGGGTCCTTGCCGGTGAGTTCCTTGACCAGCTCGGTGACGGCGGGCATGCGGGTGGAACCGCCGACGAGGATGACGTGGTCGATCGCGGCGAGCTTGATGCCGGCGTCCTTGACCGCCTGGTGGAAGGGGGTCTTGCAGCGGTCGAGGAGGTCGGCGGTCAGCTCCTGGAACTGGGCGCGGGTCAGCTTCTCGTCGAGGTGCAGGGGGCCCTCGGCGGAGGCGGTGACATAGGGGAGGTTGATCGTGGTCTCGGATGAGCTGGACAGTTCGATCTTGGCCTTCTCGGCGCCCTCGCGCAGTCGCTGCAGGGCCATTTTGTCGTTGCCGAGGTCGATGCCGTACTGGCCCTTGAACTTCTTCACCAGGTGCTCGACGACCCGCTGGTCCCAGTCGTCACCGCCGAGGTGGGTGTCGCCGTTCGTCGCCTTGACCTCGATGACGCCGTCACCGATCTCCAGCAGCGACACGTCGAAGGTGCCGCCGCCGAGGTCGAAGACCAGGACGGTCTGCTCCTCGCCCCGGTCCAGGCCGTAGGCGAGGGCGGCGGCCGTGGGCTCGTTGATGATCCGCAGCACCTTCAGGCCCGCGATCTCCCCGGCCTCCTTGGTGGCCTGGCGCTGGGCGTCGTCGAAGTAGGCGGGGACGGTGATCACCGCGTCGGTGACGTCCTCGCCGAGGTAGGACTCGGCGTCCCGCTTCAGCTTCTGCAACACCCGGGCGGACAGTTCCTGCGCCCGGTAGCGGTTGCCGTCGATGGCGCCCTGGTCGGGAAAGCGCCAGTTCGCGTCGCCCATGTGACGCTTCATGGAGCGCGCGGTGCGCTCGACGTTCGTCACGGCCTGCCGTTTGGCGACCTCTCCGACGAGCACCTCGCCGTTCTTCGCGAAGGCCACGACCGACGGTGTGGTCCTGGCCCCCTCCGCGTTCGCGACGACGGTGGGGTCGCCGCCCTCCAGCACGGCCACCACCGAGTTCGTGGTCCCGAGATCGATTCCGACCGCACGTCCCATCGCTGTCCCCTTCCGCCAGGGAGCCTCCCGCACTCCAGCACAAAACTTGAGTGCCTTCTTGTCAATGGGTGGGTCTGGTCGGTGGAGGGCTCCGTCACACGGACGGGTACCCCAGTCTGCGCTCGTCCTGCCTTCCGCCCCTCAGGGCGACCGCCCGCCGAGGCCGGTCGGTGACCAGGACGTCCACCCGCGGGTCCGCGAGGAAGGCGCGCATCGGGGCGTCCTCGTTGACCGTCCAGACCATGGTGTAGAGGCCGTGCCGGGCCGCCTCGCGCAGGACGTTCGCGCGCGCCAGCCCCTGGTGCACGGCGATACCGGTCGCGCCGCAGGCGCGGACCCGCCGCATGGGCAGCAGCTCGCTCAGCCGGATCCCCGGCAGCCGGGCCGGGCCGACGTCCCTGCGGTCCCGGCCCAGGGACAGGGCCGTGCGTACGGCGGGGAACGCCCGCCTGATGGCGGCGACGGAGGCGTCCTCCAGGGTCGTGGCGACGAAACCGTCCATACCGAGGAGGGCGATCGCCCGGTCGATCAGTTCGCGCTCGTGCCCCATTTCCTTCAGGTCCAGGTGCCCCAACAGTTTCCCGGCGATCAGGGCCATGACGTCGTCGACGACCGGCACGGCGTACCCGGCGCGCTCGCTCAGCTCGGCGTGCGTGATCCGGGACAGGAGCGGGCCGGAGTGCGCGACTCGGGGGTCGTGGTAGACGACGAAGACACCGTCGGCGGTACGCCGGATGTCGAACTCGACGTACTCCGCGCCGGAGGCGATGGCGTCCTCGTACGCCGCCCAGGTGGCGGCCGCGGCGCGTTCGGATCCTCCCCGGTGGGCCGATACGGCGGGTCGTCGCGGCACGGTCAGGTCACCTTCCAAGGCGCATGGTCGACTCAGCTCCCGGAGGCGGATCGGGGTGGCGGCACCGGTGCGGGCGGCCCGCCGTCGGGCGGTGACAGGAGGGTGCCGGAGCGTCGGCTGACCCGCCTGAGCAGGACGTATCCGATCACGACGAGGACCACGAAGGGAAGCCAGGCCAGCGCGTACGCCGTGCCGTACGTGTGCAGGTCGAGGATGGAGCGGCCGGCGTCGACGTTGGTGCCGTTGATCCCGAAGAACGTCAGCAGCAGGGTCGGCGGCAGTGCGATGAGGGTGGCCGCGGCGACGAGGGCGGAGACGGTGCGGTCGCGGCGGTCGTCGCGTTCGGCGAGTTCGGCGTCCAGGGCGGCGGAGCGGGCGCTGATCACGGAGGTGAGGCGCTCGACCATGCGGGCCGAGTTGTCGAGGCTGTCGCGGATGCCGAGGGCGTCGCGCAGCGAGGACTGGAACCTCTCCATGAGCATTTCGGGGATCAGCAGGCTGTCGACGTAGGCCTCGACGCCGAACGCCAGGTCCAGTTGCAGTTCGTTGACGCCCGCGGAGAGGCGGGAGATGAGGGAGCGGACCTCGTACGGCGAGTCCGTCAGGGCCCGTTCGTTGGCCCGCATCGTCTCGAAGGCGGCGAGGCGGGTGCGCTGGAGGGTGGCGAGCGCGGAGATCATGCCGAGCGCGACCAGGGTCAGGCCGTTCTCCACGTGTGGGGCCCAGCCGGCCTGGACCGAGACGCCGCGGCCGTGGGAGGAGAGGGTGACGCCGTGGGCGCGCAGGTTGGGCGGCATGGTGGCGTCGAGGTCGGGGGTGTGGGTCGCCGGCATTTTGCCGCGGTAGACGATCTCGTTGAGCAGGGCGGGCCGGCGGGCCTCGTCGTCGCCGTCGCCGTCGCCGTCGGCGAGCAGGGCGTGCAGCAGCCGTCCGCCGGGGAAGACGAGTTGGTGCACGTTCTGGCCGTGGGCGAGCGGTGTCGGCAGTGCGAGCCGCTCGTTCAGCACGTCCAGCAGCGGTCTGCCGCCGAGGCGGATGCGTTCGCGGTGGAAGCAGGTGTCCGCGAGCCAGGCGGCGAGGGCGGCGGGCTCGGTGTCGGCGGCGAAGCCGCAGTCCAGGAGCAGGGTCACGTCACCGCGCGGGGTGGCGGCGACCATGATCTCGACCGTGGCCAGGGGAAGGCCGTGGCTGCCGTGCGGCAGGTGGAGGTCCTCCGGTGCGGCGGGCACGGCCAGGACCGGTACGGGGAGCACCTTCTCGCTGGACCTCAGGTGCGGTTCGAAGCGGCCGAAGTCGTAGCGGTCGACGAGAGCGCCCGGCGGGGAGTCGGCCGGACGCATCCGGCCGGCCAGGCTGAACAGCAGTACCGCGCGGGTGAGTTCACGTGTGGCGGAGTCGAGTGCCGTCGACCCGCTGGATGTTCCCGGCCCCATCACGTCCCTTTCGACGCCGTCATCTTGATACCCCTCCCCCGGGTCACGAACCGACCGTCGCGCGGGCCGCCCCGGGTGGGGC